>CAJKOW010000004.1 GCA_905201685.1 uncultured Bacteroides sp. | reverse complement strand
CAATTGGTTCTCTTTTTCCATTTTCATTACATGATTTGCGGCTAATGGAGTCAACCTATTTCAGGACAACACATACTCTTTCCGGTGTTTATTAATGTAGTCCTTAGGCGACATGCCATATCGTTCCTTAAACGAATTGGAGAAATGCGACAGATTAGCATAGCCCGTAGCATATGCCACCTCTGAAATGGTGAGCTTCTTGTCCTCGGCCAGAAGCTTGGCGGCCTGCTGCAGACGGATGTTCTTTATGAAATCGCGAGCTGAAAGATTGGTCAGTTCTTTCAATTTCCGATGAATATGTACCCGGCTAAGTCCAACCTCCGTGGCGAGCAACTCAGCATTCAAGTCGGGATCGGCCAGGTGTTCGTTCACCACTTTCATGATCTTTTCCATCAGCTTCTCGTCGCCCGACTGCATCTGCAGTTTGTCTATTTTGTCTTCCTGCTGCTGGGTGCCGCTGAACTTGTTTCGCAACATACGACGATTCAACAACAGATTGGCAATCGTACTCTTCAACAAGTCGGTATTGAACGGTTTCACAATATAACCGTCAGCCCCCGTATCCATACCTTCCAATCGGTCTTCGGGCTTCGACTTGGCCGTCAGCAACACAACCGGTATATGGTTGATGTTGGTATTCTGCTTAATCTTTCTACACAATGTGAGTCCGTCCATCTCAGGCATCATGATGTCGCTGATGACTAAATCGGGCATATCGACCAGCATCAGTTCATAGGCTTCCTTGCCATTTGTACACGTCTGTATCCGGTACTCATCCGACAACTCATTTTTCAAATAAGTGAGTATTTCCTCTTCATCTTCCACAACCAGCACCTTCTGGTGAGTTTTAGGCTTAACCACTTTTTCCTCTTCGGCATGCTGCTCGTCCTGCACCACACTCAACACAGGAGAAATCTGTGACTTCAAAGGTGCAGATACCATTTTTATGTTACTTTCACCGGATTCAAGTTCGTCTGCGCGTAAATGAGCAGCTCCCAATGGAATACGGATAACGAAACGGCTTCCGGACGTATCCGTACGGTTCTCTGCAAAGATAATCCCATGATGCAGCAGGACCAACGAACGGGACAGGTGCAATCCGATTCCCGTTCCGAAATTAGACTGGGTCACATCATTGTCTATCTGATAGAAGCGTTCGAATATCCGTTCTATTTTGCTCTTGTCGATGCCAATACCGCTATCGGTAACGGTTATTTCGAAATACTCCTTCAAAGCATCTTTGCGCGTAGGATCTTTCCCTGTAGTCAGCGCTACCTGCACCTCCCCTTCTTCGGGCGTATATTTAAACGCATTAGAGAGGATGTTCATCAGAATCTTATCGAAGTTATTCAGATCAATCCACACCTTCAATTCCGGCATATCGTGCTCGAACGTAAAGCGAATCTTCTTTTTCCGCGCCAGATAATCAAACGTCGTCATCACATCATTGATAAACCCTACAATATCGGTTTCGCGGAATTTCAGGAATATCTGTCCTTTATCCAGCTTGCGGATGTCCATCAACTGATTGATCAGACGCAGAATGCGTTGGGCATTCCGATAAATCATCAGATAAGTCTTATGCAGTTCGGCATCTTTCCTGTCGGCTATAAGCTTCTCCAACGGATTAATAATCAGCGTCATCGGAGTACGTATTTCATGAGAGATATTGATGAAGAACTGCAACTTGGCTTCATTCAGTTGTTCGGCATGCTCCCGCTCCATCAGTTCGCGACGGTGACGCATACGCGAGCGGATATAACTGATAGCTCCCAACACCAGGAAGATAAACAACAGGCAATAGATGAAATAAGCCCACTTGGTTTCGTACCATGGAGGGGAGATTACTATCCTGACCGTACGTATGTCCGAAAAGTTTCCATGCTTCAGTGCCCGGACAGAAAAAGTATATTTACCGGGAGGCAGATTATTGTAAGTAACCCGATTCACTCCTGGCTCGGTCGATAACCACTTAGTACCCAATTCTTCCATCCGGTACTGGTAAGTAATCTGCTCTGGATTATTGTATTGCAAAGTCGAAAAAATGATACTGAACGTATTGTCATCGTAAGCAAGCCGAAACAGCTTTGCATCCTGAACATTTTCCTGAATGACAGGACTGTCACCGGAAATAGTATTTTTGTGCACAGGCTTGTCGAAAATAAAAAAGTCTGTAATCCACACTTCCATGGCTTTCGACTCGCCACTGATTGCGTCAGGCAAGAAACTGGTTATTCCGTTTACACCCCCAAAGAAAATCTTTCCTGAAGGAGCCCGATAAAAAGCACCATGCGTGAACTCATTGCCTTGCAAGCCATCGCCCGCATAGTAATTGACAAATCGTCGCCCTTTCACATCGTATTTACTGATACCTTTATAAGTGCTGATCCAGATATTGTGTTGCCCGTCTTCACACAATCCGCAAATAACATCATTGGGCAACCCTTCCTTGACAGTATATTGTTCAATTTCCTCGGTTTTCTTATCAAAGCAGTACAACCCGGCAGTTGTACCTGCCCAAATACGCCCATCAGCACCTTCCAACAGTGCATAGCCAACGCAATCGGTAATCAACGTATTCGTCTGCTTAAAGCTAAGAAAACTGTTGGTGGTAGGATTAAAGCAACTGATTCCCTTATAATGGGCTAACCAAACATACCCCTCACGGTCACAAATCAAATAATTAACCCAATCGTTAGCCAATTCATTTCGTCCTAAATCCCCCGTCTCATCCTTGGACGATTCGTAATGCATCAGCTTTTTTGTCTCCAAATTATACTTAAAAAAGCCTGCACCCAATGTTGCTATATACAGATTTTTCTTATTATCTTCAGCAACAGACAGGACCTTGTTATTTCCAATTTGTTTCAGATATTCGCACTCACCGGTATTCCGATCCATTTTTGCCAATCCTCTCGTGTAAGAACCAACCCAAAAGTCACTGTTCGAATCTTCAAACATACACATAATCGTATTTGCAACCGATTGAGGGGAACTACTCGGCTTATAATGATGAAGACGTTTGCCGTCAATGCCCAACTCGAACAGACCTTCGTTGTCGGCTCCCACCCACAAATGATAGTTTTCATCTTGAAAAACAGACATCACACATCCTTCGCCGATAGGATTGTAATATGTTGACTTGTATCCGTAGTACTCAAAAGGATTTTCCTGGTTCGGGATCAGCATAATTCCTTTCTGAAACAACCCCAACCACAGATTCTTATCCTTATCCTCCATTATCGCATGGATTTTTCCCTTCGAAAAATCCTGCGGAGCAGAGTTGATGCTGTAATCTTCCAAACCATTAATGGCCGGATTATAGACTTTTAATCCTTGTCCGTCTGTACCGACCAACAGCTTGCCGGACACTAAAGCCATACAATTTACCGATACAGGTTCAGACTTGTTGTATGAGACAGGAATAAAACAGTGATTCTGCTTGTCATACCGTAAAAGTCCCCCTTTCGGCGTCCCGATAAAAAGATTTCCCTGGGCATCTTCACCGATCGATGACACACTGTTGTCATTGATGTCCGAATACCTGAAAAAATGACTTCTCCGAGTGATCGGCTCGTAATAGATCAGCCCATTGACATCCGTAGCAATCCAAATATTATGATCGGAATCCTCATAAAAATTCTGCAGATAATTATAATTTGCCTGAAGCAATATGGCATCCATCGAAACAGCTTCACTCCTCTTCTCATTCAGGCGGAACATTCCTTGACCGGTGGTTGCTATCCAAACCTCCCCATTATGCAATTCGCACATTTGCGTCACATGCGGATACACCCTTCTTCCTGCACGCACCATGGGTATCTCCGTAAAAGTATCCGTATCCCGATCATATATCATCAATCCGTCAATGCACCCGACAAAAAGATTCTGCCGGCTGTCTTCGAACAATGTATGTACATAGTTATTTTTAATGGTAGTAGAATCGCCCAATACATGCCGATAATTGGTAAAGCGAATGCCATCGAAACGATTCAAGCCATATTCGGTGGCTATCCAGACAAATCCCCGACTATCTTGCAGGAGCTCATTAACCAAACTGCTGGACAATCCATTCTCCATGGTATAAAAGCGGCCTGTCTGAGCTATGCCCAAGTCAAAAGAGCTATAAAAACAAATAATAAAAACGATAATGCGAATATATCGATTCATGGTATATAGAAATGTTACATCTTAAAACGGTGCCAAATATAGCGTATAATACTCAATATATGAGCCATACAAAGTGCAAATGTAACACAGACGAAACATTATGTAACACAGAGAAAAGTCTGTTCACACAAAATTATTGATTCATAACAGAACAGGAACAATCAGCAACATAGAAAACGCCTATCTCATATTGTTAAAAAGCGAAACAAAACACATTTCCATCCTCGTTCCATAAATACAAACGACAGTTGACGACTGCCAGCCCCCATAAAGAATAGCCCCAAATGCCTTCTCCGCAATCAATAGTACAAAAACACGTATGGTAAAAGGGGAAAAATAGAAAAGAGCTGACATAATCAGGAAAATACATTTACAACAGAGTACATATCATCAGCCAACAGACCCATATTTCATATGTATCAAATCCAAAGCCGGCATTTCACCACGACAGAAGAGTTTTTAGGCGCCAAAATCCCCCATATATAAGAAAATGTAACGTATATTAAAACAGATGTTACCTATGGAAATGTTTATGATACATTATTTGAGACAAGTTACCACACAGATTAGTATCTTTGTCATTAAAGAAGTATCTCGAACTAATGCCTAATATTGCCATGAAAAGAACAATCATACTCCTCACTTTGCTGTTATTGACAGCCTATCCGCATGCGCAGCAGAGTTTTTTACAAAAGCAAGGAGTATCCACTCAACTCATCGTTGAGGGAAAACCTTTCATCATATTAGGTGGTGAATTAGGCAACTCTTCAGCAACATGCCCGCAGGACATCGAACGGATATTTCCCAAAATCCGGAGAATGGGGCTTAACACCCTACTTGTTCCCGCCTATTGGGATCTGATCGAACCTGCCGAAGGACAATTCGACTTCACCCTGACCGACAAAGTACTGGAAGAGGCACGGAAGAACGACCTGAAAATAGTATTCCTCTGGTTTGGAGCATGGAAAAATTCCATGAGCTGCTATGCTCCGTTATGGTTTAAAACCAATTATCAGAAATATCCGCGCGCCATTACGCAAAACGACAAACCCTTGGAAATAGCAAGTGCCTTCTCCGACAATGTGTTCCGAGCCGACAACATGGCATTCACACAATGGCTGAAGCATATTGCAGAAGTAGATAAAGACAACGGCACCGTCATCATGATTCAAATTGAAAATGAAATCGGCATGCTTGAGAGTGCTCGCGATTATTCCCAGGCAGCCAACCGGGCATTTCAGTCACCGGTACCGGAACAATTGATGAATTATCTGCAAACCAACAAGAAGAAACTTCACCCGCAAATGCTTGAGAAATGGGAAGCACAAGGTTGTCCACACCAAGGCAACTGGCAAGAAGTATTTGGGAACGATATCTATACCGATGAAATCTTCATGGCGTGGCACTATGCCAACTATGTAGAGAAAATGGCTCAAACCGCCCGCTCCATCTATCCTGTTCCCCTCTACGTCAATGCCGCAATGAATAGCCGTGGACGCAAACCGGGCGAATATCCATCGGCCGGACCGCTGGCACACCTTATAGATATATGGCACTGTGGAGCTCCCTCCATTGATATTCTGGCTCCCGACCTCTATGACAGCGGATTCCAGAACTGGGTTGCACAATACCACCTGCACAACAATCCACTATTCATTCCGGAAATGCGCCTGGACGATAACAATGGAGTTAAAGCCTTTTATGCCATTGGCGAGCACGACGCTATCGGCATCAGCCCTTTCTCCATCGAAGACGCTACTTATTCTCCCCAGGCCCCTTTGACGCAAAGCTATGCCATACTGAAAGAAATGATGCCATTGATTACCAAGTATCAAAGCAAGGGAACCATGAAAGGATTACTGTTCGATCAGACAAATAAAGAACGTATCCTCCGCGACGGGAAACTGACTATCACTTGCAAACATTATTTTACTCTGCCTTGGGATGCCCGGGCAACCGACGGGAGCACCTGGCCTGAAGGAGGCGGCATATTACTCAAGCTCAATACCAATGAATACATTGTAGCAGGCAGTGGCATTGTTGTTGAATTTGCAAACAGCACCGAAGATACGGCCGGAAACGGAAAAGAGAGATTGGGTGAAGACGGATTCAAGTTACAAGGCGAAAACTCGAAGGATAACCCTATCACCGAAGCAAAGAGATTCAAAGGGAAACGTTGTGGACTTGGTACTGTGGATGAAATACAGATCAAAGAAGACGGCAGATTCAGTTATGTCCGCCGCCTCAATGGAGATCAAACTCATCAGGGAAGACATGTACGCATTGCAACAGGAGAATTCAAGATATTGCATGTAAAACTATACGAATATCAGTAATCTAATAAATCAGTAATAAATCAAGTAAATATATTTATATAAAACAGGAAATGCATAAAAGTAAAGTTTATATTAAATTTAGGTTAGGAGTTGCAGTGTTGCTTTGCCTTTGCTTTGCACCAATAGCAGATGCAAAGGTGAAGTTACCTGTTCTCATCTCAGATGGAATGGTACTACAGCGAGAACAAACCGTAAAAATCTGGGGAACTGCCGATGCCGGCGAAAACGTAGAGGTGAAATTCTTGAAAGGCTTGTCGATAAACAATGAAAAGGTAATTCTTCCTTCTACCGTCAAGGGAGGAAAGCTGAAAGATACATTTACCGCCACAGCCGACGAGAACGGGAAATGGAGTATCGACCTTCCACCGATGAAAGCCGGAGGGCCTTACCTCATGTCTGTAAACGACATCGAGATCAAAGATATTCTGATTGGCGATGTATGGCTTTGTTCCGGACAATCCAATATGGAACTGCCAGTCAGTCGGGTGACCGATATGTTCGCCGAAGAGATAGCATCCTATAACAATAATAAAATACGCCATATCATCGTTCCAAAAGTTTATAATTTCCATGCACCGCAAGACGACATGCCATCTACAAGCTGGAAGACCTTGAATCAGCAGAATGTCATGGAATTCTCCGCATTGGCTTACTTCTTTGCTAAAGCAGCTTACGAGAAAAACGGTATTCCAGTCGGACTGATCAACTCAAGCTGGGGAGGTACGCCTGTCGAAGCATGGATCAGCGAAGAAGGGCTAAAAGATTTTCCTTTATATATCAACGACAAACGCCAATACGAGGATGATGCCTACTGTGCACATATCAAAAAAGTAGAAGGGGAAAGCTTCAGCCGATGGAACCGCTCACTCTTTTTAGGCGATACCGGACTACACGAAGCGACTCCATGGTATGCCGCCGATTACGATGACAGCAATTGGGAAACAGTCGATCTGTTTTCAAGCAATTGGAGCAGCAACGGACTGAATCCAATTGGCGGGTCACACTGGCTGCGCAAAGATATTGAAGTTCCGGCAAACTGCACAGGGAAAGAAGCCATTCTGCGCTTAGGCTGCATCGTTGATGCCGACTCTGTTTACGTAAACGGTCAGTTCGTCGGAACGACAAGCTATCAATATCCACCTCGCATATACAAAATACCGGCCGGATTACTGACAGCAGGCAAGAACAATGTGACCGTCCGTCTCATCAGCAACGGTGGCTATCCAAGTTTTGTGAAAGAAAAGCCCTATAAGATAATCATTCTGACAGAAGGCCAAAACCAAGAAATTAGTTTGGAGGGAACCTGGAAGTACCACCTTGGCGCTCCGATGCCCAATGCCCCCGAAATGATGTTCTTCTGCTATAAACCCGTATGCCTGTACAACGCTATGATTGCTCCACTCAAGAACTATATTGTAAACGGAGTAATCTGGTATCAAGGTGAATCGAACGTAGCACGACGCAATGAATACGCCTCTTTACTTACCGCCATGATTGCGGACTGGCGACGTACTTTCAACAATCAGCAATTACCTTTCTACATCGTCGAATTGGCCGATTTTCTTGCCAAAGACGACACGGAGGGACGAAAAGCCTGGGCCGAAATGAGACAGGAACAAGCTAAAGCAGCACAAACCAATACACATACCACACTCATCAAAAACAGTGATTTAGGTGAATGGAACGATATTCATCCATTGGATAAGAAAACATTGGGCGGACGTGTAGCCGATGCGGCTTTAAAACTTAATCAGAACAATAAATAAACAATGCAAATACTAAAAAAATAAATATCTATGGAATCTATTACAAAAACAAACGAAGAATCGAAAGGATTCTACAAACTATCCTGGCTTCAACGCATAGGATTCGGCTCGGGAGACTTAGCCCAAAATCTTATTTATCAGACAGTATGCATGTACTTGCTGCTTTTTTATACCAATGTATATGGTCTGAAACCCGAAGTGGCGGCATTTATGTTTCTAATCGTTCGGGTGGTCGATGTATTATGGGATCCGTTAGTCGGTGCCTTTGTTGACAAGCACAATCCCCCGCTGGGTAAATACCGTTCTTACTTGGTATTGGCAGGAGTTCCCCTTACAGGCTTTGCCATTCTTTGCTTTTGGAACGGTTTCTCAGGCTCTTTGGTATATGCATACATTACATATGTAGGATTGTCCATGCTTTATACCTTGATCAATGTTCCTTACGGTGCACTCAACGCCTCTCTGACTCGCGATACAGACGAAATCACCACCTTGACCAGCGTACGTATGTTCCTGGCCAATACAGGCGGTTTGGCTGTCGCATATGGTATTCCTAAAATTGTAGCCTCCATATCACCTGACGGATTGACCAATACAACGACCAGTGCACATGCCTGGTTCATTACGATGACAATTTATGGCATCATAGGTTTGGCTTTACTCATTTTCTGTTTTACCCAATGCCGCGAGCGTGTCGTTATGGACGCCAAAGAGACCGAGAACGTAAAAGTATCCGACTTGTGGGTAGAATTCAAGCGGAACAAACCGTTACGTGTATTGGCTTTCTTCTTTATCACTGCATTTGCCATGATGGCTGTAGGAAACTCGGCCGGATCGTATTATATGATTTATAATGTAAAAGGAACCAGCGACCAGATGGCCAACTTCATGGCATTAGGTTCTATTCCTGCTTTCATCTTCATGCCTCTTGTTCCTTGGATCAAACGAAAAATCGGAAAGCGAGCCATGTTCAACGTCTTCCTGTCCGTCGCCATTATCGGTATGGCCATGCTTTACGTCATCTCCATGACTCCATCCTTAAAAGATCAGATCTGGTTAGTCTATGTGGCACAATTCGTTAAATCGACCGGAGTCATCGTAGCAACCGGATATATGTGGGCACTTGTACCTGAAGTTATCTCATACGGAGAATATACCACAGGGAAACGCATATCGGGCATTGTCAATGCCCTGACCGGTATCTTCTACAAAGCAGGTATGGCATTGGGAGGTGTAGTTCCCGGACTGGTTTTGGCATATGTAGGTTTCGACCAGGAAAATGCCGTCAGCCAATCACCTTTTGCCGAACAAGGCATCCTTTGGTTAGTGGCTGTTATCCCTGCCATCCTGCTGGCCTTGGCGATGTTCATCATTTCCAAGTATGAACTGACTGACGAAAAGATTGATAAAATCAATAAAGAGATTGAATTACGCCATAAATAAGACTAAAATAATTGGAATCCGCTTTTTCCACAGAAAAGCAGAAAACTTTATTTATTCATACATAATATAATTTATAAAATTACCGTATCATGAAAACAACGCATGTTATTTTAACCTTGTTCGCATCCGTATTGTTAGCTTCCTGTGGCAATGGGAAACAAGCAAGTGTAATGGAAGAACCGTCATTGAAAGATGCTTTCGGAGACAAATTCTTAGTAGGTGTAGCCATTAATGAGTACCAATCATCTGGCAGAGATACAGCTTCAGTCAAAATCATCAAAAAGCACTTCAATTCGATTGTTGCCGAAAATTGCATGAAATGTGCCAACATCCATCCGGAAGAAGACCGATACAACTTCGAACAAGCCGACCAATTTGTGAAGTTTGGACAAGAGAATAACATGGCTATCATCGGACACTGCCTCATCTGGCATTCGCAACTTGCACCCTGGTTCTGTGTCGATCAGAAAGGAAACAACGTATCGGCCGAGGTTCTGAAACAGCGTATGAAAGACCACATCACCACCATTGTTTCCCGATACAAGGGAAAAATTAAAGGATGGGATGTAGTCAATGAAGCCATAATGGAAGACGGTTCCTATCGAAAGACCAAATTCTATGAAATCTTAGGTGAAGAATTCATTCCTTTAGCTTTCCAGTATGCACACGAAGCCGACCCGAATGCCGAATTATATTACAACGATTACGGAATGAATGTCCCCGGACGTCGTGATGCTGTAGTCAAACTGGTTAATTCACTGAAAGCAAAAGGTCTGCGCATCGACGCTGTAGGCATGCAGGGTCACATGGGTATGGACTATCCTACCATTGAAGACTTCGAAACAAGTATGCTCGCCTTTGCAGGAACCGGCGTAAAGGTAATGATTACGGAATGGGACATGAGTGCACTGCCTACCGTGAAGCGGAGTGCCAATATTTCGGATACAGTGTCTTTCCGGAAAGCGATGAATCCTTATCCGGATGCTCTGCCCGACTCGGTATCCGCCGTATGGAACGCACGCATGAAAGCATTCTTCAACCTCTTCCTGAAACATGCCGACATCGTAGAGCGTGTAACTGCCTGGGGAGTCACTGACGGTGATTCGTGGAAAAACAATTTCCCGGTACGCGGACGCAAGGAATATCCCCTGCTGTTCGACCGCAACTACGAGATGAAGCCTTTCCTGAAAGAGCTGATAAACGAAAACAAGACAACTGAAAATCAATCAAAATAACCCTTAAAAACAACGCATTATGGAAAAAGAAAAGAGATACTTATTTCCGGCCGACTACATGGCCGACCCATCGGTGCACGTCTTCAACGACCGCATCTACATTTACCCTTCGCACGACTGGGAATGCGCCAACGTGGAAAATGACAACGGCGACCAGTATGTGATGAAGGACAGCCACGTACTTTCGACCGACGATCCCATGCACGGCGAAGTCATCGACCATGGCAAGGCACTCGACATTGCCGACATTCCCTGGGCAGGCCGTCAGCTGTGGGACAGCGATGTAGCCGAAAAAGACGGCAAATATTACCTGTACTTCCCGCTGAAGGACAAAACAGACATCTTCCGTATCGGTGTAGCCATCGGCGACCGTCCCGAAGGCCCGTTCATTCCCCAGCCCGATCCCATCCGCGGCAGCTACAGTATCGACATTGCCGTACTGAAAGAAGGCGAAGACTATTACATGTATTTCGGCGGCATCTGGGGCGGACAACTCCAGCGTTACAAGGACAACAAAGCCTTGGAAATCCCCGAACTGCCCGAAGGCGACCAGCCTGCATTGCCAAGCCGTGTGGTTAAGCTGAGTAAAGACATGCTTCAATTTGCCGAAGAGCCCCGTCCGGTATTGGTAGTCGATGAGAACGGCGAGCCGCTGAAAGCCAACGACCCGCACCGCTTCTTCGAAGCCAGCTGGATGCACAAGTACAATGGCAAGTATTACTTCTCCTATTCTACCGGCGATACCCACATGCTGTGCTATGCCATCGGTGACAACCCTTACGGCCCCTTCACCTATCAGGGAGTCATCCTGACACCTGTTGTTGGCTGGACTACCCATCACTCCATTGTAGAATACAAAGGCAAGTGGTACCTGTTCCATCACGACAGCGTGCCTTCAGGCGGAAAATCATGGCTCCGCAGCCTGAAAGTGTGCGAACTGGAATATGACGAAAATGGCCGCATCCTGACTATCGACGGAGGAGGCGAATAAAACATAGTCCTATGTAGTAAGAAGTGCATAACTTCAACCGGTCATCCGGAAACCATGACCGCGAGAGGCTATGCACTCTCTGTTTAATAATCTAAATCACCTTACGAGACCATGAAACAAAAAATCTATCTTCTCATCTGTCTGACACTGTTCATCTGCTCTGCCAACAGCCTAATGGCTGAAGACGGAAGCCGTCTGTGGCTCCGGCAGCCCCGGAATGCCCATGCACAGGTGACGGCCGGCAAGCAATCGGCTACCATCGACCTTGCTATCCGGGAACTGCAACAGGCATGGCAAGGAGCCCCTGTAACCCTTGAGCTGAAAAAAGACAAGCAGTTGGACAAGGACGGATTCCGCATCCGGCACACTTCGGACGGACTGACCATTACTTCGCCCGGCGAAACCGGCCTACTGTACGGAGCCTATCATCTGCTCCGATTGCAGGCCCTTCAGAGCAACGACCTGAAAACAGACAACGAAATCATCGAAAACCCTGTCTATCAGCTCCGCATCCTCAACCATTGGGACAATCTGGACCGCACCATCGAACGCGGATATGCCGGCAAATCCCTTTGGAACTGGGACGAACTGCCCAACACACTTTCCGACCGCTATGAAGCCTATGCACGCGCCAATGCCTCCATCGGCATCAACGGCACAGTGCTCAACAACGTAAACGCATCTCCACAAATATTGTCTGCTGAATACCTGCAAAAGGTAAAAGCCCTGGCCGACGTCTTCCGCCCGTATGGCATACGGGTATATCTGTCCGTCAACTTTGCCTCGCCCATGGTACTCGACAGCCTGCCCACCGCCGATCCTTTAGACAAAGAAGTCATCCGCTGGTGGAAAAACAAAGCCAAAGAAATCTACAAACTGATCCCTGACTTCGGCGGATTCTTAGTGAAAGCCAACTCCGAAGGGCAGCCCGGCCCTTGCGACTTCGGACGCACGCATGCCGAAGGTGCCAACATGCTGGCCGATGCCCTGAAACCTTATAAAGGCATCGTCATGTGGCGCGCTTTCGTTTACAGTCCTTCGGATGCCGACCGTGCCAAGCAGGCTTATCTCGAATTCCAGCCATTGGACGGACAGTTCCGCCCGAACGTCATCGTGCAGGTCAAAAACGGCCCGGTCGATTTCCAGCCACGCGAACCCTACAGCCCGCTGTTCGGCAGTATGGAGCATACGCCCCTGATGGCCGAATTCCAGATTACGCAGGAGTATCTGGGACACTCCAACCACATTGCCTATCTGGCTCCCATGTGGGAAGAGTTCTTCCGCTTTGTACCAGCCACTTCGCTGAAAGCCATTGCCGGAGTCAGCAACATCGGTACGGACGCCAACTGGTGCGGACATCCCTTTGCGCAAGCCAACTGGTACGCCTTCGGCCGTCTGGCATGGAATCCGCAACTCGGTTCCGACGAGATTGCAGACGAATGGCTGAAGCAAACTATTTATAAGGAAGGAGTAACGGACATCAGCCCGATTCATGCCGAACTGAAGAAGATGATGCTCGAAAGCCGCGAAGCCGTCGTTGACTATATGATGCCGCTTGGCCTGCATCACCTCTTTGCCTGGGGACATCACTATGGTCCCGAGCCTTGGTGCCAGGTGCCCGGTGCGCGCGCCGACTGGCTGCCGAGCTATTATCACAAGGCCGACGCACAAGGCATCGGCTTCGACCGCAGCTCGACAGGCAGCAATGCCGTAGCACAATATCCCGACTCGCTGGCCCGCCTCTACAACGACCTCGCCACTTGTCCCGAAGAATACCTGCTGTGGTTCCACCACGTACCCTGGGGGCACACGATGAAGAGCGGCCGTACCCTTTGGGACGAATTGTGCCGCCACTACGACACCGGCGTGCAGCAGGTCAAAGAGTTCCAGAAGACATGGGACAAAGCCGAAGCGTTTGTCGATGCAGACTGCTTCAAGGATGTACAGTCGCGCCTGAAAATCCAGGCACGCGATGCCGTCTGGTGGAAAGATGCCTGTCTGCTCTACTTCCAGCAATTCTCGCAGATGCCCATACCCTACGACATCGAACGCCCCATACACGAACTGGACGACCTGAAGAAGGTACAGCTCGGCATCAGCAACTACGAATGTCCTTCGGGCGAACTGCTGAACCGCAACCGATAAAGTTAGCCGACTTCAGACGAGTGACTTTAGAAAACAGTGACTATATTTGCAACGTTAAACCCATAAAACAATAGTATATCGTATGGAAAAGACCTGGAGATGGTTTGGTAAGAAAGACAAAATCACGCTCGATATGCTGCGCCAGATCGGCGTAGAAGGTATTGTCACCGCTCTGCACGATGTGCCCAACGGTGAAATCTGGACCTTAGAGGCCATCAACGACCTGAAAAGTTACATCGAAGCGCACGGCCTGCGCTGGTCGGTGGTAGAAAGCCTGCCCGTGTGCGAGGCCATCAAATACGCCGGCCCCGAACGGGAACAACTCATCGAAAACTACAAAGTCAGCTTGGCCAATCTGGGCAAGGCCGGCATCAAGACCGTGTGCTACAACTTCATGCCGGTCATCGACTGGATACGCACCGACCTGCAACACCCCTGGGCCGACGGAACTTCTTCCCTTTACTTCGACCGCATCCGCTTTGCCTACTTCGACGTCAAGATTCTGCAACGCGAAGGAGCCGAGGCCGACTACACCGCCGAAGAGTTGCAGAAGGTGGCCGAATTAGACAAAACCATTACCGAAGCCGAGAAGGACGAACTGATTGATACCATCATCGTCAAGACACAGGGCTTCGTCAACGGCAACATCAAGGAAGGCGACAAGAATCCCGTCAACATCTTCCGCAACCTGCTGGCCTTGTACAAAGGCATCGACCGCAATGCCCTGCGCGAGAACATGCGCTACTTCCTGGCAGCCGTTATGCCGGTGTGCGACGAATACGGTGTCAACATGTGCGTTCACCCCGACGATCCTCCCTTCCAGGTGCTGGGTCTGCCACGCATCGTGACGGACGAGGCCGACATCGAATGGTTCCTGCAAGCTGTGGACAATCCGCACAACGGACTGACCTTCTGCGCCGGCTCGCTCAGTGCAGGCGAGCAGAACGACACCCGCGAACTGGCCCGCAAGTTTGCCAAACGTACCCACTTTGTCCACCTGCGCAGCACCAAAGCCATGCCGGGCGGCAACTTCATCGAAAGCTCGCACCTCGAAGGACGCGGACATCTGATCGACCTGATCCGCATCTTCGAGCAGGAGAACCCCGCACTGCCCATGCGCGTGGACCACGGACGCACCATGCTGGGCGACGAAACCAAAGGCTACAATCCGGGATACTCCTTCCACGGACGCATGCTGGCCCTGGCCCAGGTCGAAGGAATGATGGCTGTAGTCCGCGACGAACTCAGCCGGAAATAAGGTACAAACACCCCTTATCTAAAACACTTGTACGGCTCGTGAGCGACACTTGCATGGCTCGCGAGCCGTACTTGTGTTGTTCGCGAGCCACACTTGCGTGGCTCACCACCCCCTCCAGAAGCCTCAGAAAGGCATCTTTCAGAACATAGGTTTCCCCTCTTCCAGTTTCTTCAGTCACAGTAAAGCCTCGATGCAAGAATTGTCCTTGAGTACCGGTTCAGAATAATCCCGAGGCATTTCCAGCCAAAAGTCGAGGCATTTTCAAGAAAAAGACGTGGAGTTTTCCCCAAAAAGCCGTGGAGTTTTCCTTGAAAAGCCGAGGGGTTTTCAGGAAAAACGCGAGGGGAATGTAGGGAAAAGCCGACGAATATGGAAGACAATAACGGCAGCAACGATACTCCTTCAGTGGTTGCAAAACAAAGATGCGAGAGTTTTTGTATAGAATAACTAATACCGAAATATCGACAAACCATTTGCAAACAAGCTATTCCACATTGCATTGAATCATGTTGTTTGTATAAGGGGAATCGTTTCATTATTCTCTCAACAGCTGAATATTTGACTTATCTAATTGAAGTTGATTATTATATCTTTTCTTTTCTCTCTTTTTCCAAGAATATTGTACTGTAATGCTAATCATATTGTGCCTTTTAGGGAACTCCCGATTGACATAGTAACTGTAATCTTGCTTGGGATCATCAATCCAATATTCATTTCTGCAAGCAGCCAAAATATATCGTAAAGTAGCTCCGACATTCCAATTAGAGTTTATGTTCCAATTCACCGAAGTACTACTATCTATATATGCTTTCCGCTTGGAGTACTGTTCATACGTGTAAGGCTGAGCATAAATATATCCACTCCACACAAATTTCTTATAATAAATTCTCCAATTAATGTTAGCGTTAAACCAACCTTTGGCACAATCTTCGTAAAAAACACGTTGATAGCCTCCGTTCAGTCCGATATATCCGGCATTATTAATAGAATACCTAATGCTCATATTGGAATATAACTGCTTCTTTTTGTCTTTATTCTCGTATGTATATACGTATAAGTCATCCACTTTATAGCCAACTCGGTCATATATATCGTTATAGGTAATATATGTCAGAATGGGTTGGATGTACCAATTACCTACAGTCCCCTGATACTGTATCCCTATCTGTTTCACGTAAGCAGGCTCCAGATATGGATTTCCCTTTATTACTTGCATACTGTCAGAAGACGTGTTAAACGGATTGAGATACGAAATGCTGGGAGCGATGGAATATCCATTTGTATAAAGAAGTATGGAATGACGATTGTTTAATTGAAAGTTGCAACTTCCGCTGAATTTCAGCCTATAATAATTGTTCTTGATACCGGCATTTCTATTTACAATGACATCCAAACCAGCGGAGGCCATATAAGAAAGCCACTTGTGATTATATCTGTACATTCCATAAAGATATTCCTGCCATTGGCTGTGATCGAATCGGTTATTCTCTTTACGGATATCCTCGACATATCCGGTGGTATAAGCTGTGTTTGTACCGATAGTAAGTGCAGATTTATTGTTCAGTGTTCTTTGATATTCTAATGAGTAATTAAACAAATGCTGTTGTGCATCATTGTACACATCACAATTATAATTATAGTCTATTCCCTTTTCGGACGTACAATCCTCGTTGTCCAAGAAATTCAGGTTGTAACTTGCACTACTTTCCAGTTGGGAAACACTATTAATAGTACGCCTGTAGAATAGTTTTCCTCCCATGCCCCATGTTTGGTTGTCGTATTTCCTGATACTGGTGTATCCGATGTCAGTTAGCTGGTCAGAAATATTACCTATTCCTTCGTAGTCCATAGCCTCTGTGTTACGGTTGACGTAGGCACTATAAGATAAATAGTCTTTTTTGTTAGGAAGAAAATCACCTCCTACCGTGAAGTCGTAATATCCGTAATTAAATTGGGTAGAGTTGTCATAAATCTTACTGCTAACGCCTAAATTTTGATAGCCAGATTCTTTCCCTTTCTCATTATGATGAATCATTCCCATAGCATTAATAAAAAATGAGTACTTAGAGTTCCCCATTTCAAATCCACCGCTACCCGTATTTACAATCAATTCCGGATTGATGGCTGTATATAAATTCACAATCTGATAGTTTTGGACACGGGCTTTCATTTTTAAGTTGATGACACGCTGTAAACCATTCATCAGATATTTAGCAGAAGGATTATTTATTACTTCTACCGCCTCTATTTGTGAAGGATCTATCGTTTCAAGTGAAACAGGTCTTTCCATTCCATTAATTAAAATAGTCACACTCTCGTTATTGATTGTTTTTATCTCGCGTTTAAGTGGATTTATTTTAAGACTGGGGATTTCAGATAGGGCATCATATATGCTTTTTTCTTTTCTGGATTTCCCTGAAAGATAGAATGTTTGTCCTGTTGCATCATTTTTTACAATGTTACTGCGATCGGCTACTACCAATACACTATCCAAAGCTATTTCGCTGATGGGTGACAATACGTGTGTCAGTTTTATATTGTCAGTCAGTTGAATGGAAGTTTCCAACGTAATAAAGTCGGGATGACTTATTGTTAACTCATAATCGTTTGCAGGGAGTTTACTGAATTGGTATTTACCGGAATGGTCGCTTAAGGTGTAACCAATCAGTGTATCTTTTACTTGCAATGTAACGACTGCATCCTTAATATTTTGTCCTGTTGGAGCTTCTACGACACCTGAAAGGGAGTATGAAAATTGCCCAAACACTGGAGAAAAGCTTATAAATAGTACGGCAATCAGTAATTTGTATCTAATCGAATCCATAAATATTTGTTTAAAGTCAAATAAACTCTATTGGAAATCTATCCCCATAATTCTGTTTACAAACATACGTATTATTAAAACGATAACTAATATATTCATCTATAGTTATTTTCATTGCTCCTTTAGGGTTTGTTTTTTTGATATCGCAAAGGAAAAGACTTTTCTTGTATTCAGATAGTTTTTAACCCCCAAATGAGTGTGCATAGTAGTGTGCAGGCGGTTTATTGCGCGCTGCACACTGTGTGCACTTTAGCGTATATGCCTTATAATGAGATAATAAAGTTATCCCAATCTTCCGGTTTCCCTTTCTCCTGGAAAATCCGGGCATATAGCCTTCTACGCGTGGAAGCAATGGTTTCTTTGGGACGTTCTGTCAGCTTGGCTATCTCGGAAGGGGAAAAATGGGCTTTGATAAGCATGCAGACATGCAGTTGAAACTCATTGAAAGTATAGATTTCACTCAGTTTCTCAAAGAAACCCGGACAGGTTTCTTTAAGGGTGTCTTCCATAATCTGCCACTCTTCGGTTGTAACGAATATCCGCCCTTGAGGATCGAGCAGCCTTTTCTTGAGCAGCCGATATATATCGGAATCGGACAGTGCTTTCTGTGCCTGCTCTCGTTTGCCTTGTTCTATTTCTGCCCGCCGTGTCTCTTGGTGGAGCAATTCTTTCTGATCTTGTATCTCTCTTCTTAAAATCTCGTTTGCAACGTTCACATGATTCAATTCCTCCTCCAACTTTTGAATCCGCATCTTGTTTTCCTCTATGAATTGCCGGCTCTTTCTGTAATTCTCTTCTTTTATCTGCTCGGCTCTTTGAAGTTGGTATTTCAGTTGTTGGTTCTTACGTTTGTTGTATTGATGATAGGCAAAGAAGAGGGCTATGGACACAATAAATACCATTAAGCCATATAGGATATAATCTGCTTTCTTCTGATTTTCATCTTTCAGCCGGTTGTTCTCCTTTTCCCGCAGTTGATAGTTGTATAGCGAATGCATCTGATGCAAGCTTTCCGTATAGGTGATTTTTTGGACGGAATCGTTGCACCGGAGGTATGCCTGAATATGCTGCATGGCAAGCCGGCTGTTGCCTGCTGCCATTGCAATTTCTGCCAGACTGCGGTGGGCAGCTTCTTTGGCATAGATAGTACCAAAGCCCAATAGGGCTTTATAATAATATGTAGCAGAGTCAATCATTCCTATTTTATGATATAGCTCTGCCGCAATGCTATAGATGCCGCTTCTGTTGGGTCGTTCAATATCCCTTAAGGCATTCTGTAATGCTATCCGGGCAGAATCATATTCTTGCAAATCCCTGTATAGCGAAGCAAGCTGGCTTTGCATCATGTTGAACAAATCTGTCCGATGCAGTTGCAGGCTTAAGTGATTTGCCTCTTTGAGATAGACCAGTGCGCTGTCTTGCCTGCCCAATTCTCTGTACATATTAGCGATGTCTCTTAACGTGAAAATCAGGCCTACGCTGTCTTTCAGTATATGGTCACATTCTCTTCCTTTCCGGTACATTTCCAAGGCTTCGGCATACATATTCTGATAGCCAAACAGTGTACCCATCTGGCTGTAAATCTTACCCTTCAATGGGTATTTACCCTCTTCGGGCAAAGCCTCCAATGCTTTTTCAAAATACTCCAATGCCTGCGGCGCGTCGCCCAAATCGCGATAGACCCGACCGGCATAGTAATAAGCCTCGGGCAGGTGCCGTTTGTCATTCTTCTCTATGTAATAATGTAGCACGGGGAGTATCAGGCTGTCCGATGTATGGAGTATGTATGCTTTGTCGTTTGCCTTGATACAAAGCAGGCGATAATACATCCGCGTGGCTTCCGGCTCATCCTGCATGGTGCCAGCTATGCTTTTCAGCAAAGAGACGGCACTGTCCGGACATGCGCTTGCCAAGCTGTCCGCCATCATCAACGACTGCGGATAGGGCTTATGCCCGCAATGGCAGAAACAAAGCAGGACACAGATGAGCAGGAATAACCGAATTGCAGCTTTCATGCCGGCAATACTTCTTATCCAACTTAATAGAATACTAATCATACATGTATCAACATCCACTTCTGCCCCCACTAAAAGCTGAGATGGCAGAAGTGGGCGAACAGACCGCAAAAAGTCTCTTACTATTTCTCCTCAAACCGATACTCCACGAATGGCTCATCGCTATTGACATCCGTAGCCAGCATCACGCCCTTCTGTTCGTCAATACAAATACCACTGACAAAATGATCGAGCTGATAACGCTTCAACGGCTTACCTTCGAAACTGAAGACGTAGAGGTAGCGACCGCCACTGGCCAGGTCGGTACCATCCTGAATGCTTTTCTTGATCTCCTCAAACGTTGTACCCGAAAAGATGGCATAGATGGCACGATCGGTCACCTGAATATCAGAGAATCCCATGATGCCGACGGGAATGCCGAATCCCTGTACAACATGAAACTGAGGTTCACCGGCAGGTCCCATACATACCGTGTGCGTACTGTCATTCAGATTCCAGATTTCAATCACTTCACCCAACTGGGTAGCTGCCGCCAATATGTGATTGCGGGGATTATAATCAATAAAACTACGCCATGCCTGAGCCAAAGCCGGACGACTCTGCTGCAACGCTTCGGCATTGGTAGTAGGAATGGTGCCGAAACGGCGCAACAACCGGCCGTCACGGCTGACTACATTGATCCGGCTATCGCCCGAATAGTCGGGAATAAGAAACGTGGAATCGTCCAAATGGACAAAATCGGGCGCATTCAACAGCTGTTTATCCAAATTGATTTCTTCCGAACAATACAAAGAATCGGAAGACGGAGTAAAATCGAAACGAGACAATTTTGAGCGACCCGAATCGAGCGTATAAACCGAATTTCCACGCCAACGTATGTTTTCGGCAAGGATGTACTCCTTCGGCCCCTCACCGCGTCTGCCAAAAGAAGACAGATGACAGAAATCGGGATAACTGAACAAGTGAAAATAATAATCGGGGCCGTGAAGATCAAGCAACAGCGCACGATCCCCCTTTACACGAATGCGATAGGGGTAGCGGCATATAAAACTATCAACCTGCACGACCCGCCCTTTCAGCTCGATAGTCTGCGGGAAATCGGTATAATTCAAAACACTTTCACGAGGGGCGGAACTGCACGAAGCAAACAACAGGAAGAGAACTAAAGAAGACACGCACCAGGCAGACTTCCGACAGAAAACAGATTTTACAGATATCTGCTTTCCGGCCAAGCAAGAAAAAACAATAGTCGTTTTCATATATGTTTTACGCAAAATTAGAATAATCAAATCATGAACCGGATCAGTTTTCATGGTATTTCCGTCCCTTGACAAAAGGCGAATCAAAAAAAACGTACCAAATATAAGGATTTTATCCGTTATTTCACAAATTTTTCATCTAACAATTTCTAACCAATCAGTATGCCATGTAACAAAAGTTGTTATACAATGTAACATTACTGTATGGCAAAAGGTGAATGTCCTACTATCATCTGTCCGCCGATGCAAAATCACGCTTTCCTCCCTTTACTTAAAGAAAGATACGTTCCCAAGGGAGAATGCAATAACCCTATTAAGCATTATAACTGCATTAACTGTTGCAGTAATATTGCACCAACTATTGCAGTAATACTGCATCAACTATTGCAGTAGTACTGCATCAACTGTTACAATGCGGATGCAATATATGCGGACATTCCATATCCAACTGCAAAAGGAATGAGCTTATCCTGTTTCAAAAAGATTCTGAATAAGATGATAGAAAAAGACATTTACAAGCAAAAAAAAGAGCATAACAGGCTTATAAATATGTAACAATTATTAGCTATCTTTGCCTAAAACAATATACAGGAAAAATGGCACAGAAAGTATATATCCTCTTACTAAGCCTATGCATAGCAACCCTTTGCTACGGGCAAGAAGGCAAAATATTTACTGCCGATAAAGAACTGTCGAGTAGCATGATAAACAATATCTATCAGGATAACGAAAGCGTTATCTGGATAGCTACCGAAGACGGACTGAACTGCTACGACGGAGCCAAATTCACCGTTTACAAAAATGACCCTAAAGATGAGCATTCACTGAAAAACAACTATACGCGCATCCTGTTCGAAGACAGTAAAGGGAACTTTTTTGTAGGAACCTTAACCGGCCTCCAACTGTATGACAGAGCCCGCCAGACCTTCAACACAATCCCGATGAATTTCAGCACAGGCGACCACGAAGTGGATGCCAATGTATCCTCCATCATCGAACGTAAAAACGGAGATGTGATTATCGGCACATCAGGACATGGACTATTCTTCATCAACCATTCCAGCCAAGAAATGCAGGCCAGACAACAGCTCGACATTGTACCAAGTTACCTGATTACACAAATCTATGAGGATCGCAACGAAAGACTATGGGTCATCACCAACGACAAAGGAATATTTCAAATTGATAAAAACAAACAGGTAACCAACTTCAATAATTCCAATGAAATAGTCTGGCCTTCGAGCATCTGCGAAGACTCCTACGGCAACTTATATGTAGGTTGCCTGAAAAACGGATTGTTCAAATTCGACTTCAGGCGTAAACGTTTCGTTCACATCCCATATACCAAGAGTCCGCTACCGATTAAATCTCTCTATCCGATCGATCATAAAATATTCATCGGTACCGACGGAAACGGACTGAAAACATACGATACCGACAAGCAGATCATTGAAGAAGGGAATATCAGTACAACCGGATTCGATTTTAAAAAATCCAAAATACACTCCATCCTGAAAGACAAACAGGGCAACATCTGGCTGGCCTTGTTTCAGAAAGGCGTCATGATTGTACCTACCATCACCAATAATTTCAAGTACATCGGCTACAAATCTCCGGTACAGAACATCATCGGTTCGAGTTGTGTCATGTCAGTATGCCAATCGCACGACGGAACCCTATGGGTAGGAACCGACAATGACGGTATATACGGAATTGCGCCTGATGGCCACAGTTGTAAACACTTCTCCCCGTCAAACAACAATCCTCATTCAGTTCCCTCTACCTTGATGAGTATCTGCGAAGACTCGCAACACAACCTGTGGTTGGGTTCTTATCGCGACGGACTGGCCAAGATGGATCCACGTACAGGCATCTGCAACTACATCGTTCTGAATAAGCCCAACGAAGAAAAGGTGCAAAGCGTATATAGCATTGTAGAAGACAACCACAAACATCTATGGATCGGGACCATGGGGACCGGACTTTACCGCTTGAATATAGAAACCGGAGAAATATATGCCTGCCCAAGTCCACAAAGCGGACTGGAATATTATCCGTACGGCAACATGCTTCACAACCGATGGATAAACTGCCTGTTGCATACACGCAATGAGAAGCTATACATCGGAACCTACGATGGATTGGGATGCCTCGATATTCCCACCATGGACTTTGCCATCACCTATAAAGAAAACAGACTTCTGACTGGCGAAGTAATCTATGCTCTCTACGAAGATGCTGAAGGATACATCTGGATAGGTACGGCCCAAGGACTTCGCCGCCTGGATCCCCAAACAGGCAAAATCGAGCAATACGACATGAAAAACGGTCTGCCCAGCAATTCCATTTCTGCAATTAAAGGAGATGCGAAAGACAATTTGTGGATCAGCACCAACTTTGGAATCTCCCGTTACAATAAGAAGACGAATGACTTTGTCAACTTCTATGCCAGCGACGGATTACAGGGAAACGAGTTTACCAAAGGAACAGCTTTCGCAACAAAAGACAAACTGATTTTCGGCGGGACAGGAGGTGTCACCTACTTCAACCCACAAGAAATCATTAACCACAACAAGAAACCGGGAATCCGCATTGCAGACTTCTATATACACGACAAACAAGTCAAATTAGGAATGCAATCGGGCGGACACGAGATCGTAAACACTGCCGTCCCCGATGCCACCACCTTTCACCTGTCCTATCGGGACAACTCGTTCAGCATCGAGTTCTCAGCCATGGAATTCTATAGCCCGGGACGCATCAGCTACATATACAGCTTTAACAACAGCCACTGGGTCAGCCTTCAGCAAGGGGCCAACCGTGTATCATTCAGCGATCTGGCTCCGGGCACCTACAAATTTAAGGTAAAAGCCAAAGACTACAACTCGTACTCGGACGTCAAATCAATCACCATCATCATTTCCCCTCCCTGGTACTCATCATGGTGGGCGCAAATTATCTATGTAATAATTGCCTGCGCCATTGTGGGCATCATTGCTTATCAGGTACGCCAACGCTATCATGCACGCCAGAAAATGCTTGAGCATATCCACAGTGAGCAGCTGAATGAAGCGAAATTGCAATTCTTCATCAACATATCTCATGAGATACGAACGCCGATGTCGCTCATCATCAGCCCATTGCAGAAACTCATCAACACCGATTTTGACGAGAAACGGCAACAAACATATAAAATGATCTACCGAAACGCAGAACGCATATTGCACTTAGTGAACCAACTCATGGATGTCCGTAAAATCGACAAAGGACAAATGCAACTGAAGTTCCGCGAAACTGACATAGTAGAATTTATACGCGACCAATACCAGACATTCGAATACCAGGCGAAGATAAAACATATCAACTTCGTGTTCCAACCCGACGTTAAATCTCTAAACGCCTGGATCGACCCCAAGAATTTCGATAAAATTATCCTGAATGTTCTGTCGAACGCTTTTAAATTCACACCTGAAAACGGAGAAATATCTATTTACCTGCATACGGGAGAGGATCCGGATTGTGAACAAAAAGCGCTGCAACACTATTTTGAAATTGTCATCGAAGATACTGGCATAGGCATCAAGCAAGAAGATATCGAACGTATCTTCGACCGTTTCTACCAAATAAGAAACAGTCAGACAAAATCTACCATAGGCAGTGGAATAGGACTGCACCTGACTCGTTCGTTAGTAGAATTGCATCATGGTACAATCAAGGCCGAGAACAACACCTCAAAGCCCGGATGCCACTTCATCATCCGCCTGCCATTGGGGAAGGAACACTTGAAAGCTGAAGAAATCGATGATATGCCAACGGAAGACTTCGCTATTCCAGAACATGAAGCAAGCCCAATCCCTTCTTTAGAATACGAGAATGAAAACGACAAGACAAAAGTAAGAACCAAAACGAAATATCAGGTACTTGTCGTTGAAGACGACGAGGAAATCAGGCAATATATCTCTCAGGAACTGGGCACTGACTTCCACGTACAGGAATTCCAGAACGGAAAAGATGCGTTGAATTATATATTGTTGAAGAGTCCCGATCTCGTCATCAGCGACATCATGATGCCGGAGATGGACGGCCTGACCCTTTGCCGGAAAATCAAGCAAAACATCAACATCAACCACATACCTGTGATATTGCTGACTGCCAAAACCCGTGAGGAAGACAACATCGAAGGACTGGAAACGGGAGCAGACGCTTATATCATGAAACCATTCAGTATTGAGATACTCAGGAAGACGGCAACGAACCTTATCAGGAGCCGTGAAATTCTGAAAAACAGCTTTACCGGCAATCAGGAACAGGAAGAACGCCTGCAGAAAATAGATGCAGACTCGCCCGACGAAAGATTACTGGATCGTGTAATGAAAATGATTAATGACAATATCAGTAATCCAAACTTGAATGTCGAAATGCTCGCTTTGGAAGCAGGCTTCAGCCGCGTTCACCTACATCGTAAACTCAAAGAACTGACTAACCAGTCTCCCCGAGAACTGATAAAGAATATGCGTCTGAAACAAGCAGCAACTTTACTGGCCGACAAACACCATAACATTACTGAGGTAGCAGCTCTGACAGGCTTCACCAATACAACGTATTTCTCGACATCCTTTAAGGAGCTGTTCGGCATTTCTCCTTCTGCATATATGGAACGTTATCAAAACGAGGAAAGCGGAGAAAGCAGCGAAAGCGAAGGTGATGCAAAGAATACGGAAAGCAACAGCAATCGGGAGAACAAGGGAAATAATGATGAGGAAAAAGACAATACTCAGAATAAAAACAGCCAAGTGACATCCGACTGACCCAATCAGGGAAATACCCTGATAAATAATTATCAAATGAAGAATGAGGGTGTGTCAAAAAGAAGAATGATGATCAATTTGTCTTTCTGAACATGACGTTTTGATTGTGCTTTTTCTATTTTGACACACCCTCATTTCTGTTCGTGTATATATGCTGCGGGCAGAAGATTATTCTGCTCCGCGCTCTACAACATAGCTCTCGCCCGGTTGGGTTTCTATATCATATTCATAAATACGATACAATATAGGTTGTTGGGGCAACTTCAGTTCTTTGGACACCAGAGGCTTGGTCACCAAAGTAGCCGGTGCATTCAACGGATTGGGACATGCGCCTTCAGCCACTTTCAATCCCTTGCCATGCAGGGGCACATACGAACGCAAACGCAATACACCGCCGATACGTGAACTGATCTTAGCCCGGCTCAACTGACTTCCATCCCACTCCATATCTACAACAAAACCGCCACGGGCAACCAAACCTTTTATAGAGCCTTTGCTCCACTCTTCGGGTAAAGCCGGCAACAGGTGGACAGCTCCATCGTGACTTTGCAACAACATCTCGGCCACACCAGCCGTATAGCCGAAATTGCCGTCGATCTGGAAAGGTGGATGAGCGTCAAACAAATTGGGATAAGTACGGCCTTCAGGATAATTACGCTGCTGGTCATCTCCCGGCAACAGGCAAAGCATGTTGCGGATGATGCGATAAGCATGATTGCCGTCGAGCATACGTGCCCAGAAATTAATTTTCCAACCGATACTCCAACCGGTAGCCATATCACCGCGTTGCAACAAAGTGTTACGGGCTGCCTGGAAAAGCAAAGGACTTTGTGAGGGAGTTATCTGATTACTCGGATACAAACCGTACAGATGAGAGATATGACGATGCTGGTTTTGGGGATCGTCCGCATCTACAAGCCACTCCTGCAGCTGATTATAACGACCTATCTGCATAGGCGGTAAACGGCGCAAAGTCTGTTCCAAAGAGTCTTCATAGGCCTTGCTATCGCCCACAATCCGAGCAGCCAATAAGGTATTGTACAGAGCATCGTATGCTATCTGATTGTCCATGGTGCAGCCTGCCGTAATAGTGGAATTAGCATATCCATGCTCGGGCGACATAGACGGCGCTGTCACCAGCCAACCATATTTGGGATGCTCTACCAGATGGCTCATATAGAAATCTGCCGTACCTTTCAGAATAGGATAATATCGTTTCAAGAAAGCTTTGTCACCAGTAAAAAGATAATGCTGCCACAGATGTTGAGCCAACCAGCCTCCACCATTGGGCCACATACCAAACATAGCACCGTCCACAGGACCACATGCTCTCCACAAATCGGTATTGTGATGAGCCACCCAACCTTTTGCTCCATAAAGCACTTGAGCTGTTTCCTTCCCTTTAACCGCCAATTCAGTCAGCATTTTGAAAAGAGGCTCATGAGTTTCTGAAAGGTTTGTAACTTCTGCCGGCCAATAATTCATTTCGGCATTGATATTGATGGTATATTTACTGTCCCAAGGAGCATACATGCTTTGATTCCATAATCCCTGCAGGTTGGCAGGTTGTCCGCCGGGTTGTGAAGACGAAATCAGCAAATAACGTCCGTACTGGAAAAGCAATGTAACCAGATTCTGATCGTCACTCTTATTGAAATCGCGTACACGCATGTCTGTCTCCTTCTTCGAAGCTTCGGTCGAAGGAAGCATAAACGATACTCGTCCGAACTGCTTCTGATAAGCAGCCATATGAGAAGCCAACGCATCAGCATATTCTACTTTAAGAGCCTTCTTCATTTTTTCAGAAGCCCGTTTGGAGGCATTACCACTGACATCGTTATAATTCACAAAGTTGGTAGCAGCCGATATGTATAGCGTGGCTGAAGTAGCATCGGAAACCGATAATTGTTCACCGTCGCCTTTTACCTTACCGTTAGTTTTTACCTGTACCTGACACTCGGCATTCAAAGCAGCCGGAATGCCTTCCTGCTCGCAACCTTTGCACTTCATGACAAGTTTATTTCCTTTGGCCGAAACGACAGACTCCAAAGGGCACTTATAGCCAACAGAAAAATTCAAAGCTTTCGCTTTGTCAGCTTCAATGCGAACAATCACGACGTCATCGGTAAAAGAAGAAAAAACAGTACGCTTGTACATCACTCCGTCAACTTCATACCGAACCGTAGCTACCGCTTTCTCGATATCCAGATCACGATAATAATTCAAAGGATTTTCATGTCCCGGAAAGTTCAAGAACAAACTACCTAACGTAAGATAGCGCATTCCGTTTTGGGGAGTATTGAAATTGTCGTCAATCATTTTTTGAGCTTCTCCAAACTTATTCTGGAAAATCAGCTCACGTATCTTGGGCAAAGCCTCGCGTCCCTTCGGATTATTGTTACTGTAAGGACCACCAGCCCAAAACGTTTCTTCATTCAGCTGCAACTCCTCACTACCGGTACCGCCATAGATCATTGCCCCCAAACGGGAGTTTCCTACAGGCAAAGCCTCTGTCCAATTGCGTGCAGGATGAGTGTACCACAATTTCAGCCGTGGTCCCATGGTTTCGTCACGCAATGCATCATATCCTAACAATGACAACATGGTGGAAGCATAGCGGGTTCCCAATATCCGATAACCTTCTGCCGTAAAGTGAAGGTGATCTTTGGCAACCGGACATCCGGCTGAAGAAATGACATGAGCCGTAGGTATCACCCGTGCCAATGTATCGATAATGGCATTCATACTGGCACAAGCCCCTTTCTGATCAGCATGTACCACTTCTCCTGCCAGTAAAGGTACGTCGGCAGCCTTCAGATTAAGGTCTTTCAGCAGATTTTCATAAACGCCCTTCACTTTCTGTGGCCACTCCTTATCGCCTGTATTCGATTCACCCTGATGCAACAAAATACCCTTAATGACACCCTGTTTCTGAGCTTCACGAGCCAAATCGACCAAACGTCCATAAGGATTGCCACCGTATTCCTTTACCATGTTCTTCATCCAATCCGGCTGCTCCACTATATACTCGTTATAATGTTCTTTATCGAACAACTCGATCTTGCAACCGCCCACAGCCACATTAATGACTCCAACCTTTATCCTTGAAGGAAGATTGGCTACCATCGTACGGCCAAAATAATCGGCTGGAGTAAGCCCCGTATGACAACGAGCCAAAGGAGGAACGGCTTTATACCATTCACCTTGCTTTCGTCCCAAATCCGGGCAGTCAACCGCAGCCATTACCTGGAATCTCTCATCGACGCCACAAGTATCTTGTGCCTCGATTCTTGCATTTCCTTCCATATTCGACTGTCCTAAACAGAGGTAAATATGGAAGTCCTTATCTTGTGCAAACATTGCCATACTCAGCAATGACATGCACAACAAAGCCTTTAACTTTTTCATATCTTAGAATTTAATTACTTGTTTCTCACCATTGTACACAACTTCTTTTACTACCTTTCCATCCTTAGCAGTCGGATCCATCTTTACAATCTGCATCTGACGTTGCAAGGGCATTCCCGAATAACTTCCCTTTCGGGGATGCAAAATCACCTTGTTCTGCTTATCTTTCCATTCGATAGTAAAAGTAGCATATTTCCCCTTTTCATACTCGTAATTCACACCTTCATCCTCGTAAACATCAAAACAGCCATCTGCTCCGGGATAAATATTTATTACCCAAGACTTATTGGCCACTTCTGCCGAATACTGACAGTCCTCGGACAAAGGCAATACAGAACCAGCCTTCACAAAAACGGGAATATTTTCCATTACAACAGGTACACGGATATTTCCGGACGCTGTTTCCATCTTCTTACCCGTATAGAAATCATACCATCCACCCTTGTTTTCGGGTAAATATACATTTTGTTCCTTCACGTTTTCATCAACAACCGGTACCACCAGTAGAGCCGGTCCAAACATAAACTGATACTTCTGTTTCAAGGCTTCCGAATCGGTACGGAAATCCATTACCAACGGACGCATCAACGTTCCACCACGCAAAGCGACATGTGCATTTTCCGAATAAATGTAGGGTAAAAGCCTATACCGCAGATTCAAGGATTTTTTAGCCAAGCTAACAACGTCTGGCCCATAATTCCAGAACTCGGTATCAGTCATGAATCCATGAACGCGCATTAAAGGCAGGAAAGTAGATACTTGTAACCAACGGACAAAACGTTGATGGAACAAAGGATCGTTGTATTGGTTCTGAGGACGGAAAAAGCCACCGGCATCATAAGTCCACCAAGGTATTCCGGAGGCCATCATGCCAAGTCCTCCAGTAATCTGCCTCCTCAAGGTTTCCCAATCGTTTCCTACATCGCCCGACCATAATGCGGCTCCATAACGTTGTATCCCCGGGAAACCGCTACGAGTCAGAATCATCGTACGATGATCAGGAGCATCCTTGCGACTACCTTCATATACCGTCCTGCTGACCATCAGCGGATAAACATTGCGAACAAACTCGCCCGGCATGCTATTGTTCATCACTTTCCGGCCAACCAAGTCATCATTCTCGGGCTCGGTAGCATCTTGCCACCAGGCATCGATACCATAAGGTTTCAAAAGCCGGTTACTGAAATTGCTCCAATAGCACGCTGCTGCATCCGGATTAAAGAAATCGATCCAAGTAGTTTGGTCGATATAATATCCTTTCTGTGTCATCTCCTTGCCTACTTCACACTGCGGATCGATCTTAGACCACACTGAAAGCATCAGACGAGTATTCATTTTATGAAGCTCATCGACCAGCAGTTTCGGATCCGGATAGAAAGCCTCGTCGAAACGCATGGCATTCCAACCATACTTTCCCCAATACTGCCAGTCCTGCACAATCAGATCCAACGGCAACTTGCTCTCACGAAATTTCTTCGTGGTAACCAATATTTCATCTTGAGAATGGAAACGTTCCCGACAATGAATGTATCCCAATGCCCATTGAGGCATCATAGGCGCATTACCCGTCAAGTTCCGATAAGCTGCAATAACGTCATCCGATTCGCCCATAAAGATGGTATAGTCAACACACTCGGCTACGGGAGAACGTAGTACAGTTTCATTATCTACTTTCTTATAATACAAAACGGGCTTGTCATCCCTTTCCAGACGAGCCTGCAACTGATGAGTGCCGGCTTCTAAATCGACAATAACAGAGGCTGTAGGCGGAAGCCAAACATTCCTCAACTCCAATACTGTTTTCCCGTCAATCTCCAAATGATGGCTTCTTGCCATTTTCTGCCCGACATCCAACAATAATGCATACTTCCCTTTTTCAGGAATCGTCAGAGTAGAAACAAAAACATTACTCTCGCGAACTTCAGACTTTCCGCCTTCAGTTGACGTTACATTGACCGTAACACGTTCGCCAACTGCACCCTTTTTCTGAAACTCGACTTTCTGATCGGCCGGATTAAATTCGGTCATACCATAGTTGTTCCACAACAATCCGAAACCACGACTCGAATAGAAAAAAGGAATGGAAATCTGAGTATTCACTTGCGTCAGCCTTCTTGAAAGCCCACGTATATCCAAATAACCATCCTGGAACTGTCCCAAACCAAACAAAGCCTCACCTTCTGGAGAATCGATATGCAATTCCGCACGATACGTATTTTCACCCTGAACAACAGCTGCATCCAATTTGGTCGCAAGTTCAGAAACAACTTTCTCTCCTTTTACGTTCCAAAACGTCAGTCGTCCGCTCTGCTTATCGCAAATAACCTTCATCTGCTTGAGACGTACCTCTACCGTTTTTTCATTCTCCTTGACCTTATACTGAGGACATACCGTATTCACGTACACCCACTCAGGTAATTTACGCGAAAGTCCTTTCCGGAATTGAATCCTCACGGCATTATCGGTCAAAGGGAACATACGGAGCGTATCTCCTTGTACAATAACATCTATACTTTCTGACTCAGATTGCCTTCCATTTTCTGCACATTCTCCCTGAACAGGAAAAAGAAATGCGAAAAAAAGAAAGCTAATCAATCCATACAAACCATTACATTTCATATCTATCGACTTATCTACATTATAAATACAAGCTTACACCTGTCTCATTTTAAGAAATTCCGGCTGACAAACGGCAGACACTGATACAATGCCGAATGCCAATATTCCCAATCATGGCCACCGTCACGCACCCTGAACTGGCATGGTATGCCTGCATTACGCATTGCCTGATAAAACTCTATATTACGATCGAGCAAGAAATCATCATCACCACAATCCACATACCAGGCTACTGAACGCAGGTTAGCCTTACGGCTTTCATCAGCCTTGAGTACATAATCCACACTGCTGTTTTCGATGACTGAACGTGTCAGGATTGCCAGCTTTCCATCGGAATTGTCATAGCGGGCTGCCCCCTGCTCGGGAATACTCATCAAGGCACTCATGGCATACACTGCACAAAACATATCCGTATGATGCTGACCATAAACAGTGGCACCACCGCCACCCATCGAGAGCCCGGCAACAGCACGATGCTGTTTATCGCCTATCACACGATACTTTTTCTCGATGGAAGGCAAAAATTCCGTATAGAAGAAAGTTTCGTATTTCCAACCCGGCATATCAAAATAGCCGTTTTGGAAAACTTCTGGATTGCCACCACCGGCATCAGGAGTTACTATAATCATTTCGCAAGCTTCGCCGCTGGCAGTCAATCTGTCCATTACGTCTTTTACATGTCCGCGGTTAGCCCATACGGAATTATTTTCCCACATGCCATGCAACAAGTACAAAACCGGATACTGCTTCTGAGTATCAACGTCGAAACTCAACGGTAAAAACACAGTATATGCCCGTTTAGCCTGCAATACTTCGCTATAAATTGTATCGGTCACAATGCGACTTTGAGGAAATCCCTGTGCATGAAGCAATGCACACCCTCCTAAACAAACGAACAATGCGATTAATATCTTCTTCATATTCATAAAACTATTAACTATTCAACTTAAGTTTCATCCGACTGCCGTTATGCGAACTGCTCCACATTGAGTATCTGACAAGCCGAAATATAGCAGTTTATTGTTATTTATTGGAAATAAGCCCTCAGCTTATCCGCATTAAACAGCCTGTTTATCCGTGCTTATCTGGAGTTTACAAACACTAAACCGTTCGTTTCCTCAGAATAAAACAGATTAAAAACAATCGGCGAAACATAAATCATTTAAAAAACTGTTGTACCGTCTCAGCCAAATACGTACGGGCATTCATCCAAGTATGTCCTCCCTCGGTAATCAGGCTCTTATAACGGATACCTTTTTTATCAAAATAATCCAGATTCTTTATTACGTCCTGATATAAGAAGTCAGCCTTTCCTACTCCGAACCATAATAATTCCAACTTTGACTCAGACAAAGAAGGAACCATCAGTTCCTTGAAATAACGATCCATCACCTGCGGAGTAAGATAAGCACTGTACGATGCCAGCCAGGCAAACTTATCCAAATGAGAGAAAGCAGTAAACAAAGACTGCCCACCACCTCTGGAAAAACCGGCAATGGCACGTCCTTCCCTATCGGTACGCACACGGAAAGAGGATTCAACAAAAGGAATGACACACTTAACCATCTCCTCCGAAAAGACACTGTACATCTCTGCAGCCTCCATCGACGATGGCATAGGAGTGCCGTTCATCATATAACCATAAGGCATGACTACAATCATCGGTTCAGCTTTTCCCTGCGCTATCAGATTGTCCAATATCGTATTTACGCGTCCGACCTTAAACCAGGTTTCCTCTGTGTCCGTCGTTCCACTGACTAAATAAAGTACAGGATACTGCGTCTTCCCGGCCTCGTAACCTGCAGGTGTATAAACCAACAACGGACGGCTCATACCTAATACACTGGATGAATAAATGCAATATGACACTTTGCCATGAGGCACATTGTTCACCGTATATAGTGCAGAAGAATCGGGCATCTCGAGCAAACTTGCCTTGAAACGTTCATTAGGGAACAAAAGCATATTGCTAGGATCGGCCACTTGCACACCATCCACAACAAATGAATACGGATAAATGTCCGGCTTATCAATTTTCACCGTAATACTCCAGATATCGTTTTCACCTTTTGTCAACGGACGGAGGCCGTCCATAAACTGACCGCTCAACTCGACCTGCTTGGCATGAGAATCCTGAATAGAAAATGTAACTTCACCATTCGGACCCACTTTAGGAGATTCCACAGGATTATTCCATGGGTTGCCCTGTGCCTGCAAAAGCAGGCACCATAGCAAAGCAACACAACTTGTCAATATACATCTATTCATCATTGCTTTTCTCACTTAGTTATTTGGTTATGACCAATCCTCCATTTTCAGGTATTGTGATTTCGACTTCTTGTTTCTTGTTCAACTTAAAAGATTTCACACTACCCTCCAATTTCTTGTCATCACTGTAGCATTGAAGTTCTTCCCCTGCTGTAAACATAGGTAATTTGATTTTCAACTTCAATGTTTCTTTTTGTGCACTGATACCTGCAATATACCACTTATCGGCATGACGACGAGCCAAAACAACATATTTACCAGGATAACCGTCAATGAAACGGACTTCATCCCAGGTAGAAGGCACTTGTTTCATGAAATCAATAGCCCACGCAGGCGCATCGGTCAGATTATTTGGAGCCAAAGCGAAATGCTGTACGGCACTTTGGAACAGAACTGCTGTTGCTAAAGCAAATACATCTGATGTTACACGACGGCTTCCTCTTGGTTCGTTCTTCGCATTATAATATTTGTTCAAAGCACTTCCGCCAAAATCCATGCTACCTACCGTGTTGCGGATAAAAGGATGCAAACAGGCATTAAACGCTTCAGCATCGCAACTTCCTTGAGAAAAATGCAAGTTTTCACTCGCCAATACAGCCTCGCTTGCTGCATAATTAGGATACATACGCTCCCAACCACGAGGCAAAGTACAACCATGGAAAATGACTAACAGACCATAATCGTTTGCATCAGCCAATATATCTTCATAAAGTTGCATCGTGGCTTGTTTATCACCACCAAAGAAATCGACTTTTATACCTCTGATGCCCACTTCCTTCATCCAAGCCATTTCGCGACGACGGGCAATAGCATTATCCATAATGCCACGTGGACTTTGCGGAGCATCGTTCCAATAACCATTTGAATTATACCACAGGTAAAGAGCAACTCCCTTCTTGGCACCATATTTGGCTAATTCTTCAATTCTATCATATCCTATCTGCTTATCCCACAGAGCATCAATCAAAACTGACTGATAACCCATTGCTGCCGAAAAATCGATGTAACGAAGCTGTTCCTCATAGTTGGTGCTTACATCCATACCAATTATCCAACTCCACGAACCTTTACCATACTCATATTTCTTAGAAGCTTCGTACTTAGGCTTTACCACATCAAAAGCTACAGTAGTCTCTACAATCGGAGCCAACGTCTCGCCTAACGTAATCGTACGCCAAGGAGTTTCGCCTGGTAATGCCATACCCGGATAGACAGAAGCATTTCCATTCATCTCGCCTTCTTGCGGGAAACCTATCGTATAAAGTCCATTCGCCTGACCCAGCAAACGGCATCCGCAATAGCTACCATCGGTTCCCGTTTCTGAAATCAGCAACCAGCCATTTTCATTCATTCGGAACAGACAAGGGAAAGTATATCCCTCTCCCCAACCATTCTTGCCTATCGCATCATCGGGAGTATAACCGGTTTCGTAACTGGGAGAAGTTCGTGCAAAACCACCCATCGGTTTACTTTGCGGACACATAAATGTTGTCGTCCCCTGCGGCACGGCAAAACCAGTAGCCTCTTTCAATACCACGCAACATAAAGTTTCCTTCTGCGGATAAAGTTTGTATCTGAAAGCAATATCCCGATTGCTTACCTGAAATATGACATCATATATTTGCTTTCCATCCTTGGAGAATGTAAACACTTGACGATTGGCCTGATATTCCACATGACTCTGCTTGATATTCGGCAACTGGTATGTTTCATTCAGTGCTTCAGTCGCAGAAGTTGAAGATAAAGCCATCTGCGACGTAAAATCTCCCAAATTCGTTTCGACCCCTAAAGGCGACTTCAACAGAAAAGGTGTGCCATTGTAAGTCACACTGTAAGAAGGATTCCCCCCTTCATCGGAAACTGCAACGACAATTTTTCCATCAGGACTCGAGACATTTTTTTCTGTGGCAAAGGCAGAAGCCGCCCACAAAAAACAAGAACATAATAAGATTGTATTTCTATTCATCTTTTGTATCTATTTTTAATTGATATGTTTAACCACTGCTATGAAACCTCCACGCGCCAAACAGTTCATCTGCTTCGGGAGCTGAGACAAGTCCATCGTCTCAGTCGATACTTTCCATGGCTGTTTCTTATCACCGCTATCTTGAAACAAAGTAACTTCATATTTTCCATTTTTCAAAAAAGACCAGTCAATATCCAATATTTTTGCCTGATCTGTACCATTCAATCCACCGACATACCAGGTCGTACCCTTCTGACGAGCCATAACAACATACTCACCCGGATAACCGGAAACCAAATGAGTATCATCCCAAGTCGTGGGCAACTGACTCATGAAGCTCTTCACAGTTTCCGGCTGAGAGAGATAACTTTCAGGACGATCGGCCCAATGTTGCAAAGCTGATTCAAACACAACAGGTAATGCCAATTCGTGAGCATGGGTCGTAATATGCGGATGTTGAGAATCGGAAAATGTACATGGAGTATAATCCATCGGACCTACCACATTGCGTGTAAATGGTAAAGTAGTATTGTGCGATGCTGCCTTGTCAGTTAGAACAGGAGTGTTATTATACCATTCTGCGCCATAAACAGCTTCTACAGACATAAGGTTAGGATATGTTCGCTGCCATCCACGGGGAATCGTTGCTCCGTGAAAATTAACTAACAAATGGTGTTTAGCTGCTGATGCAAGCAAATCAATACAATAAGACATCGTCTCTTCCCCATCTCCTGCAAAAAAATCAATCTTAACTCCTGAAACCTTATTCTCCTCTAACCACGAAAACTCTTTTTCACGATTCTCAGGAGTATTCAGCTTATACAAAGGTCCCGCTGCGCCATTATTAACCCAAGCAGTTGACGAATTATACCACAAAAGGGTTCGCACTCCAAGCTTTTCGGCGTATTTTAATGCATCTTGAACAGTGCCACCATTTCCCATTACATCCCATTCCCAATCAATTAATACATAAGGCCATTTCAACTTGGCAGCCATATCAATGTATTTCTTGACGATCTGAAAATCCTTCGAGCCGTGATTATACGCCCAATAAATCCACGATACATTTCCTGGGTGAATCCAATCGGTGCTTTTCAGCAGACTTGGTTCACTGACATCAGTTATTAGTGTAGATTCAACCACATCGGCCAAGGAACCTATTATAAGCACTCGCCATGGAGAAATCCAATCACCCGTTATGGCTTTGGTATTTTCAGCCGGGCATACTTTATAATCCGTTGCAAGTCGTTCATTCTTTAGTGAAGAAGCACTGTTTTGCCTTCCAATACCCGCTTCGGAAATCAATGCCCAAACATCATTATCCGCCTGAATCAATGCCGGATATCCCCAATGACGATTATTATCCTTGCCAGTCGTTGTCATCGGGAAAAAATCTTCATAGCCAAAATTATATTTTTGCATCCACCGTTTTGTCCCTTCAGCAATACGATAAGTAGTTAACTCATCGCCAAGAACAGCCTGATTAAGCTTAGGCAATTCGTAACGGAAAGCAATGCCGTCGTTATAAAGGCGAAGATTCAGTTTCAACTCCCGACGAAGGGAATCGGTAAACGAATATACATATTCTACCCCCTCGTTGACGCAATGCTTACGCTTTCCTGTCAGCATGGTATAGTCATCCTTAATCGGACGTGGTTGGCTCACACTTTTCAATCTCAATCCGCGACCAACTCCATCTTGCGTGCACATACCAATGGTTGGTATCGACAATACTTCATGTTGCTCATTCCCATCCGCGTAAGAAACTTCAAATGCAAGTTGGCTCTCAGCATTTGTTGTATATTTCAGACGAACCTTACCATTGGGAGAAGAAATAACACGAGTTTGATCGACATATTTCATTGTGCCATCTTCATTATAGAAAAGTTCGTCCACACAAACGGATCGGCGACCGATAGCTCCTCTATGTCCATCAATAGTCAGTACAGCATTGTGATAAAACAAATACCATTTGTCTTTAAATTCAGCAATACCCGGATGAATAGTGAAGCTATTCTCTGCCATACCTGTAAGTTCACCCTGATATTCCCAAGGGCCTTCCATGCTTTTAGCCGTTGCATAAGATATCGTTTCACGCCCTTTTCCCATTGAGGCATAGGTCAGATAATAGATTCCATTCCGTTCGTGAAGCCATGGTCCTTCCACATATTTAGGTAAATCAATCACTTTGATTTCTCCATCCAATTCAATCATATTCGATTTCAGCTTGGCCATAAAGCAAGTCCCATTCCCCCAACATAACCATGCCTGTCCGTTCTTCTCGATCAAAACAGTTGGATCAATGTCATTCCACCAGCCACGTTTTCCATTAGATGTCATATCATCACTTACCAACGGTTTCCCAATTGCATCAACAAACGGTCCGACCGGACTATCAGAAACTGCTACTCCAACAGCTTTTCCGGTATAAGGCTCACCACCCTGAACCGTTGTATAATAATAGAACTTTCCGTTTCTTTCTACTACTTGCGAAGCCCAGGCTTCACCAACAGCCCATTTAAAATCGGTCGGACGCAACACAGATCCGTGATCGGTCCATGTTTTCATGTCTTCCGTTGAGTAACAAAGCCATTCAGTAATATTAAACTCTCTACCACCAGATGCCGTATCCTGCCCAGCATAGTATTCATCATGTCCCACATATAAATACAACTTACCATCATGCACCATCGGTGCCGGATCGGCTGTAAACTTATCCGTAACTATCGGATTTCCTTCATACAAAAATGTGCGTTGGGCATAAACCGAATACACGGCACAAATTCCCACAAAGCACATGGACAACATTCTCTTCATATTCATACTTTCAATATTATTGTTTTCAATTATTTTTAAGGACTTGCTGTTCTTTCGGGAAAATAATCTGATATTTTCCACTTAAATGCATAAAAGCAAATAACCGCAACAACCCATCATAATAGGCATCGAAATAGCCATCATCGTAAGGAACATGTTCAGCATTCCATAAACACTCAACGAACTCTGCCATCTTACTATGAGTACATACCAATGAAACAGACGCCGCAGTTGCTACCAAGCCCAACGAATGACGAAGTTTCTTATAACCACCCGCACCCAAAATATCCTTCACCTGAGTGCCATCAACATTATACTGATCAACAAAAGTATCAATTCCTTGTGCATACAAAAAATTCTGTATCTTATTTCCATAAGATTGTTGCCATGATCGGTCGGCGCACGACCAAGAATAATCTAAAGCAATGTTCATAGGCACACGCCAAGAATCAAAACGAAAAGCGTCACCCAAAATCCGATTATTACCAAGCAAAGTTCCATCATAGTGGCTATAATCAGGATTCAAACCAGTTGAAGGATGAATGCATTTCTGCAAGTATTCACGACTTTTCTCAGCACACTCACGCCAAAAACCGCTCCGACCATCTTCGGCCCAACGCGCCCATACCTCATAAAATGCCGGAATATGATAAGAAGGATCAGTAAAGCTTCCTCCCCAAGGATCAGGAGTAAAAGTTATCATTTGATGCTGTATGTTGATGAAAGGAGCTACCCGATCCATGCCCGCCTTCTGCATAGAACAATCTAATATATTCTGGGCCTCTGCCAAGTAATCAATTCCGGTATCATTTCCCCAACGATTAGATGCAAAAATCAGCGAAGTTACAAAATAAAGTTCTCCATCGGAAGCTGATCCATGTGAATTACGGGTACCATCGGTTTTACAACTCCATGCAAAATATCCTTTTGAAGGCCCCTCCTGATGTTGCATGTATTTCTTGCTCCAACGCCATAAACGATCGAATATATCTTTTTTATCAAACTGTACAGCAATCATCATTCCATATGACATACCTTCCGTTCGGACATCATGATTCTTTATGTCAGATATATAAGCTAAAGAGTCACCTACTTCAAAATATATTTTGTTGGTGCCGAAAAACAAATCATTGAAAACAGAAGTTACTTTTGCATCAATGTCGGCCGGTTTGTAACCCAACTCTGCAAAAAGATTCCGATATGTCCTCGTCTCAAAAGCTCCTTTACTCCAAGGCAATGCATCGAATCCTAACCAATCAACCTCCATGTTTGTACCTTTTATAAGACTACATTTTAAATCACAAACTCCAGTTGGAGAATTATCGACAGAAGTACTAACTTCTATCCAATCCGAACTTTTAGGTACAATAATCTCCCCGATTTGAACGCCACCAGTAGTATGAATCAACAAAGTACCACCTTTCTTCGACTTGGCTCGCACACGCATTGTCACCACCGGCTCCTGACCGAAATCTACCCGATTGTATCGTAACCAGGCACCTTTCCGCGTAAATACACTTTTCCACCCTTTAAATTTATCAGTTTCATCGACAAAAGCCAAGGAGATACCCTTCGAACTTGTTTCACTATACCTGTCAATCTGAATCCGAGAGCGCGCATCAGTTACCCCTACACCACGCAGAGTAGGTATTACCTTCTGAATAGTTCCATCAGGATTGAAAAACAATGAATCAACTCTGACAGATCGGTTTTTATCAAACTCCGGCGAATAATCGTTATGATGATAGAAAAGATACCACTGACCCTTATATTCTACAATCGAATGATGATTCGTCCAACACCCCGTAGGTGACTCATCCATAATAACCCCCTTAAACTCGAACGGCCCCATCGGATTATCACCCATGGCATAAGCCAATGTCTCGGTTTTATCTTTTACCCAAGGGAAGGTAAAATAATATTTTCCCTTCCGTTCAAACACAAAAGGCCCTTCTTTGAATCCGTCCGGCAATCCTTCAATCTGCATCGGATCAGAAGCTATTTCAAGCATGTTTGATTTCAACTTTGCGACCTGCATGCCACGTCCTGCCCAATATATGTAACTCTGTCCGTCACGATCGACTAATACACATGGATCAATACCATTCACACCCTGTATGGCACGACGCTGAGGTACAAACGGTCCATAAGGCTTATCGGCAATAGCTACACCAACTGCGAACCCCCGCCTTCCTTCACCTTTCGGAGTAGAAGGGAAATAAAAATAATATTTTCCATCTTTGTAAACACAATCGGGAGCCCACATGGAATAAGAATCCGGTTGAACCCAAGGTACACGATTCTGACTGACTATCACACCATGATCTGTCCAATCGACCAGATCTTCAGATGAATAGACATGATAGTCTGCCATACAAAACCATTCCTTCAGCCGTTCAATCGGGCTGGGAATATCATGTGAAGGATAAAGATACATTTTCCCTTCAAAGACCCGTGCGGTAGGATCGGCTGAAAAATGTTCCCGGATAACTGGATTTTGAGCTTGCAAATTGCTCACCCAAAAAGCCAACAAAGTTGCCAAAATATAATAGTAATTTCTCATACGATGCCAGAACTAAAGATATTTAATCATTATCAATGTCAAAATGGGTATAAATCATGCCCAAAAACAAGTGCACTTTATCTTGCTCTAATCCCCGGAAAGGCATTACCTTGTCCTCGAGAAAACACTATCTCCTCCCCGGCAAGACATCGAAATAAATGATACATCGTTTCCGATGGCGTAATACTCTTCACGAAGAATATAGCAAGATAAAGTGAAGTTCCAGTTCTAAGACTCTCTCAAATAGGAAAACGTCTTCTACTTCTTAAACAAATGAGGTACAAATTCTTTCAAGCATCGTCTCCAAGTCAACCATTCGTGATGAGTGCCAGGGGATTCATAGAAATCTACCTCTATACCCAGATCCTTTAAATCGGAGACCATTTTTTCTGTACCAAAATTCTCTTCAGATCCACATCCCATAAACATATAATTCACCTGTTTATTAAACTTCTTGGCGTCGGAGAAGACTCCATTGAAACACGTTTTCAGGTCAACTCCGAAAATAGCACCGCTAAAAGTACCTAAGTAAGAGAACATATCCAAATGAGGCAAAACAGTATTGAATGTTTGATAACCACCCCACGAAAGTCCAGCCATAGCACGATTCTCCCGATCGGTCTTAGTACGGAAAGTGTTGTCAATCATAGGAATTAAATCCTTTAAAATTACATCATAGAATGAAGCTCCATACTGATTACGTTCATTGTTTACATCCTTCCCCCGTCGAGGTACAAAAGGCGCTTCAACATCACCACTCTCCATCACAACAATCATCGGAACGCATTCTCCACTTGCTATCAGATTATCCATGATAAACTGCATACGACCTTGAGTACTCCAACCCGTTTCATCCTCACCCATACCATGTTGCAGATAAAGCACGGGATAACGTTTCTTTCCAGAAGTTTCATATTCAGCTGGCGTGTAAACCATAGCTCGTCGGAAAGCTTTCTGACTTTCCGCATAATACGATACCGACCTTACCTGTCCTTGAGGAACACCTTGCTGAGGGCGATAATAATTGCCTTCGTCACCTTCAGGAACTTCAATGCCACTTGCTTCACGACAGCAGCCAAAGAATGTCTCGCTCGACGGGTCGCATACTTGCACTCCATCTACAATAAGGAAATAATAGTGGAAACCTGCAACCAACGGATCGGTTGTAGCTGTCCAAAATCCCTTGGAGTCTTTTTGCATGTCATACTTCTTACCGCAGATATCCACTTGCATCCGGCTACAAGCAGGCGCAAACAAACGGAAGTGCGCACGTCGCTCGTTATCAAGACGCGGGAACTCATTTCCAGGTATATTAGTAATAGCAGCTTGCGTATTCTTTATTATATCCTGAGTGTTGACTTCCTCATCTGTGAATTCCCACCAGTCAAAATTAAACAATTTACAACCCTTACGTCCCTTGAACACGAAATATACGTCGCGTACACCAGTCGCATCTTTCTGCAAGTCTGCATTTACTGTCATCCAACGTTCCCAACCTCCTGTATGTGGAACTTTCACACTGGCAATCTGCTCTCCACGAATACTATCCAGATGGATTTCCAGCGTACCTCCACGTAATGCACTGCTGACCGACGCCATAAAATAACGAGGTGACTGAGCTCCGAAATCTACCTCACGCACCTTGATATAATCACCATCATGGATCTCAGAGATATATACTCCATCCTCTCCATTAGGTTCCGACTTAAGACCTTCACTGAAAGCAATGGTTTCGGCCTCGACCTTTTGGCGAGGATTTAATGTTCCTACAGGCTTCACTCCTTCTTTTGTGGCATTAATTGTCGGGAAAGTACCATCCTCGTTAAATGAAAACTGCTCAACTGCTACGCTTCTGCCAAATCCGCCGCCTCCCGGCAACTTTCCAGTGTGATAAAAGAAATATGAATTTCCCTTATAATCTATTATACCGCAATGATTGGTAAAAGATCCCGTATCTTGTAAAGGCATAATTGCTCCCATATACTTCCACGGTCCCAATGGAGAATCCGCCATTGAATATGCAATATGTTCAGGAACTCCACCTGCAGCATAAAGCAAATAATATTTGCCATTACGTTTATGAATCCATGGGCCTTCGGTATATATATCAGTATATTTCTGCCCCCTCACACGCTTCTCCGGATTAGGAGCTCCAAAGCTTTCAACAGTTTGTTCAAATTTTCCAACTTCTCCTTTGATGGATATCATGTCTTCGTTCAGCTTAGCATAATATATATTAGGATTACCCCAATAAAGATAAGCCTGGCCATCGTCGTCAATCCACACCGTAGGATCAATATAATCCCAACTGCCATCACAAAGCGGTTTTCCAATGGCATCTTTAAACGGCCCCGTAGGACTATCACCTACAGCTACACCAATAGCCATGGCGTTGCTCAATTTGGAATGAAGACAAACATACCAATAGAATTTTCCATTACGCTTGATACACTGAGCTGCCCAGGCGCGGTCGTCTGCCCATTCAAAAGATTCAATAGCTAAAGGCGAACCATGATCGGTCCAATTCACCATATCTGTAGTCGAATAGACACGCCATTCTTGCATCCAAAAGAAATCTGCACGATCTTCATCATGTCCGGTATAAACATAGAGGGTACCATCATGAACCATTGGAGCAGGATCAGTAGTATAGCATGTTTGTACGATTGGATTTTGTGCCGATAGAGGGCACAATGCAGCTGTACATAAGCATGTAGCTGCTGTAAGTAAAATTTTTCTTTTCATGGCATTCATATCAATAATTTTTCGTGTTGTTTATCTCTTAAAATAGCTATTGCTAAACAAGTTTATTTCAGCCTTAAGGTGATTACAAAGTAAAGCAACTTCAAGCAAATTACCCAAGAACTATGTTACAAATACATTCACTCACGTTACATCATGAAGAAAAAAATGCTTTTTTTCTATTTTTGAGGGACAATTCCATCCCCAAAAGTATGTTTCTCCCATCCCAACAGGTATAACGTATGAGTAGAGCAGAAAGTAAAAGCTCGATGAGATTTTCAATATTATCTCACCGAGCCATGATTAATAGACAGTATGTGTTTCCGAATTTTTCACTATACCATCACTATCCACAACAGTCCAAGTAAATACAGTTCCATCTTTTCTGTCCGGACGGCAACCAGCCCAATCAGCCCCATAAGGTTCACCTGTTTCAGGATCAAGACCTATATAACGATTCGTCTTCAACGACAAAAGCATACATTGACCGCGAAGCATATCTTGCCACATAAACAAGCTGGCATCGCTCTCCTTTTCCATCATACGAACGTCCGAAGATAATCCCGCACCGACTACTGTCAGAAATCCTGTACCATTCATCGCCTCCAAAGCTACACGACCTTTTCCGCGATCATGAACTTTAAAATAGCAACCCCCATTCTGATATTCCTTACTTCCATTTCTCGCCGAATGCAACATTCCATGAGGATTGGCCCAAGCATAGCTTCCGTTGGACAAGTTACATAAACTAACCACTTTCCCTATTGGCAAATTAGAACTTCGATCGGCCATTGGTTCATCAACGTGGAAATTGTCGAAAAGTGCATATCCTCCGTTCTTTTCCTTTTCATTATATGCAAACAAAGACACGCGGGAGCCTTGAAAAGTCTTCAACTGATAAGGCAGTAGCACATCAGAACCAATTCTTTCATATGCAGCTCCATCCAAGCTATAATAGAATTGGGCTACGTCAGCGTCCAAATCGACAGTTATTCTCAAATAAACGGTTCCTTTTAACGAACCACTCTGACCATTCGTCGCCACTTGCTTATCTGTTAAAGAAATGATTTTATTATTCTGCTGCATCTTCATCACAAGAGTATTCTCTTTTCCATCACATACGATACCCAACCAGGCATAAGGCATATTAAGTATCCCCAAACCCGAGACATCGCCATCCTTCAAAGAAGAAGCATCCATTTCGACTGTCACAGTAGAAACCGGACCAATACATCGTTGTGTAAGCGTATTCTTAGCCCAAAGGAAATTTGGTGCAGGCATGGTTTGCAAACGCAGCTTACCATTCTTCAATCCCCATTTCTTATCAACAGGCTCGTGGTTCCATTGCCATACAGGCAACAGCTTTTTCCCATCAAATCCATCACTACGCTCATAAGGTGCATGTGGTACAGATTCAACGGCTACATTCGGTTTATACCATGTACGGGGAGTACGTCCCAAATTACCAGGTAAACCGAAATACGGCCAACCATCCGACCAAGTTACCGGTGACAAACAAACCGTACGCCCCACTGCACGAAAATCACTCATGGATATACCCCACCAATCTCCATTTGGTAGTTCAACAATACCTCCCTGATGCAAAGGAACCGCACTAAAATAATTTCCGTCATCTCCTGAAATCTTAAAATCAAAGCCATCTTCCGGCACAGGGCTGCCCAAACCGACGTTACCGACCGAATGTACCCGTTTGGTACCCATAGTTTCCTTCACACTAATCGCTACAGTTTCATATGGTCCTTCCGGCCTGTCGGCACGTGCACATTGCATACGCCCAACAGGAGAATAATTGGCACTGATAATGTAATACTTCCCATTAATTTTATAAAAATGATGTCCTTCCCCCATCGCATTACCAGCCGGAATAATGACTCGTTCACTACCTTCTACAAAGCCGCTAAAATCGGGTTTCATTTCTATTAAATGTACCTCGTTATACTTATACACAGCATATATTTTCCCATCATCATCAAACAATACAGATAGATCGTAAATACGTCCTCCGACATTAATGTGTTTCCAGGGACCGGCTGGATTTTCGGCTATAAACACCTGTAATCCATGTCCATTGATATTACTAAAGACATAAAATTTTCCATCATGATAACGAATACACGGTGCCCATATTCCTTGCCCATAAGCTTCCTTGCCATTTTCCAATTTAAACTCGTCACCCATATCAAAACGATCAAAGCAGTAACTCATAAACTCCCAATTGACCAAATCTTTAGAATGCAAAATCACAAGCCCGGGTGTTGCATGCATAGTAGTTCCAGCCAAATAAAAATCATCTCCGACACGAATTATGTCCGGATCAGAAAATTCATCATAAAACAACGGATTAGTATAAGTACCGTTTCCATTATCTGCTGTCCAAGAATGTGGTACTTCCACTTTCTGTCCAAACGTGACACAGCTGATCAAGAAAAAACATATAGAAAAAAATGCTTTCTTCATTTTATCAATAAGAAATTACAGTTACAAAAAATAAAAGTGAATCACTCTTTGAAATTATCTCTTAACAAAATACAAAAAAGACGGAGAATCTCACATACATATTGTGAGACCCTCCGACCTCATCCCATTCTCTTTCTCTCCAATAATTCAAGAAAGGATTGATATTCAATAACAGTATGGTAGAAGAAAAAATGAACTAATATACTCACTCAACGTTTTTCTTCAACAATCTTATATAAAACACACCACCTGCTATCTGCCCGGGTTTACTACGGAAAGTTACTGTCACTGAAGACTTTCCTTCAAGCATATCGGCAGGTATAGGATATTCTATATTAACCAATTCATCTTTATTCCATTTTCCAACCAGATTTTCTTCAACCAACAGTTGGTCATCTATCAAGATGTCAAACGAACGATTGGCTGTTTCATTACCCCAATAACGCACCATCAACGAAAGGTCCGTTTTTCCATTTGTTGCCAAATTGTATTGGAAGTATCCGCCATCACGAGCATCACGCCAAGGCTCACCTTGGAAATTACCAGTTTGAGAATTTTCATATTTCATCTTATGATCCACTTCAGGTTGTTGCTCGGCCGTTGCAACTGCATCTACCGTACGTTGATCCAATAATAATTTACGCTGTTCCTCCGCACGTTCAGCATTTTGATATTCGGCATATTCAGCATCACTCATCGAAAGCCAATACATCATATAACGACTGTCATGAATACGGAAGAAAGGTTCCAGCATTAAATCAGGAAGTGGCTTACCTTTCAAAGTAAATAAGCCCGGAACCGTATAACACATCTTTTTCCCTGCAACAGGTTTCATATTTTCTAACTTGGACAAAATGTCCGAACGGTCACCAATAATAAACGGAGTATCGAAAACAGAAACTAACGGACCATGAGCTATATGTCCCCAACGATCATCATCAGCAATCAAACCATCCAAATGCTCGGTACCCATACGTGCTCCCAACAAAATAGGGCCACGCATAATCGCAATATAATTAGATACATTAGGTAACTCTTCTACAGTCACCTTCATCGGAGTGGTTATTTCAATCACATCACCATCCTTCCATTTCCGATCTATCTCGATATAGCTTGAGGGCTTAGAATCTGCCGCGTAGTCCTTTCCCCGACAAACGACCTTCATTGCGCCTGCTTCACACCACCAAGGATGCCGAATAAGCAACTTTGCTTTAACGGATTTCTTCATATGTAACACTAATCGAGTGCTCTCTTCATCTGGGAAAGAAGTCTCTTGCGTCAACGTGATGCCTTTCTCTTTCCAATTCAATTCAGAAGCTACAAACAAATTCACATATAAATCATCCCCGTCGTGAGTATAAATAAACTCACCATACTTACCATGATTTTCCATACCGGTTCCTACACAACACCACATTGCACTGTTCGGCGCCGAATAAACCCGATAATGAGCAGGTCTTGCAGACGTAAAATATACATAACCTCCATGTTCTGGATGTTGAGTAGAAAGAATATGATTGAACATCGCTCTTTCATAAAAATCAGCATAACGAGCTTCCGGATGCATACGGAAAAGACCTTCCGTCAATTTCAGCATATTATTGGTATTACAAGACTCCGGTCCTTCACGATCCTCTACATAACTTTTACAATCGGTTGCAGCAGGGAAATGTTCACGACGACTGTTACCACCTAAAGCCAAAGATCGATTATTCACTACCGTATTCCAAAAGAAACAAGCTGCAGAATCATAAGTAAGTTCGTCCTGCTCACGTCCTGCCATTTCGCTCAACTCTGCAATACGTTGATAGCCTACGACTTTAGGAACCTGAGTATTAGCATGTTTGTTATCCAAATTATCTACGCCAGCAGCCATACTGTCAAGTAACCAATGATGAGAAAATCGCTTGGCCGCATCCAGATACTTCAAATCGTCTGTCATCTGATACGCATCAGCATATACCTCATCCATACCGCCGAATTCATTGCCAAGCATCTGTTCCATCTGCTCATCGTTCAGAGGTGCAATAATCGTCAGCCCCCAATCGCAAAGCTCCAAAAACATCTGACGTGCTTCCTCACTACCTCCATACGACCATGCATCTCGTAATCCTGCATATATTTTATGCATATTATACCAAGGTACCCAATACTTCCAAACAATTCCAACGTTACCTTTCTTTATCTCATTCCAAGCAACCATACCATTGGGAACACCACCAACATAACCATTACCATGCTTTTCCTGACAACGTTTCAGTTCTGCAAGCATATAATCCATACGTTGTTTGCACGCTTCGTTCCCAGTTGCAGCATAGTGGATAGCCAATGCAGAAAGATAATGCCCCCCAATATGTCCATCCAAATCTTTCCAATTTGGAAAACTTTCTCCCTTGGGTTCTAATCCGGCTTCTTTTAAAAAAGGAGCCAACAAACGATCCACATCATATTTAAGCAACACATCTACATTCAGATCACACGCATGCTTAAATGGTCCATCCAACAATTTTACCTCTCCTAAAGGAAAAGTATTAGAATACAACTTGTCCTGTGCAAAACCATTTGGCATGGCAGCCACAAGACAAAAGGCAGCCGCCAGAATGTTTTTCTTATCAATCATAATCAAAAAAATAAAATAGCACGATGATGCAAATGTACAGAGAATTTATATAATATCAATCATCCTACACATCATCGTGCTAAATATCCAACAAAATAAATCTTTTATTTTTTACTTCCTTTTTCCAGTAAATCCTTCACAAATGCCTTTGGTTGATATTCACGGTCAAATAATAAAGCATAATCTTTACGTCCACGAACAGGAAAACCATTCTTCCAAGAATCACCATCACTTACTCCCCAAGCAGTTACACGAGTAATAACATCGGCATGCTTAATGAACAAGTTCATAAAATCGGCCATTCTCTTATTCCATTTTTCGGAAACGCTGTCAGGCAATGCATCCGGATAAGGATTTAAAGACTTACGAAAAGCTACCGTATCTGAGATATTTGCTGTACGGTTCACCTCCGGCAATGCGCTCATATCCCATTCCGTAATCATCACTTTAGCACCTGTAGAGGCAAAAGCTTCGATACTTTTCTCGAACTCAGATAAATCAGGATAATTCATACCAACATGGCCCTGCATTCCAATGGCATCAACCCTCAATCCTCTGGCTTTCATATCATTTACCAATTTGACAACAGCGTCACGTTTTCCCTTAAAATGCATATTATAATCATTGTAATACAATTCAGCATCCGGATCGGCTTCATGCGCATATTGGAAAGCCAACGGAATAAACTCTTCTCCCAATATCTGATAGAATTTACTCTTCCGATAAGATCCATTCTCCATTATTGCCTCATTTACTACATCCCAACCTTTGATACGTCCTTTATAGCGACCGACAACCGTTGTAATATGGTCTTTCATGCGTTGTTTTAAAACCTCAGGAGATACATTGTTTCCATCCTTATCGACACAAAACCATGGTGCCAATTGTGAATGCCAGATCAAACAATGACCGGTAACAGTTAAGCCATTATCCTCTCCAAACTTTACAAATTCATCTGCCTGACGGAAGTTATATCTGTCCTCCCTTGGATGAATAGTCTGGCATTTCATGCAATTTTCTGCTACAATCGCATTAAAATGTTTCTTTACAATATTTACTGCATTTGTATCCCGTCCAGAAGACTGAGACGTATTCATAGCTACACCTATCAGAAATTTATCCCCCAAAACAGACTTCAACGTAGGTTCTTCTTTCACAATAGTACGAGACGTGCGAGTTGCACAAGCACATAATGCTGCCCCAGCCATCATAATAACCAACAAACTCTTTCCTTTCATAAATCTCATTCTTTTCATTCAATATTATTATTCTTCCAAAGTCACACTGTTAATTACGATCGGACCTTTACCACTTGACCAGAAACCAATGATATACAAATGCGATGGATCCAACTTATCTCCGTTACCATCTTTCATATTATGCAAATCAACCGTAATTTCCCGAGTATTGACAAAATCATAAGTAGCAGGCGAAGACCAATAAGTATTTTCATCAAACAAACGAAATGACACAGCAAAAATTGGATCAGCATAATCATTCCCCAACTCTACGTGTATGCTTTTATATTCCGACAAATCAAGGCCACTCTTATATTCCCAGCCGCCAAAGCCCCATTCGCCAGTTATCAAAGTATGTGTTTCTTCATCAAACGAGCCAGTCCCAAAAATCGACGGATTAAACATCTCCACAGTCAACAAGAACGGATTCAAAACGTGAACTTTGAAACTGATTTCTTTTGTTACATCATTCTGAGAAATGTATGAAGCAGTAACTGTGACTTCTCCTTGTTTAAGAGCAGAAATCTTACCTAATTCTCCAACTGTTACTATATCCGGATGATCACAAACAAATTTCACCTTTTCAGTCACCATCTGGCTACTTCCATCAGCATACAGAGCTTTAACAGCCGCATAACATGCATCACCCATTCTTAACTCATTTTCAGCATTTACGTTCACCAACTCCAATCCAATTAATTCGCCTTCTGGAATCTCTTCACCGGCATATTCCTTAAACCAGTGATAAACAGGCCATGGACATGCTTCCGGATCGTTCAAAAATGTATAGGCACCCTCAACACCAGGTTCATCCTTGAAATCGATCAACAAATGAGAACTGGCAAACAACAGCCAACTTACGTTTCCACACTTGTCCACAATATATTTAAAGTTGGCCCCAAATCCATAACCACCTGCTATACCTGTATAGCTTTTGCCCCAAGTTGAACCGTATTTGGCCGGAGCCCAATCCATCTCTGTCACCATGACAGGTGCTATATTAGCCGCCGGTTGTATTGAATTATTCCACCCCTGTTGGAAAGATTCATAACCACCTCCCCAAGAGCCTCCTTGTTCTGCACTTTCCTTTTCAGCATCACTTCCATACCAACCCGGATATACGTGAATAGCATAGCCAATATTTTCTCCCTCAATAGGATTGCTGGCATATCCACTGTACTGCGACTGATAGCCTAATCCAGGTACCCAAATAATGTTTCGGGCACCATTATCCCGTATTTTATCCACAATAACCTGGCAGAAGATCTTCATCTGATCATAAAATATTTGTTCACCACTTCCACAACGGCTACCGTCGGCTGTCATAATATTGATTGGTTCGTTTGCCAACTCAAACATGACACCTTTATTATTCTTCAATTTAGGATGCTGCGATACAATATCCCATACTTTTATCAGAAATTCATTATAATCATCTCCAACAGCGATAGTATCCGGTGAAACTCCGGGTGGACGCATCACTACATACAGACCTTTCTCATTGGCATATTCTGCCATTGGTACAAACAATTCATCCAAATACTTACGGAAACGAGTCTCTGAAAAACGTTCATGCCCTTCATATCGAACCGAAGGTTTTGTCGGATCATCACTCCAATAGGGATCCAAGTGCATACGCACAAAATTCACCCTCCACCCAGCACTCAGCATACCATCAATCTGATTCTTATTATACTGCATACAACCGTTCACATCATAATCGTCCCAAGTATTCTGATTGAAAAAAGGGCTGAAAGTCATTGCAAATCCATGCAAATTAACGATATCGCCTTCTTCATTCCTCAAATAGCGTCCCACAACAGAAAGTTTTGGCATATTACCTATATCCGGTGTTACTTCCGGCTCTTCTTCAGGCGTTTCAACTTCCGGCTCCCCCGTTTCTTCCGGCATTTTATCATCCGAGCAGGATGACACTACAAATAATGCCAAAAACAAAAATAAATTCCATAGTGCTTTCATAAATAAAATATGTGTTTTAATGATATTAGTGATGTCGCAAAAATAATCTCTCTCAACTAAAAACGCCCCACATTTGTGTAACATAAACATTCACTCACGTTACATCATGCGTTTATTTTTGTTAAAAATGGGCATAAAACAAGTCAATCGTTACAAAAAATGTTCAATACATACAAGTTCTACCAATTATCAGTTCGAAATGGAGAGGCCAACAGACCATCTTTATTACAAAGATTAGCATCCGATGGATTGTCACTCCATGCATAACGAACAGCTACAGGATGGTCTATTTCCGAGCTACTAACAACTACTTTATTGCCTTTTATTACGGCTTCAGCCCAAACAAATTTCCCATCTTCTCCCGCTATCGCAAAATGTTTCAAAGCACCATCACGAGACTTTAAGCCACGCCCTTGAGTGTCGAAAGTAAGTATGATACGGTTCCCCTCTATTTTCATATCTTTATAAACAGGCCCCTGACAAACCAGTTTTTCCCCATAAGCCAAATTTCTCGCTCCTAAGAACAATCTTTGTGCGACACTTTTTTTATCTAAAGGATGAATATCGTTCCACTCCCCTACATCGTAAGTCACAGCCAATGATGTATTAGGGATTGTCAATGCAGCTTTTAGCTGTGCCTCACGCAGACGAGCCCATCCACTATCAGTTGGCGTATCATACTTCTTCATATAATTAGGAAGTTGAACCAAGAAGAATGGCATATCCGGCATATTCCATAGTTCACGCCAGTTTTCAACCAACCCTTTCAGCATCGGATAATACTCATCAGGTCGTCCTGTATTACTTTCACCCTGATACCATACAGCTCCGCGAACTTTCCAATGACGAATCGGATAAATCATTCCATTATAAAGCCCCGAACCGACTTCCCTCATATTCTTCAACCGATCAGCATATTTTTCAGCTTCACGCCTGTCATAACCAATGGCATATTTCCACTCACCTTCCAGATTTACCTCGTCCGCATCTCCTTTCAACAGATAGGGTTTATCCGGTACTATTTCTCCGTGACCATTTACAGCTTCCAAGCGCAAAGTAATATTGTTTTCTCCTTCAACCAATACTCCCGCAGGGACATCGTACTTACGGGGAGGACCGAAATAAGTGGTATGCCCTACCAGACAACCGTTCACATACACTCTATCATCATCCGCCATACGCCCCATATACAGTTTAGCATGACGACCTACCATCGATGCAGGACAAACAAAACTTTTCCTGTACCAGATGGCCCCTTTCGTTCGAATACCTTTTTCGTCCCAAGTACTGGGAACTTCTATTGTCTTCCATTCAGAATCATTCCAATCCTTTTTATACCACAAACCTTCACCTTTATCCTGACGAGCCTGTTTTGCAGCTTCAAAAGCCTCTTTGTCAACGACATAACGAGGCACTTCTTTCAGGTGTTCCTGACTGACCCACAACTGTATGGACGATCCTCCAAGGCTTGAAACAATCACTCCGACGGGAAGGCCCGTATAGTTATATGTTTCTACTGCAAAAAAATAGGCCAACGAAGTCCAATTCATCACTTCCGACGAAGTGGCCGAATGCCATACGGCATCACCTGCAATCTCTTCCTTCAACTCTTCCTTCGAATCTTGGGTGGGGACTTTATAATGACGGATCATGTGATTATTGGACACAGGTATTTCCGGAAATTTCTCGACCAACCGATGGATAGGTGTTTCCTGATTAGATTGTCCGGACATCAACCATACGTCTCCAACCAATACATCACGTATCGTCAACTCGTTTACTTCCATAATGAAAGGTCCGCCAGCCGCCTGAGCCGGCAACATCACCTGCCAATTGCCTTTATCATCCGCCTCTGTATTGTAAAAACTACCTCTAAAGCGTACTGTTACTTTTTCAGCAGGATCAGCCCATCCCCAGATTTTCAATTCCGTATCACGTTGAAGCACCATCCGGTCACTGACAAGTTTTGGCAAACGTATTTTAGCCGACAAAGGCTGTGCCGACAAAAGCATCAATAAACTATATATGATATATGATAATCGTTTCATTTTATTTATATTGTCCATAAGTTTAAAAATAAATCTAAAATTCAAAACTCACACAACCCGATATATACAGCATTTTATTTCCCATAACTTCTTGGTCCTACATAGGTCTTTTTCAATCCTCCCCAATCAACAACAACCCGCTGGACTATCATACCCGGATCTCCACAAATCAATGCCAACGTATGCTTTTCCTTCATCGAATCTATCGGGAAAACAGCTTTAAATACAGCACCATTTTGCAGGACCTGTGTCTTCCACTCCGGCGAATATTCTTTAGGAAGATTTTCACCAATAGCAACTTCCGACTGATCAACGGAAACTCCAAAACGCGTACTACGTCCTTCGTATATCGGGAAAAATGGCAATGTATATACCGTTACCTCCACACTATCTGCATCCATTTTGCCTAATTCATATTCAAAACGAGGCGCATCCTTGGCTCTCGGATCAACGACCGGCTGTGTAGCCTCACCCAACTGGACGCAACGCCAATCATAACCAAGCCCCTCAATCAGTTGTAAAGTATGAGTAGCGGACACTGTTTTACTCTTATAATCAGCCAAATCGAGTACTGTGCAACCTTGTAATTCATCCTCATCGGGTAATGGATTAATGTCAACCTCTTGTGCCGCCACACCTTCAGTAAAAGTTACGTCAGGCATATTCTGATATTTGGCACAAAATCCCGGAGCCACATCCATCATATAATTCCATTTTCCATTCAAAAGGTTGTTATAACGGTAGTTCAATGCCTGAATACTGTCAAAAGCCAATTTAGATTCACAGGCGGCCCAATTGGCACCTTCCACTTGTTTCTTTCTCAACAATTCATGATTCAGCTGAGCCATCAGGAACTTGCGGTTCATCTGATACGAAGCCATAGCCGGGTAAGCAACCATTTCGAAGAAGGCCGGACGATATGCTTCTGGCAACAAATCAAGCAATCCGTTTGCTTTATCCGATAACAGCAGATAATCAGCCAGACGTCCTCGTGCATCATTATAATTAGCAAACGAATATTCCGTATCACTCAGTTTTTCCAAATGAGGGTCATCCCATTCCCGCTCCCATCCCATAAACTCAGGCTTACGACTCCAAGCCAAACGGTAATAATCGTCAAGCAAAGTCTGGAACTCATCTCGGAAAGTCTGTCCAAATACATTAGCTAAGTAATCAGCCTGATGACGGTTCACATTCTGATAATCGAAACGGTCAAAATCCCAAGCCATATCAAAGAATGTTGTTACAGCCAGTTCCATCGGTTTGATGTCACCCACATTAAGCAACCAATATCGATCGGCTCCCGTATCGTAAGCCTTCTTCAATTCTTCGTACATCAATACAGGAGGGGTTGTATTTAACCACAAGTAATCATGAGGTGCGCCTAAATAAGATGTATGATAATAAACCCCTGCACGTCCCGCTCGCTTCTGTTCAGCTGGATTGCTAAGTCGCTTCATATATCCATAGTTATCGTCCACCCAAACCAAAGTTACTTCATCAGGGACAGATGCACCTGCTTCGTACAAATCCAACGCCTCTTTATAGGGTACAAATATCTGAGGCACTTCTTCAAGAGGTTTTCTAATGTATTTCTTTAAAATCTTCCGTTGGTCTTCAATAGCTTGTGACAACATTACCACTTTTTCCTCTTTGCTCATGTCGCCACGCATTCCCTCGTCGTGCAATCCGCGCATAGCCAACGTATATACATTTTCATAAGAGGCTGCCTCTTTTACACGGTTATCCAGCTTTTTCAATATAGTCTTCCGGTTAGTCTTATAATTCCATTCACCATCCCGCTCCTTATTCCATTCCCAGGTCGAAGCATTATTGAAAAGCAGTGGTTCACAATGCGACGTAGTGATAAGGATACCATATTCATCAGCGACCTTTTTACTGTCCGAATGAGAATAAAAAGCCCCTGTACACGTATGCATAGCCGGAGCTAACATATTCCCCTTCAGACGAAGAATCAGTTCACACACTTTCGCATAAGTCTTAGGACCTATATCGTTCAGTTCCCTCTCGAAGTTTTTAGAAGCCCAAGGTTTCATACCCCAATCTTCATCATTGATAAAAATGCCTCGGTACTTCACCGATGGTTCGTCAGACACATAATCAGCCTCCACAAAAAGCGCTTCCCTATGCACTACCGGCACATCGGCCCACCAGTACCAGGGAGAAACGCCAATGGCTTCACTGATGGAAAAAACACCATAAGCGGTACCGCGCCGATCGCTTCCTGCCACCACTATTGCCCGTTTCACTCCATCAAACGGATGATCAACAGTGCGAACAATAAAACGTTCCCAACTACCCTGAATAGCTGAAATATCCAATTTCCCATCTTCTACCAGTCGCTCTATCCAACGACTATGGCCAATGGTACCAATAATTACAGCCTCTCCACCCTGTAATTCCGTAGTTTGTGCCACAACCGGATTTCCTGTCACCAATTCAATATCTGCCGCGAGCAGACAAGCCGCTTTCTTAGCGGCCTCCCAGTCATCGGCATCGTATAAAACTGTAGCTTTTGTCAGGTCAACTTTATTAGTACCATCTTTATAGCTCACTGTCACGACATCAGTAGCACGAAGAGAGATCGCCACCAACAATAATAAAGATACTAAAATCTGCTTCATATTCATTTTATTACCCTATATTCAAACACTTAATCAGCTACACGACCTTGCACCCTGACTTCAGTCAATCGAGGCCGACTGCTTCCTTCATTCATATCAAAAGAAAAACGTACGAACCGCATCTTTAATGGCTGTTCAAATGAAAGCATAATATCCTGTTTCTCTCTGATAGATGTACTATCACCCACAAGCTGCCATGTTTCCTTATCTGCAGAAATTTCTATTTTGAAGAAACAGTTTACTTTTTCGGCAAACCGAGCCGTTATACTATGCAGCCAGAGCCCTCTTTCCGTATCCAATATCCAATATGCCGAACCGTCTTCATCGGCAGGCATCCAATAGCTATTTTCATCTCCGTCGGCAGCCAATCCCGGTGAATGTCCTTTTTGCGAACTTGAGGCAAATGTCGGATTATTCAGGCCATAAGTTTGTATCTCGCCACCCTCAGCGGCTTTTACATAACGCACATACGGACGATCGGCAACCTCCTGACTGATACCTTTCTGATAAGACTGTTCGCCGACAAACTGCAATGTCAAACGTGCTGAAGAAAGCCCCGGGGAAGATGCCTCCACCACCGTTTTACCGGCATAGTAAGAGCGGAAAGCAATGGCAGCCTTGCCATCGAGAATCCGAATATCACTGTCTGGACGGAAAGTAATAGATTTCCCTGTAGGGAACTCACCTGGTCCTGACACTACACGCAATGTCACTATCGGTGTATTGCTCAACTCCCGACCGTCGGCATCTGCTACCACTACAATCAGTTGAACATCGTCTGTTCCGTCTATTGCGATATTATCCGTTTTCGATGCCTTCAGCAATAAACGAGCAGCCTTACCTTCGACAGGCCACTCAGGCGGAGCCACCTGGGCGTAAGCATTCCGATACCAGTACCAGGAACGTTTCGGTAAACGGAAATAATCCACAATACCCATCTTAGCCATATCGCTACCAAATATGCTGCCATGATCGAAGCCACACCAGATTGCCTGACCGCTTCTCCAAGTACGTCCTTTCCAACTATCATCACGCGCCAGATCTCCCCAACCGGGTATATATTGTCCCGGACGGTCTGCTGTCGTACTGCCATACTCAGTAACCACCGAAGGCACAGGTGGCTGTTGGAAATCGGGGATGTTGGCTCCGTCACCATTATAACCGGCCACGTCACCAATCAAATCGATACGGTCACCTCCCAATGGTCGTTGTACACCTCCTACTGCCGCCTTGCGGGTATCATCCAGTTCGTGAGCTTTCTTAACCATTCGTTTCAATAACCTTTTTACGCCCGGCATGGTCTGTCCGTCAGTAAAGAATGGCTCGTTACACATGCTCCACACAAACACTGACGGATGATTGCGATGAATGCGTATCATTTCTTCCAACTGACGCAACACATCAGCCTCGAACGCCGCCGTATCAGCAGCATTCAACGGATAAGCCCCGGCGGTCCATCCACCATCTTCCTTAGGCCCTGCCGTACTCCAGAAAGGAGCTTCGGACCAGAACAGCATACCTTCACGATCACAAGCATCCGTGAAAGCCGGAGAATGCGGATAGTGTGAACCTCGTATCATATCAAAACCGGCTTCTTTCATCAGCCGTACATCTCTCCGAGCCGCAGCATCAGTCACTGCATCCCCCCATCCGGCCTGATCCTGATGCACATTTGCTCCTCTGAAATAATAATGTTTCCCGTTCAGGAAAAAGCCCTTATCTGCTGTCCATTCAAACCATCGGAAACCAAACGTTATCTCTTCCGAATCCAGCAACTGCTTCCCGTCATACAACTTACTGACCAATGTATAAAGTGCAGGAGAAGCCGGAGACCACAAAGCCGGAGAGGAAATTTCCGGAGTTTGTATGTCATAAACCGCCTCTTTGTCAGCCTCAATGTGCTCCGTTTTCGAGCACTCTGCAACCGTTTGCCCCAAAGAATCCTTTACCATAATATATAAGGTATAATCACCTGTTCGGGTATCAGTGTTCTTCACACAAGCCTTTACCCTTACTGACGACGATTTACCAGCATTCTGTTCCAGAGTCGGAGTTGTAACAGCCGTACCGTACCAATCCAGATGAACAGGGTGTTTCTTCACTAAACGGACATTACGATAAATTCCACCGCTGAACACATGCTCTCCACCCCGGGGAGCTAACGTAGCTTGCCAAAGGTTGTTCACTCTGACCGCAATCACATTGTCCCCTTCCACTGCATACGAAGTAAAGTCGATACTGAATCCGGTATATCCACCGGCATGGCTTCCAGCCAACCGACCGTTAACATAGACTTCAGCTACCTGAAACACACCATCAAACTCCAGAAACAGACGTTTTGATAAATCTTCTTTCGCTAACTGGAGATGCCTTCTGTACCAGCCATATCCTACATAAAAATCCTTCGACAAAAAATAAGGAATACTAAAAGAGTGAGGCAATCCGACAGGTTCCCACGCCTTATCATTAAATTGAGGATGGGCTGCATTGGCAATATCGCCCCGTTTATATTTCCACAATCGGTTCAAAACAATTGTTTCACGTCCTACTTCCGGACTTTGCTCAGAAACTATGCCCCCAGAAACATATAAGGGCAAACAGAATAAAAAAAATAGTAGTAATAGTGCTTTATAGCTTTTCATGATATAAAATGGATTATAATTAATATTAGTTGCTACAAATATAGTTTTATTTTGGAAATATACCCTATTAATATGTTACAGAAACTTTCACTTAAGTAACATCACAGGCAAAAATCAGGCAATCCCTATCGATTTAACACGATTTTTTTATTTTCAATATTAAAAATTATGCAACTAAACATTTCAAAGCCACGAAACATGTTCCGTTGTCATCATACCAACCTCCTTATACATACGATAAAAATAAACGACACAGCATTAAGCTACCAACTGAATAATTATTGGCTTGTATAGTGGATAGTTAGCGAGTATATCTATCCGTTAACTAACAGCTTGTAGAAAGAATAACTAACGGTTTATAGAGCCTTACATCTTACCATAGCACCCTTCCGTTACAATACGACGGAAAGCTGTTTTAGAGAATTATAGCAAAACTGTTTCAAAAAACTCCAAGCATAATTTTTAAAAGTAAAAGCATAAAAAACCTGCTTCATCTTCTCAGACAAAGCAGGCTCAATCTATAATAATAGAATTCCTAAGTATTCTTAAAAAACTCAGGAGTAATCTGCCCCTAACTTTTTTAAGAAAGGAATGATAAAATTATTCTTCTCCTGACAAGCCTTTCAGGAATCCTTCATATGTAGGTTTACGATTATAGTTAATATCCCAAAGGCCTACAGGTTCGCCACCTCTCCAACCGGAATCATCCGGACTGTCAGTAGCACACCACTGAGTGATACCATATTGCTGTTCAACAGGAATAATCTCAAAATATTTACGGATAATGAAAGTATAGAATTCTGCCATTTTCTGTTCTTGTTCGAAAGTCACTTCCTCCGTCTTAAGACCTGTTCCGAATGCATTTTCAACAATCCCCATATCCAATTCAGAAATCTTAATCAGCTTACCACTGGAAGCCAATATCTGGAACATGTTGACAATAGCATCCTCTTGCGCTTTCTGGTCGGCTTCATTCAAGATGTAGCTAACATGCATCTGCGTACCAATACCGTCAATCTTCGTCACGCCGTCAGATTCCCAAGTCTCAATCCAGTGTACCAAACTCTTGGCTTTTTTGTTGCCATCCCACCACGATTCCAAGTTATAATCGTTGATAAAGAGCTTCAAGTCCGAAGGATTGCCACCATATTCCTGGAAGTATTGGCGAGCTTTAGCAACAACAATACGTACGTAATCTTCGTTGCCCAAATAATCTTGCCAATAGAAGTTCGTTGTAGCATCACCATTCGAAGCCGACTGAAGATCATAATATCCATCGCCGTCAGCATCGGTACCGGAAATTGCTTCATTGACAGCATCCCAAGCGGTCACATAACCGCCAGTAGCTTCCATCATACCCTTGATCCAGTTATCCATGGCCCAAGTAAGGGTATCCTTCTTTTCTTCAGGAGTCATTTCAATTACCTGTTCTCCAGGATTATATCCTTCACCCATAGCAGATATTGACTCATAACCGTTCCAACTCTGCCATCCATCAAGATAACCCGCCTCAAAATCACTATTAGTTATTAAATTTACATCAGAGCCTGTTTCTTTCAAAGAGACATTATCAACGAATATTGTACCGACAAAGGTACCAAAGTTGAAAGTAAATTTATCAAAAACAGCTTCTCCTGGAGTAAATGTAACACTTACCTCATTCCATTCTTTTGAAATTGATAATTCTGGCAAATACCCTTGACTACCCGAAGTAGTAGATTGCAAGTAAATAGGAACAGCAAAAGGATCAGTAGCTTTAGCCATACAAGTAAAAGTATACTCAACCCCAGACTTCAAAGGTTCATTTAAATTATACCAAACTTGTGCACTCCAAACATCAGTTCCAGCCGACGCATTAGTCATTTTCAAACAATAACCGCCACTATTTCCACTAGACGCATCTGCCTGAATTGCATAAGTAATAGCATGCCAACTATATTTAGTCCAACCAAACAAATTATCTTCTTCAAAATCACCGTTTGATATCAGATTTTCATTTGATCCTGTAGCCACTAATTTCAAGTCATCCAAACAAAAATCACCTACTAATTCACCAGCAATCAATTTAATAGAATTCCAATCATCATCGGAAGGAGTAAATGTAAAAGAATAATCTGTCCAATCTGTGGCAATAACAGTATTATCGTTTACTGTCACATCACTACCTGAAGCTCTCATTATCCAAAACTGGAAATTAAAAGACTCTGAAGCTTTTGCTTTGAAGCTCAGGGTATATTCTGTACCCATGGACAAATTATCAACTAATGTATAATATACTTGTCCATCCCAAGGATTAGCCGCTGCATCCTGATGCAACAACAAATAATGATTAACAGTAGAAGGGTCGGCAGGAATAACAGTCGATGCAATCAGCCCGTTCAAATAGTTCATATTCTGCTGTGAATGCCAAGCCAACGTATGACCATAGATAGTAATGCCAGCCGCTTTTGCTTCATCTACAAAATCAGATACCGTAGAAAAATTCATGGTACCATCATCTGATACAACCGAAGCGTACTTCATGGCATTGCCCGCAGTCATTTCATCAAAATTAGTAGTCACGGCTTCATATACAACACCGTGCTGAACAAAATCGCTTACTGCCGCCGCCAAGCCCAACTTGAAGTTGGGGTATTGGGAACGATCAATATACGATTTAAGTACATCATAATCATTCAAATACTCATATTGAGCAATGCTTTCCGGCTTTTCAACCTCATATGGTAATATAGCATCGTCAACACACGATCCCATAGCTACACCAAGAGATAATACCGAAAGCAATTTTATGTAACGTTTCATGTTTCTTCTTTCTTTTAAGGTTATTCTCCATATACTACATCAAACCACTCTGCTTTTACTTGGCGGTCACGCATCACCAAAGTATCTTTGGTAGCATAAGTAACAGAGCCTAAATCTACTGTATAATCCAGATAAAGCACATCACGATCTTTATTATTGAACGAGTTTAATTCACCCTTCTCAACATATTCACCTGTGCCAGATGCTGTACAACCAGGGGTATCTGACGTAATCGTACATTTGTTGTTATCGTCAAAAGTAAGAACCAGATTACAACTCTGAGAATTAAGTGTAAGACCAAAGTTAATCTCACTCAACGAACGGGTTGACAATTCACAAACCTCATCATTTTCAACATATTGTTCATGACGTACTACAGTCGATGTGCTACCACCCGAAGTAATTATATCCTTACCACGACGCAAATAAATTGCATCCCACGGATTGATATACTTCACTGCATACAGGATATAATCTTTTGGAGTTACATTCCAGTCGCCGGCATTACAACGGTTCAGATTATCAACTAATGCTTCGCCTACCAAAATAGAATCAGCATTCTGAACATTTGACATAACCAATGGAATCACATAAGTTGTCTCTATTGACTTTGGATCAGCAAAAAAAGCATCAGTCAATTGCACCTCTACACCACCACTAATCTCACCTTTTGGAATGACAATTTGGTTAGAAGACAAGGTGTAGTAATTTGAAGGCATCGGCTCAACTTTACCACCAGTAGAGAATGTCAAATTATCACATAAAGAATTAACGACGTCAATGTCAACCGTAGGGGTAGTATTATTATCATAAACTCCACCCATAGTTGCCTTAATGATACATTTATGTTGATTGTCGATTGTGTTGTCAAAAACTTCATCATTTCCCAAAACAAGGGTTCTTACCGGATATTGATAAGCAAAATATACGGTAGTAGTTCCATAATCAGGAAAAGACCAATCTTGATTTTCACAAGAGGAAATAGAAATCAGTACAACCAATGAAAAGAGATAAAATATTTTTTTCATTTTTCTAATCTTTAAAAAAGTTTCAATTTAACCAATTACCAGCCCTGATTTTGTTCCAAAGCATCGAATTTTACTACTTCGCTATATGGTATCGGACCATACTGCATATAGCTTGAATAGTTGCGATTCTCAACAGTAATCACTTCGTAAGTACCTTTACTTATACGAATACCCTTAGCTGGCTCAGTCATATCCAAACCCCAACGGCGCATATCCCAGAAACGGAATCCTTCGAAGCAAAGTTCAAGACGACGTTCATTACGAATCAGTTCACGCATCTCATCCTGATCGTTCTTAGCGCTTTCCAGATAGGGGTCTCCATTATCAACACCGACACCGGCTCTGGTACGAATGGCTTTAATTACATCATAAGCAGAGTATCCGTGTGTTCCCATTCCCGTAGGTCCCCAAGCTTCGTTAGCAGCTTCTGCATAGTTCAGGAAAATTTCCGTATAACGAATACGAGGACTGTAATGAGGTAATCCATTTTGAGTTGTTGAACTCAAATAAACATCCTCACGAATATGCTTACGCAAATAATAACCTGTACGTGTCGAATAACCATCCTCACGGTTAAGTCCATCATTATTTGACGTATTGTCTGCGCTTGTATCAATCGTATTGCTTCCTACTGTACTACCATTCACCACAATATAAAGATTCAAACGAGGGTCACGGTTCGCATAGGGATTATTTTCATCATATCCCGAATTAGAATCACTAATAGGATAACCGTTTGCCATAGGGAAAGCATCAACCAAGTTTTGAGTCGGGTTCAACTGTCCTCCTCCATACATACTGGGAGGGAAGTGCGTCTGCTCCAACGAATAAGAAGAAGTCTCCTTACCGTTTCTCCAAAGCATTTCCTGCGGATTCTCGCCGGCACCTAAATTGTCAATTTCAGTTCCATTCTTATACCAGGTGTTTCCATCTGCATCCAAACCACTTACACCACCTATCAAATCCAGCAGTTCACCATTATAATCAGCTGCATCCATCCAAGAAGAAATAGAAGAACCGGCCGCAAATGCAGGACTGGCAGCCAACAAAGCAGCCTTGGCACGAAAAGCTTTCGCAATACGTCCACTCATACGAGTACGGAAGTTTTCACCGAAAACATCATTGTACAAACTGACATTTACACCCTGTGAAAGATATTTCGAGGGTATCTCATTGTCTGAAGAAATATTTTCATAATCAAGAGGCAATAAATCTTCAGCCATAGCTACATCATCATAAATAGCCTGAATGCACTCGTCAAAAGTATTACGGGGATAATTGAAATCTGTCGTTTCATCTTCCACTGTTTCTACAATAGGCACACCCAACAGACGTCCGTCAGCTGTCCAACCTGCATGAGCTTGCAACATATAGAAAGAGAACATGGCACGCAGGCCGTATGCTTCACCTTTCAGACGGTCAACAAACATAGCATTCTTTACCTCATCATTTGCCCAATTCACTAAATCTACTTCACTCAAAAACAGATTGAGATAATGAATAGCAGCCTTACAAGAACTCCACTGATCCATAGGATTGTTGTTGGAAGTCCAAGAACCGGTAGCCATCTTCAAATAGCTGTTACTAGTCTGATTGGTAACAGCATCATCCGTTGCCACGTCATTGAACGACTGCGAGCTGTAAGGATTTCGGGTATAAGCGTTCGCCAAAATGCCTTCCGCAAACAACGGATCCTCGCGTCCGTCCGATACCTCTTTATTGTTTTCTATTGCTGGTGTAAATAAATCATCACATCCCACCAACAACAAAGATACAGCAAATATTGTTAATATTCTTTTCATATATAGATATTCTTTAATATGTCATTTTAGAAACCAATCTTAAAACCAATGTTATAGAAACGAGTCTGTGGAGCTGAACCGGTATTCAATTCCAAAGTTTCACGTTCTTTCGCGATGGTCAGCAAATTGGATGCATAAGCATACACAGACAGGCTCCGAACAAACGAATCACGCAACCATTGTTTAGGCAAATCATAGGTTAACTGTACTCTGGAAATATTGAAACGGTTAGTACTATACATCCAAAAGTCTGAAGTACGATAATTGTGATTATCTGTCAAAGTAGTCAAACGAGGATATGTTGCAGTCTCAGCAGTTTCGGGTGTCCAACGTCCACGTACCACTTCTGAATACTTTTTATCACCATATACCCAATAATAATCACTACTCTTGATGGCAGATGCACCAAAATAACCGGTACCCAATGCAAAGAAAGTGAAATTCTTCCACTTCAATGTCAAATTTACTCCTATTGTCCACGGAGCACCTTGCCAACCATAACGTGCACCTAAATAAACCTCGTCTTTCTCATCAATGACACCATCACCATTCTGATCTACATATTTCAAATCACCAGGCTTCAAATCACCATTATAAGAAGAAGTAATTCCTGAATTTAAAATGTCTTCCTCACTTTCATAGAATCCATCAGTTTCCAGCCCCCAAATACCATCGGTCGGTTTGCCTTTACGATAGCGATAAGCCTCCTCATATAATTCGTCCACTTTAGTGTTCTCATTGGTATAGTAAGTAGCCGTAACACCTAAATTAACATCAACCTCGCTTACCTTCTTGTTAAAATTCAACGCCAAATCAAAACCTGTACGAGTACTATTGTTATAATTCATATATGGCAACAATGTACTTGATGGCCAATAAGATAAGAAATAGTTAGGATAACTAGTGGAAGGCTGAACCAAAGTTCCTTCAAGACTGTTTTTGAAGAACGAAGCGTCAAACGTCAACATCTTCTTCCACAACGAACCGCGTAATCCTACACTGATTTCTTTCCGTTTAATAAAAGTCAAATCAGGATTATTACCACGCCTTGACTCTGTTGCCTGGCTTTGATTACCATCAGCCCAACCCCACCATGCACCGTTAGCTTGGTCGTATGTACTCTGATACATATAGTAATCATCAATACCCAAATCTGTATTCAGAATAGAAGCAGAAGCAGTCAACATCAAGTCATCCAAGATAGACAAATCCTCCAAGAAACTTTCCTTGCTCAAACGCCACCCCAAAGTAAGAGAAGGGGAGAAAGCGTTGCGATTGCCTTCAGGAAGACGTGCGGAATGAATTAAAGCACCACCAAAGCTAACATAATATTTGTTCATGTAGTCATAATCTACCTGCAAGCCCAAATTAACATTGCTAGTACGGTGGTAAACACCACTTTCACCCTGCTGGTAACCTGCAGCTATCAACATAGCGGAAACGTTATGATTATCGGCAAACTTATTGTTATAATTAAACTGACCAGAGAATGCCATGGTTTGACGGTTCCAACTGTCAGCAACATATTGAACACCATCATGTACATCCTCACCATACTTCGTTAAACCTACAATCAAATCCTCTCCATTAACATTAGCCCACTGAGGCTGATAAGTAGCATAAGAATTACTATAATAGCGATTATAGGTCGTTGCATAGTCAACTGCAAAGCGAGTCTGGAACGAAAGTCCTTTCAACACCATGGACAGGTCTATATCTACGCCCATATCGAACTGATACTGACGACTGGTATATGTATTAACACCAGCTGCATACAAATTGGCAATTTCATTGGTCTGATCAATCTGTGTACCTCCCAACAAATATTTGCCATCAATCAGATAACTGCTGTTATTAATCAGATTCCAAGCATCCGTATTGTTCTGCATCACATAATCAATAGGAATAAGCGGAGAAATACGATTCGGACGCAACGAAGCTGCCGCAGTCCAAAAGTTACCACGTGCACCACGACCATCATAGAAAGTAGCATTGGCATTCACATAACTCTTGACATATTCACTCAAATCCACATCGATGTTACCACGTACACTGAAACGAGTTGTACGGTCATTCTTAGCTTCACCAACTTTCACCAACGAACCAATATTATAAATATTGACATTGGTGTAGAAACGAGCTTTTTCCGAACCGCCTGAAATTTCAGCTGTTGCAGATGATTCGTTATAAGATTTTTTCAAATAATCAGAAGTGTACAAATTTACATCTGGATAACGGTAAGGATTAATGCCAGAGCCATAGTTATAAATATCTTCTGCAGAATATGCCGCTGACAAGCCATCATTAGCACGCGCCTCGTTATACAAAGTCATGTATTCAGCAGATCCCAGATATTTCGGATAACTGATAGGAACATAAAATCCTGTATTTCCGCGTACATCGACACGGGTATCGCCCACCTTTCCACGCTTGGTGGTGATGTAAATAACACCTTTGGCAGCACGACTACCGTAAAGAACTACGGCAGAAGCACCTTTTAAAAAGCTTATATCCTTTATTTCAGAAGGCATTACATTGTTAGCATCACGGGGAACACCATCTACCAAAACCAAGTAGGAATCCATTCCCCATAAACTGCTTCCATTCCAACCACCTACATACCCTTGCATGTCACTCAAACTGTATGTAATGTAATTCTTCTCCAGGAGTTCCTCAACATTAACAACCGAAACTCCTCCCAACAGGTCGTTTTTATTGACCTTTCGATAAGCAACTTGCACCAACTCATTTTCGGCAGCCGACAATGAATCTGAACCGGACACTTCCGGTTGCAACTCCTGTGCACCTACACACAATGAAGAAACTGCAAATGCCATACATATAACGGACTTTATTCGTATGTTTTTCATTTTAATTCCTTTTTTATTTAATCATTCAATACTCAAGACCATTACCAACCCGGATTCTGTGCAAACTCTGGATAGATAGTTACGTCCGAAGTCTTCAAAGGCATCCAATTATGTTTTTCCGAGAAATTACGTTGAAGAATAACAGCTTCAGTAAAACCGGACACACGACTCATAGTAGGATCATCCTTATTGAGCTCTACGCGAGTAAATTCTTGCGAAGTCTTGATGTTGTAAGGATACTCTGCCAACAGCAACCAGCGACGCAGGTCGTTGAAACGATGACCTTCATAAGCTAATTCTACTGCACGCTCACGTCTCAACTCACTCATAAAACCATCCAATGAACCTGAATACTTATCAGCTACGTCAGCAACTCCGGCACGTTCTCTGATTTTATTGACAGCATCGAGAGCCGTCATTGAAAAACCACTGGCGGCAGACATAGGAGTACCATAGGCATTGGCAGCAGCCTCGGCATACATCAAATAGATATCAGCCAAACGCATCCAACTTACCTGGATAGTTAATGCATCACCATAGTCACGAAGTCCCTCGTCGTAATTATTAACCGTAAGAGGAGTGAATTTGCGAAGCAAGTAACCGGTACGACTTTCACTTGAAACATTCCGATAATTACCACCTGTGTACAGATTAGCATACTGAATCTGACCATCTCTTTGCGTAGTGCTAAAGCCACTGGTATTCTGAATGACCTGCAGTCCGTCGTAAATGATGTCATTATAAAAACGAGGATCACGATCCTTCCACGGATATTCCTTGTCAAAACCAGAATCCGGATCATTCAAAGGAAGCCCATTAGCCATGCCATAATAATTTACGTAGTTAGCAGTAGGGCTGAAAACGACCGTATTGGTTTCTCCTGCCATCGTAGAACATACGAACTGAGGTCCCAGTGACCAACCGGATCCCATCCACCAGTCATACATTGGAGTCTGGAAAATAGCTTCGGTCGAACCCGGATTCATACTGTTTTTCTTATAAGAATAGAAAATATCCGTATAGTTGGCAAAATCAACTAAAGCATACTGAGTCTGACCACTCTCAACCAGATTCAACAGTTCGGCAAATGCCTCGGCAGCTTTCTTGCAATAGTCTGCATTGTAAGTCTTGCTTCCCTGTGACTCATAGTTCATCAACGGACTACCAGCCCATAGATAATTCTTTCCTAAACAGCCCAGAGCCATAATCTTATTGATACGCTGTTGATTATTACCAAAAGTCGGAGCACCCGTTGTAGTATCATCCCAGTTAATGGGAAGTAGATCAGCAGCACGACGAAAATCTTCTGCAGCACGGTCTGCACACTCTTGATAGCTCAAACGTGGATTACGCAAAGGTTCAGAAGAAGAAGGAACGGAATCAATATAAGGCAGACCACCGAAATATTGCATCAGCTCAAAATGGAACCATCCACGGAAAAAGTAGAGCTGTCCCAAAATCATATTACGCTGTTCCTCAGTAGCCTCCACTAGTTTATCTATGTTTTCCAATCCCATATTGGTCTTACGGATACCATACCAAGCCAACTTCCATAACGACTTCTGAAAACGATCGGTCGAATTGGCAACCGTATTACTGCGATCCATCCAGCCCGACTGCCATCCGTCAAATTCAGACTGCCATCCCCAAAAGTCACCCATATCTACCTTATATCCCATATGGTAGTCAATACCAAAAGAAATGATTTCATCTTCACCCCAATTGAAAGAATTGTTCCAATAACCATGGGCAAAGTCAGGAATACAATAATACAGTTCTTCCGTAAATCCTTGGAAGTTATTGAAGTTCTTGAAAGCATCGTTTGAATCGACTGTACTTTCGGGTGCCTTGTCCAAATAATCTTCACAAGAAGTGAACCCCAGACAGCATACTGAGAGGAGACCACCATAGAATAATGTACGTATATATTTTCTTTTCATATTCTGCTTACTTTATAATGTAAATTTTAAACCGAAATTAATACGTTTCACCGTAGGATAAGCACCTTGCGAAGCCCAACCAGTACCGGCAAAGTTCGATTCACGATCATCAGGCATGCGAGTCCATACCCAAAGGTTATTACCATTGACATAGAGTTTCAGATTGGAAAGTCCCAGACTCTTAATCCAACCGCCCGTAAAGGTGTAAGCCAATTCAATATTCTTCAAACGGATATAAGAACCGTCGTAGAAATAACGTGCCCCATCAAAATAACTATTGGTTGTAGAACCAAAACGTGCCATTGGTACGTCGGGATTAGGATTGTTCTTGCTCCAATATGAACTTTCGTCATAAGCAATCAACTGCTGTTGACCGAAGGTCGTAAATACGACCTGACGGGTTACATTGTTAACTCCATAGAATTGAACGAAGAAGCTCCAACCCTTCCAGTCAAATCCAAGCGAAGCACTATAGGTATTCTGAGGGCTGCCGGAATAAGCATAAGGAATCTGGTCGTAAGAGTTAATAACACCATCACCATTGTAGTCTAAGATAGCATAACCACCCGGCAATTTCTGATCATCATTCGATTCAAAAGCAGTGCTTCCATACACGTCATCCATCGTTTGCGTATATCCATGCTCTACGTATGTATGAGTCTGACCGATAGGAAATCCTGCCGATTTCTGATAATCTGGGAGCAAGTCACCGTCATCAGCTTCAATAACCTCATTCACTGCATGAGTCATGTTCATGTTTGCCCACAAGCGTAAACCGTTTTTCAAAACTTTATTAAAACGAAGTTCCAATTCATAACCCTTATTATTCACAATACCCAGATTGGCCCAAGGAGCAGTCAGCGTACCACCAAAATAAGAAGGTGTTGCACGGTCACTTCCACTAACCAATATGTCAGTACGTCTATCTCTAAAGATTTCTACAGTACCGGCAAACAAGCCATCAAACAATGAGTAATCAATACCGAAGTTAAATTTTCGAACAACTTCCCAATGTATATCAGGATTTCCAACAGTTGACTGATAGTAGAAAGTATAAGGACTGGCCACATTGTACAAACCAGTGGAAATATTGCCGCTGGTTCCCCATTGATCCATGTACAGCCAGCGTCTGGATGTATCCCATTCACTACCGATCACGTCATTACCGATTTCACCGTACGAAGCTCTTAATTTCAACATATCTAAGATGCGTTTTTCTTTAAAGAACTTCATAAAGGGCTCCTCACTGATCATCCAGCCGACAGCTCCTGAATTAAAGAATGCGAAACGATTCTCATCACTGAACTTGTCAGAACCGTTATAGGCACCGTTATACTCTAAAAAATATTTGTCAGCATAATTATAGGTAACACGAAAAGCCCAGTCTTCACGATAATTAGGAACAATGCTACCCATCGCACGTTCCTGACGGCTGAACAATCCCATGGCACCTACCGTGTGCTTGCCAAATGTGTTATTATAATCCAATTGGGCCGAATAATAAAGATGACGTTCTGTAGAACCATTGTTAATGGTACCTCCTTGAGTTTCCCAGTTAATCTGCTCATGGAAGTCGAAGTTATGCCCACCTTCGCTAGGGCTATAGCTAACTTCACCCGTATCCGGATTAATATACTTATATAAAGCTTGGTCATCAGAATATACACCGCGATTTTCCTCGTAGAACACATTGTCCCAGGAAATTGAAGCCCGAGCACTCAAACCCTTCACCAAAAAATCCAATTTTTGCTCCAACGTAAAATCGGTAGTCAGACGGGTAGTGGTGCGGGTATTCTGTCCGGCCAGTGCCAATTGAGCAACAGAGTTGTTGGCATTATTAATAGGGTCATAGCCCCATGTCCCATCCGAATACTGAGGATAAAAAACGTTGGGAGGAGTACTGTATGCACTACCCCAAATTAAATCCGGAAAAACCAGACGTGCCGCTTAACAAAAACGATGCGTTTCAAAAAGT
>CAJKOW010000003.1 GCA_905201685.1 uncultured Bacteroides sp. | reverse complement strand
CAACACTTGTGCGGCTCACGAGCCATGCTTGTGTTCAGGTCTGACATTGCTTATTGGGCACTTTGGCATTGCTTGTCCGATTGTCCGACATTATTTGTCGTGTGTCATCGCATTGCTTCCTGTTTCTTTGGGAGTAGATGGTTGTTTCCGTTTGTAAAGAGGCACTTGACGGTTGTAAAGTGAAACTTTCGGACGCTAACTATGGACTTTAGCCGCCTTTTCTCTCTGTTGAGAACTGTTTTCCCCGATTTATCCTTCACGCCCTCACCTCCGTTCTTCATTGCTGAATAACAGTGAGATATGGTGAAAGATAATGGTTCACCGCTCCTTTCACCGCGATTTTATGGGGCGGATTGCTTTTTTTGTATGTTTCACCGTAAGTTATTTGTTGTTAGGTGGTTGTGGTGAAACTTCACGGGCGAGGATTTATTCTTTTATGATTTTTCCTCTATTTTATTTGATTATTTTAAAATTTTCTATAAATTTGAATTTTGTGAATATGACGTAGCCTTTACTTAAGCATTTATAGTTATGTTATTAGATAGCTAAATCTTTTTTGTTGGTATATGATAGGTACATACTGAATGTTTCAGTTTTTCATGTATTAGTATTTTTAGAAAACAGAATAAGAATCTCATAAATATAAAGAACATGAAGATTATAGAGTTTACCGTTGGAATAACAATCAGTTTGTTATTCTTTGTTTCAGTAGCGTTTGCCGGTACTATTGAACGTCAAGTACATTATGAATTGAAAGAGAATGAGGTCATTTTCTGCGATGAATATGTGGCTAGTATTAAGTTTCAAGATCAGTCTTTTGCTTGTATCATAGAAGATACACTAAGTCATAAAAAAACATTTGTCTGGAATGGCGAGAAAAAATTTTCTTGTGATAAAATCACTTGTTATTATATCGACTTTGACAGTTACGACAAATGTATCCTTATTTATACCCAAGGAAAAGATCATTATTTGAAGGTAGAGAACAAACTGTATGGGCCTTATGAAGAGATTAATTATCCTATTTGCGGTGAATCAGAACAGGATCCAAGAAACACTTGGTATTTATGGCATCTCTTTTCTAAGGAAACCATGAAAACGTGGTTTTACAAGAATAGTTTTTCGTACCAGCAAATGGGGCATAATTTTATATATCTTGACGGTATCATATCTTCTGGATACGACATAGGAGAAATGAGGATAGATACACTACAAGCAACTTATGGTCGGAGTAGTCAGCCATATATATTTAAAAGTCTGAATAAGACTCATGCCGCAAAATTGACTCCTGCACATATCTCTATAGATAACGTAGATTATAACCTTCCGTTACAGCCGAATGACAGTGTCGGGAGAAGTGAACTGTATGTTTTTAATGATGGTTCCTGTTTGGCTGAACTGAATGTATGCAGCAAGCAGAATCTGGGTGAGAGTAGGGATTTGAAAGTATATATCAGTAAAGGTAGCATGAAGATTATGGCTCCTGACGAAGCTTTCAATTTCAAAAAACAGCAAATCGAACCTCTGAAAGAAATTGAGGAAAGAACAGATTATCAGTCATTCTTTAAAAATTCATTTTATCATGATCGGGTATATGAGATAATAGATCCGTCTGAACGTCATTATTTCATTTCGAATATCAATTATCCGTATGTAATGATTGATAATCAGAAATTTGGGAAAGAGTGTGCTATATATGCTTGGTATGATAAAACAGAAAATGCATTCTGTTGGATAACGTTGGAAGGAAATCAGTTAGTATCATATTGTTATAAAATTTAATGCTACTTACTTGTGCTATAGTTTTATCAGGCTATTTTTCTGTCTATCCTCAAGAAACGAAAGAAGCAATCTCTTTTTTGGACCGACAGGTAAGAGATAAGTTGTGTAATGCACTTACTAAAGAAGAAGCTATAATGGCTATGAGTATTGTAGCACCGGAAGTCACCCAATACTCTCAAGTAAGGGACGAACTGGAAACTGGCATGCTGAAGATAATGTATGTGCAAAAGGGATGGGGAAATTTCAGTATTGGCCCTTTTCAGATGAAACCCCGTTTTGCCGAAATATTGGAAGCCGGAAAGAAGTCATTATTCACTAATTCCCAAAAGACAGAAAGAGAGAAAAGGAATGATAGAATACAAAGATTATCATGTTTGGATGGTCAAATAGCATATTTATTGCTTTTCATTGAAACGGTTCGTATAAAAACAGCAGATATACGCTTTAACACAGACGAAGAGAAATTGCTTTATTGGGCAACCTTATATAATGGTGGATTGCATTTATCAAAAGAACAAGTGAAAACATATCTCGCTGTGAAACAATTCCCAAGATACGGAACGAAATTCAATTATGCAGAAGTATGCCTTGAGTTTTATAGGCACTTTAAATTGGCATATTCGCTATAATAAAGAAGTGTTGTATGATTATTACGATAAAATAAAGAGCATAAAATTTTATTTTTGTTTGATTTTTTATTATCGGTGTAGCCTTTGCTGAAACGCAACTGCTATTTGTAGAAAAAATGAATTTTCAATATGACTTTTCGGTTCAGTTTCTTGCTTTTTTAACCGTTTTTCTTTTCCTTTGTGAAAGAGAGTAGCGAATAAAAACATGACTGAACTTATAGGAGGTATTGTAAATGAAACGGAATCTATTTTTTCTTTTAGCTTTTGTATTGGGCTTTGCCGTAGTAGCCTGTCAGTCTCAAGGGTCCTTGCTTGTGCATTCACAAGCAGGTATCATCAATATGGATAGCGCTTCCACTGAACAATGGAGGTATTCCGAACTGTTCAAAGATGTTCGTCTAATACCTTTAGAAACCAAAGACGTTTTGCTGTCGAGCATCAGCAAGATGGTGCCTGTGAACGATACGTTATATTTAATGGATCGTCGGGCGGAAGGAGTATATGCTTTCAAGAAAGACGGTTCCTTTATCCGAAAATTCGGGAACAATGGTCCGGCTCCCGGTGAATATGCCGGTTGCAGAGACTTTACTGTTGACGAGGAAAAGAAGAAACTGTATCTGTACGACTCATCACGCAACAAGATATTGAGATATGATTTGTTGACCGGTACTTTTGAGGATGAAATATCCTTAGACGGCCCACCGTTTTATGCCGATATAGCGTATCAGTCTGATTTTCTTTATGCTTACCAGTCGAACCATTGGCCTGCACAGGGCGATACTCCTTATTATCTGCTGCACCAGATAGATCTGTTGCAAGCTGGCAAAATGACTGCCAGCCTGCTGGATTATAATTCATATAATCAAGGTTGGCAAAATGAATTTCTGAATTTTGGTACCCCTTTTACTCGTGTCGGGGATGAACTTTGGTTCTGTACGGCGCTGATGGATACCGTCATGGCCATTCGTGAGGGGGAAGTATATCCTGTTTTGGCTATTCATGGGGAAAAAGTGATCAAACGCGACGACCTGCTCAAGGACAGCAATTTGCATTCGTCTGGCGACCCCGTTGCGCTCACCAAAAAAATGATGCAGCAGTATATGCACCTGGCACAGAAGAAGGTCTATTTTGGTTTTTGCAATTTCTATGTTCATCAGGACTATCTTTGGTTTAATTGTTATGGAGGATCGCTTCTTAAAGTACGCCATCATCTGAAAAGCGGTCAGACTTCTATTTTCCAGACACAGAAAGACGATGTCTTTTTTGCAGGAAACAAGCAAAACGGCGTTACGCTTCCCGGGTACTTGTGCGCGGATGCCGATGGTGTATTTTACTTTTATAAAACGGAGCAATTGGCAGAATTGAAAAAACTTTTCGAGTCCGGTCAACTGTCTGATAAAGTTGTCAATAAAGAATTGATAAGGAGTTTGGAGAGCGATTCCAATCCGGTGCTGTTGTATTATGAGTTTAAAGATTAAAGTCGTACAGTAGTCAGGCTTTCTTTTTTCCCAGTTAGGAAAATATTTTTTCCTAACTGGGAAAAAATATGGCCAGGAAGGACTGTGTTAAGTTCTGAAAATCTTTTCGAAAAAGAGTGAGTAGAAATGTGAAATTCTGTATAAATAGGGGGAATTCGTTGTAACTTTGCAGTGCTTTATAGAAAGGAACAATGATGATTAAAGAAAATTCCAAGGTTTTTTTGTTGATTTTATTGGGCATGCTGACAGCGTTTGGCCCCTTTGTGACGGATATGTATCTGCCCAGTCTGCCTTCGATGGGCGAGTATTTTTCCACAACTTCTTCGATGGTACAGTTAGGACTGACAACCAGTATGATAGGTCTGGCTGTCGGGCAGATATTCTTCGGTCCGCTGAGCGACCGTTACGGCCGGCGGTTACCTTTGCTGGTGGCCATGTGGCTGTTTATTGCATCGACGTTGTTGTGCCTGTTTTCGCAGAGCATAGAGCAGTTTGTGGCGTTCCGTCTGTTGCAGGGCATAGCCGGTGCAGGCGGCATTGTCATATCTCGTTCGGTGGCAACGGACAAGTATTCCGGTCACGAACTGGCCAAGATGCTGGCCGTCATTGGAGCCATTAACGGAGTGGCACCGGTGGCAGCTCCGATTGTGGGAGGTCTGTTGACCGATGTGATAGGATGGAAAGGTATTTTCTGGGTTCTTTTCGGGCTGGGACTGGTGTTGCTGGCCGGTTGCATGCGCTTCAGGGAGTCGTTGCCCGTTGAAAACCGTTCGGCTGAAAAATGGAGTGATACGTTCCGTAGTTTCGGAGTCGTGCTGCGCGACAGACGCTACGTGTGCTATGTGCTTCAAATGGCTTTCGCACAGGGAGTGCTGTTTGCCAACATTGCCTCGTCGCCCTTCATCGTGCAGCAGCATTATGGTTTTTCGGCATTCGCATTCAGCTTGTGCTTTGGTGTCAATGCTCTGGCGATAGGTGTTGCGGCAGCCTTGTCGGTCAAGTTCCGCCGTTCGGAAAGCTGTACGCTGGCAGGTTGTTGCGGAATGGTGGTTGCGGCCGTGTTGCAATGCTGGGCACTGATGTCGGAGTGTAGTTTCTGGGTGTACGAGGCACTGATGCTGGTACTGCTGTTCAGCATGGGCATGACGTTTACATCGAGTACAGCCTTGGCAATGGAAAGCCAGCGCGAAAATTCGGGAACGGCATCGGCGCTGTTGGGCGCTTTTTGCTTTGCGGCAGGTGGCGTCGTATCGCCCTTGGTCGGCATGGGTAATATACTTTCGTCAACGGGAGTGGTGTTTGTCGTTTGTGCATGCTGCTCACTGTTGTGCATGCTGGTGGCTCTCGGGCGCCGGGGTACACGGTTGTATTTTGCTTTCAGTACGGTACGCAGGCATTAAGCTTGTGCCGTAGGTTTATTGCAGGTGGCGGGTGCGCTCTTGCAGGATACCGGCAGGGAACTCCTGTCGGCCCGTATTTTTTGCCGGCATTGATTGCCGGTATTCGGAAAATTTCCTACCTTTGCTGCGGTTTTGTTCCAAAGCCCCTGTTCGGGGGTGCGGATGAAAAGGGAATCGGGTGAAACTCCCGGACAGTCCCGCTGCTGTGTGTTTCGGAAGAAGTGCATCATACACTGTGCCACTGTTTTTTCTGATAAAAAGAATGGGAAGGCGATGCATTAGGAAACGAGTCAGAAGACCTGCAAAGCCAAGTCGAAAAATTGTCTGTTCGAGGAAAGCAGGCAGTGCATGCAAGAATGGTTAAATAAAAAATTCTGCCGTTTGTTTATGGAGGGAAAGGCGAAGATGTGGTTAGTCTGCATCGTTTTGGCCTGTATGGGTACGTGTCGGATGGCGGCACAGGAAGTGCAGGAAGATACGATTGCGGGGAAAGTGCATCAGATAGAGAAGGTGACGGTGACAGCCCGCAGAATGCCCAACAAGGTGACATCGGCCGTGCCTGTACAGACCATGTCGAAACAGGACATCAGTCAGCTTGGCATACAGAACATGGCGGATGCCGTACGTCGTTTTGCCGGTGCCGACGTGAAGGATTACGGTGGAATAGGCGGACTGAAGACGGTCTCTATCCGCAACATGGGGGCGGCCCATACGGCTGTCAGCTACGACGGTGTGGCAGTCAGCAACTGCCAGGCAGGGCAGATAGACATCGGACGTTTTTCGTTGGACAATGTGTCGATGCTTTCTCTTTCCATCGGCCAGAGCGAAGACTTGTTGCAGTCGGCCCGTCTGTATGCGTCGGCCGGCGTACTGAACATCGAAACGGAAAAACCTCACTTCGAGGGCGATCGTACTTCCGCTTTTCTGGCACGTGTCAGGGGAGGTTCGTTCGGATATGTAGCGCCCTCTGTCAGATGGTGGCAGAAGTTGGGCGAACGTACCCGCCTCTCGGTGGATGCCGGGTATATGCGTGCCGACGGCAATTACCCGTTTACGCTGGTGAACGGGAAGTACGTGACACGGGAAAAACGGAACAACTCTCAAGTGGAGTCATGGCAGGGCGAAGCGACACTGTATCATACGTTTAAAGACGGAGGGGAGTTGGATGTGAAAGGATATTATTACTATTCAGCCCGCGAACTGCCGGGAGGAGTGACTCTTTATAACCCGATTTCGGATGAAAAATTATGGGATGAGAACTTCTTTACACAAGCACGCTATAAAAAGAAGTTTTCTGCCAAGTGGACATTGCAGGCGCAGGCCAAGTACAACCACAGTTGGAATCGCTATCAGGACAAAGGTGTGGAATATACCGATGGGGTTTATCGGGAAGTACATCGTCAGGATGAATATTACCTGTCGGCGACGTTGCTTTATCAGCCATTGGAGGACTTGACTTTTTCGTTGGCACAGGATGGAGTGGCGAACACCTTACGCAACAGTCTGCCAGCCTGTCCATTCCCTATTCGATACACTTCAATCAGTGCTTTGAATGGCCGTTATCGGACAGATTGGATGACTGCTACTGCTTCTTTGGTCTATACAGCCACTTCGGAACATGTGGAACAGGGCGATAAGCCGGATAATTTTCATCGTCTGGCTCCATCGGTAACGGTGAGCGTCCAACCTTGGCAGGACGAATCTTTGTTCTTTCGGCTGATGTACAAGAGTACTTTCCGTCTGCCAACTTTCAACGATTTGTACTATTTCAGGATGGGCAATCGAGATTTGCGTCCCGAGAAAGCTAACGAATATAATGTAGGCATCACATGGAGTCGCTCAAAATGGACTATCTTCGATTTTTTGTCGATGACCATAGATGGATATTTTAATGACGTGACTGATAAGATCGTTGCTTTCCCTACGACTTACGTGTGGAAGATGGCCAATTATGGAAAAGTACATGCGACGGGCGTGGATGCCACGTTGTCGGCTTCCATACCGTTGTTTAAGTCTGTTGGGTTATTCGTGTCCGGCAGTTATATGTGGCAGAAAGCCATCGACCTGACTGAACCTGACAGTCCTACTTATAAGGATCAGTTGCCTTATACCCCGTTGCATAGCGGAAATGCGGCAATGGTGATTGAAAATCCGTGGGTGAATGTTGGCTATTCGGTCGTGGGAGTGGGTAAACGATATTTTTTGTCGCAGAATATTCCGGCTAATGAGATAGACGGATATGTGGAGCACACCCTCAGTCTGTCGCACGAATTTGCTTTGAAAGATTGCCGCTTGTCGGTGCAGGCCGAACTGGTGAACCTGACCGACGAACAGTATGACGTTATTAAGTACTATCCCATGCCGGGGCGTTCATGGCGGCTGACAGGTATCTTTAAGTTTTAAGGTCGTTACTGATACAGACGGAAGAATATTGGAAAGATGCAGATTTATCAATATCAAACTAAATAAAGATGAAAAGTATGAAAGTAAGAAGTTTTTTGTTTAGCATCTTGTGTATGCTGGCTTTAGGTGCAGGTTTTGCATCGTGTAGTGATGACGATAACGAAAAAGGTCCGGATGATACGGGTTCACAACTGGCTTTGCCGCAGTCACGTATGTTCATTTTGAACGAAGGAGGTTATGGCAGCAACAATGCAGGTATTGCTTTTTATGCCCCCAATGGTGATGCAGACTTCATCAATGATATTTTCTTCTTGCAGAATGCGGCACAATTAGGCGAGACCGGACAGGCAATGATTGAATACGAAGATCAGATTTTCGTGTCTGTTTATGGTTCCAACTATTTGGTAAAACTGAATGCTGCTGGCGTGGAGCAAGGACGGGTTTCTTTCGTAAATGATCCTGATTTGGCGGGTCGCATCCGTTATATTGATGCCGAAGATGGTTACATCTATGCTTCGTTCTGGGGCGGTGCTGTTGCCAAAATTAATGCGACTACTATGGCTGTAGAAGCCAAGTTGACCGGTCTGGGCGACAACATGGAAGGCATTGCTGCCTGTGAGGGCAAGCTCTATGTGGCTAACAGCTGTACTGCCGATTATACTACCTATCATAATGATGTAAAGGTAATCGACCTGAATACTTTTACGCTGGCCGAAACGCTGACTGTAGGAGTGAATCCGAACGCTATACTGGAAGAAGATAATAAGATATTCCTGATTTCCTGGGGTAATTTCGTCGATGCGGGTTACTCGTTGCAGATGATTGATCCGGCAGACAACAATAAGGTGACAGAACTGGGTGTGGCAAGCCGCATGTGCGCTGCTAACGATATGTTGTATTTAGTTTACTCTGATTATGCAGGTGCTGTACTGAATACCTTCTTTACTTATGACATCAAAACCGGTCAGCTGAACAACACATCTTTCCTGAAGAGCATACCGGAAGCGTTGAAGAATGCAACAATTTATATGCTGGAAGTGAATGAAAGCAACGGTGATATTTATATCGGTACGACTGATTATAAGACTACTGGTACTATTTACCGTTTCAAGAAAGATGGAACGTTTGTAGAAGAGTTTGGTGCAGGTGGTATCAATCCTAATTCTGCCGTTTTTTTTAATTGATGATGAATAAGTATTTATATTTTATAGGAATATTGGTAGCCTTGCTTCTTTCTTCGTGTGGAGGAAGGAGCAAGGCTTCTTTCGCTGATGGTGGCGACACCATCGCTTTGCGTTATGCCGAGAACCTGACGCTGGTATCTTATCCGGGCTATACGGTGGCCACGCTGCGCAATCCGTGGGATACGCTGCGTACCTTGCACACGTATGTACTGGTGCCCGAGACGGAGCAGATGCCGGAACAGCTGCCGGAAGGTACCGTAGTGCGTACACCGTTGAAGAAGTCGGTCATTTACTCGTCCGTACATTGTGCCCTGTTGGAAGAGTTGGGAGCAGGAAGTGCCATCGGTGGAGTGTGCGACCTGAAGTACATTCGCCTGTCTGCCATCCACGAAGGGGTAGCTGCCGGAAAAATAGCCGATTGTGGCGACGGTATGAATCCGGATATGGAAAAGATTATCGACTTGCATCCCGACGCCATCCTGTTGTCGCCTTTCGAGAACAGTGGCGGCTACGGACGGGTAGAGAAGCTGAACATCCCCCTTATCGAATGTGCCGACTATATGGAGACGTCGGCTTTGGGGCGTGCCGAGTGGATGCGCTTCTATGGCCTGCTGTTCGGTGCCGAAGCCGAGGCTGATAGCCTGTTTGCCGAAGTTGACAAGCGCTATCAGGCACTGAAGCAGAAAGCCCGTACTTCTTCCACTTCCCTGTCTATCCTGAGTGAACTGAAGAGCGGATCGGCCTGGTATGTACCGGGCGGACACAGTACGATAGGACGTCTGTTTGCCGATGCTTGCGGGCGTTATGCTTTCGCTGACGACAAGCATAGCGGTTCTGTTCCTCTGGCTTTCGAAACCGTTTTCGACAAGGCGGGCGATGCCGATGTGTGGGTCATCAAGTACAACCGTGACCGCGATATGACATACGCCGACCTGCAGGCCGACTATGCCGGCTATACCGGGTTCAAGGCATTCAAGGAACGTTCGGTATATGGATGCAATACCGATAAGGTGCCTTATTATGAGGAAACTCCATTCCATCCGGACTATCTGCTGTCTGACTTCATCCAGATTCTTCATCCGGAATTGGGCGGTTTGGGTGGTTTGCGCTATTTTTGCAAGCTGAAAGAAAAATAGTACGAAATTAGGTTTCAGTAGTTATTGTCCAATGCTTCTCTATTCAGAGGCCATGCTATTGGCCTTTAACTTCTAACGGTGCAAAGTGGAGTAATAACTCCCTTTAACTCCTTATAACTCCTTAAAAAAAGTTTATGTCGAAAGGTTGGAAATATGGTTTGGGAATGGGAGTTCTGATAGTGCTTCTGTTTATCGTTAATTTGCTGGTGGGCTCTGTATCCATTCCAGCCGGTGAAGTATTTCGTATCCTTTCGGGAGGCGAGGCCGGGAAAGCAAGCTGGAGCTTCATCCTGTGGGAGTCGCGTTTGCCACAAGCACTTACAGCCTTGTTGTGCGGAGGAGCGCTGGCGGTATGCGGACTGATGCTGCAGACGGCTTTCAAGAATCCGCTGGCAGGTCCTTCCATTCTGGGAATCAATACGGGAGCCAGTTTAGGCGTGGCATGTGTCATGTTGCTGTTCGGCGGGAGCATTTCGGCCGGTACGTTCAGTATGTCGGGCTTCTTTTCGGTGCTGGCCGGTGCTTTTGTGGGTGCCATGGCAATCATGGCACTTATTCTGTTTCTGTCCACACTGATTCGCAGCAATGTGATGTTGCTGATAGCCGGTATTATGATAGGCTATATTGCTTCGTCGGTCATTTCGCTGCTCAACTTCTTTGCTACGGCCGAGGGGGTACAGTCGTATATGATTTGGGGAATGGGCAACTTTGGTGGCGTGTCCCTGCAACAAATGCCGGCGTTTGCTTCGGTCACGGTGCTGGGACTGATTGGCTCGTTACTGCTTATCAAACCATTGAACGCTTTGCTGCTGGGCGATCGTTATGCGGAGAATCTCGGGGTGAATATCCGCCGTGTGCGCAACTGGCTGCTGATTGTTACCGGTGTGCTGACGGCCATTACTACGGCTTTCTGTGGTCCGGTTTCGTTCATCGGGCTGGCTGTTCCTCACGTGGCCCGTCTCATCCTGGGTACCTCCAATCACAACTCGCTGCTTCCTGTCACCATTCTTTGCGGGGCAGCCGTAGCTTTGATCTGTAACTTGTTGTGCGTACTACCGGGCGAAGCGGGAGTCATTCCCTTGAATGCGGTAACTCCTGTGATAGGCGCGCCTGTCGTTATCTATGTTATTGTGAGTCAGCGAAAACATGCTTCTTTTAACTGACAAATGCAACCGGTTGCATAAGGGAAAACTAAAAAAACTGATTTAAATCAATCTCTTATATTGCAGAAACAACTATCTTTGCGCCGGTATTAGTAACTAAAAAGATTGAAGCAAATGGAATTACCCGAAGAACCGATGATGCTGTATAGCTTCATCAACATGAAATTAAGAGATTTCTATCCTTCGCTGGATGCTCTTTGCGAGGATATGAATGTGGACAAAGAAAACATCATCCGTAAACTGAAAAGCGTAGGCTTGGAATACAGTGCCGAACGCAACCGTTTCTGGTGATTGTGAAAAATTGAATAAGGTATTTAAAAGCCTCTGTAGCCATAGTCGTTACAGAGGCTTTTTTGTTAAATGCCGCGTTAATTAATATAAAATATGCGTATCCCTTTTTTACTTTTCTGCTTTTTCGAGTTCTAATGTGATGTACACGGAAATTCTCTGGAGATGAACCACGAAAATGATTATAAACTAAAAAAAGAAGATTTATGAAGACAAGAATTGTTTATCTGTTTATTGCTCTCCTCGTAGCAGGAAGCCAAGTATCATTGTTTGCACAGCAAGTGGATGGAGCTAAGAAGAAGCCACGTTTCACTCCCGAGCAGATGATGGAAATGCAAACCAATCGAATTGTGAAGGAATTGGCATTAGACGATGCCACTGCGGCCAAGTTTACGCCGATTTATACCCAATATATGAAAGACTTGCGCGAATGCAGGGCAGAAGCATGGAAGCAGATGAAGCCGGAAAATGCAGAAGCCGGTAAGCAGGTCGAAGCAAAGAAGGAAGTGCCTACCGATGCCGAGGTAGAACAACGCATCAAGGCTCGTTTTGCCAACAGCCGTAAGATGCTGGATTTGCAGGAAAAGTATTATACTGAATTCCGCAAGGTGCTGTCGCCCAAGCAGATTGAAAAGATCTATCAGATGGAGAAAAAACAGGATGGTAACAGAATGCGGAAGAACATGCGTCCCGGTGGTAGAGACGGAAAGCCTTTTCCACAGCCGAAGAACAGATAATCGGGAGCGATTGCTGTAGATATAAATAACAGTTACGGGTTACATGCATCGAAGGTGGAGTGCAGAAGATTGCTGAAACTCCTGCCCGATGCTTGTAACCCGTAACTGTTTTAGGCCAAGTTTCCTATTTCATCCAGGTTTTTCTGGATATCCTTGTCAGTGAGTTCGTAGTTGATGAGGTCGCCGGCCAGATATTTGTCGTACGAGGCCATGTCGATAAGTCCGTGTCCGGAGAGGTTGAACAGGATTACCTTTTCTTCGCCTGTTTCCTTGCACTTGTTGGCTTCGCGGATGGTGGCGGCAATGGCGTGGCACGACTCGGGAGCCGGGATGATGCCTTCGACCTGTGCAAACAATACGCCGGCATCGAAGGATTCCAGTTGCTGGATGTCCACAGCTTCCATCAGTCCGTCTTTCAGCAGTTGCGATACGATGACGCCGGCACCGTGGTAGCGCAAACCGCCTGCATGTATGTTGGCCGGGGCGAAGTTGTGTCCCAGTGTGAACATGGGTAGCAACGGGGTGTATCCGGCTTCGTCGCCAAAGTCGTACTGGAACTTGCCTCGTGTCAGTTTGGGGCAGGAGGCCGGTTCGGCAGCGATGAAACGGGTCTTTTTCCCTTCGAGGATGTTGTGACGCATGAAGGGGAAGGCGATGCCTCCGAAGTTGGAGCCTCCGCCGAAGCAGGCGATCACCATGTCGGGATATTCGCCGGCCATGGCCATCTGCTTTTCGGCTTCCTGGCCGATGACAGTCTGGTGCAGCGTGACGTGGCTCAGCACGGAGCCAAGCGTATATTTACAGTGGGGAGTGGTGCGGGCCAGTTCGATGGCTTCGGAAATGGCTGTTCCTAATGAGCCCTGATAGTTGGGATTGGCGGTCAGGATGTCTTTTCCGGCGCGGGTGGACATGGAGGGAGAAGCAGTGACCTGTGCGCCGAACGTGTGCATGATGCTGCGGCGGTAGGGCTTCTGCTCATAACTGATCTTTACCTGATAAACAGCGGCTTCGAGCCCGAACAGGCGGGCGGCATAGGCCAGCGAGGCACCCCATTGTCCGGCACCGGTTTCGGTGGTGACGTTGGTTACGCCTTCCTTTTTGCAGTAGTAGGCTTGCGGGATGGCCGAGTTCAGCTTGTGCGAACCCATGGGGCTGACACTTTCGTTCTTGAAGTAAATGTGGGCCGGAGTATCGAGGGCCTTCTCTAATCCGTAGGCACGTACCAGCGGTGTGCAGCGGTAGTATTTGTACATCTCGCGTACTTCTTCGGGGATTTCAATCCAGGCATCGGTCTGGTTCAGTTCCTGCCGGCAAAGTTCTTCGGCAAAGATGGGATACATGTCTTCGGGCTTCAGCGGTTGCTTGGTAGCAGGGTTCAGAGGAGGCATCGGTTTGTTCACCATGTCGGCCTGTATGTTGTACCAGTAGTGGGGAATTTCTTCTTCGGGGAGGATAAATCTTTTTGTTTTGTTGCTCATAGTGGTTAAAATCTTTAATAATTATTGCCCAAATGTAGCTATAATTTTTAGAATGCTATCTTTTTTTCTTGTTTTTTTGCCCATATAGGTTTATTTCTATATGTTTGCCACGTTTCTTTAACTGGTATCAAGATGAAGATCTATCATAAGTATCTGCTCTATCAGAATAAGTGGATTCATCCGTATGTGCGGATTGTGCTGAACATTGTCACCACTCTTTCTTACCTGGCTTCGATATTATTGATTATCGGGGTGGTGTACGAGCATGGATTTACGATTACTGCCGAAGAGTCACATCAGATTGGCCGCCTGTATCAGGGTGTTTGGGTGATGTTTCTGATTGATGTGACCTTGCACATTCTGCTTCAGTATAAGGATACGCGGCGCACGTTCAGCAAACTGACGTGGGTGCTGACAGGCCTGCTGTATCTGACGCTGGTACCCGTCATTTTCCACCGCCCCGAAGTGGAGGGAGCCATCCTTGATTTCTGGAACTTTGTTCACGGGCAGGGCTATCGGTTGGTATTGCTGCTGTTGCTTTCTTTGCTGAGGCTGTCCAACGGAATGGTGCGGCTGCTGGGCAGGCGGACAAACCCTTCGCTGATATTGGCTGTCAGTTTCCTGATTATCATCCTGGTAGGTACGGGTTTGCTGATGTTGCCCCGCTGTACGGTGAATGGCATTTCGTGGGTCGATTCGTTGTTCATATCCACCAGCGCAGTATGCGTCACGGGGCTGACGTCGGTCGATGTGGCCTCGACGTTTACGCCGGCCGGTTTTGTGATCATCATCATCCTTATTCAGATTGGCGGCTTGGGAGTGATGACGCTGACGAGTTTCTTTGCGATGTTCTTCATGGGCAACACGTCGCTCTACAATCAGTTGGTGGTGCGCGACATGGTGAGTTCCGACTCGCTGAATTCGTTGCTGACGACGTTGCTCTATATTCTGGGCTTTACGTTGGTGATAGAGGGGGTGGGGATGCTTGCCATCTGGAGCGACATTCACGGCACGCTGGGTATGAGCCTGAAGGAGGAACTGGCCTTTTCGGCTTTTCATTCCATTTCGGCTTTCTGCAATGCAGGCTTTTCGACGTTACCCGGCAATTTGGGTAACCCGGTGCTGATGTCGGGTCATAATCCGTTGTATCTCTACATTTCTTTCCTTATTATATTGGGAGGTATCGGTTTTCCGATTCTGGTTAATTTCAAGGATATCTTGTTGCACTACGTGCGTCGCTTCTGGCATTTTGTCCGTACGCGGGAGTGGGATGCGAGGCGTTTTTATCATTTGTACAACCTGAATACGAAGATTGTGCTCATCCTCACTCTGCTGCTGTTGGTGGTTGGTACGGTGGCCATTGCGGTGCTGGAGTGGAACGGTGCCTTTGCCGAAATGCCGGTGGGCGACAAGCTGACGCATGCTTTCTTCAATGCCGTGTGTCCGCGTACGGCGGGTTTTGTCAGTGTGGACCTGACTGCGTTGGGCGTACAGTCACTACTTATTTACATGTTGCTGATGTGGGTGGGCGGTGGCTCGCAATCAACGGCAGGCGGTATCAAGGTGAATGCCTTTGCGGTGGTGATGCTGAATTTAGTGGCGGTACTGCGGGGGACGGAACGGGTGGAAGTGTTCGGTCGTGAGCTCTCGTCCGATTCTATTCGTCGGTCGAACGCTACGGTGGTGTTGTCGTTCACTGTTCTGTTCCTTTTCGTTTTCGTTATCAGCCTGATTGAGCCGGAGCATTCGCTGATGGCGATTGCCTTCGAGTGTGTATCGGCCCTGAGTACGGTAGGTTCCAGCCTGAATCTGACACCTTTGTTGCACGACAGCAGCAAACTGCTCATTGTGGTGCTGATGTTTGTGGGGCGTGTCGGTCTGATAACGCTGATGCTGGGCATCGTGAAGCAGAAAAAGAATACGAAATACCGTTTCCCCAACGGTCAGATTATCATCAACTGACCTCTCCGAATGCCTTGTTAGAGAGGGGGTTGTTCCACACTTGTGTGGCTCGCGAGCCGTGCAAGTGTTGCTCGTGAGCCGTGCAAGTGTCTCTCCCGAGCCATGCAAGTGCCGTTTGGGAAGCTTGTGAGGCAGGCGGATGAAACTCTTTGGGAAGGGTGTTTTCATCCGCCTGTCAGTCTGTTTATTCCTTGATGATTTCTTTCAGTTTGATGGCTTGGAACAGCATGTGGGCGGTGCTGCTTTCGTAGAAGATGCCCACTGTTTCACGGTCGATCATGGTGAGGCAGGAGTAACCCCAGCCGTTGCCTTCGTCCAACAGGACCTGATGTTGGGGCAGCCAGGTCAGCCCGCCGTCAAGACTGGCTTTCAGGGTGATCATGTTGCGGTTCTTGGTGCTGTTGGGGTTCGAGAAGAGCAGCAGGTCACGATTCAGCACGTTTTCGGCAGCGGGCACATGGATGAGGCTGGCCATGCAGACCGGTTCGATCAGTGCCTTGCGCGATGACGGATGTTCCTGCCACGTGCGTCCCATGTCGCGGGTCGTGGCTACGGCACGACTTCCGCCGCGGTTGTCGCGCATGTTCAGCATCAGTACGCCGGGTTCTACTTCTGCCACCTGTGCTTCGGTGGTGTTGCTGCGTGCCGGTTGGCTGATGTGCCATGTCTGGCCATGGTCTTCGCTGTAGATGATGCAGGCACAGGGGATGCGGTCGGCACCGATGTACTGGCCGGCAAAGACCAACGTACCATTTTCCATGGAGATGCCCCGTCCGGGTCCCTGAAGCAGGAAGAACCATTCGGGATCTTTCACTTGCGAAGTAATGTTGATGGGTGCCGACCAGGTTTTCCCGTCATCGTCGCTGCGGGTCAGCACGAGTTGGGCGGTTTCGTTCAGCTCGTTTCCCTGTCCCGAGTTGACCCAGGCACGGAGGTTGCCCATGCCGTGTGTCCAGGCGGCCATAATCCAGATGGTACCCGTCTGACGGTCCACCAGGATGGCTGGGTCGCCTACGCCATTCTGGGCTTTCGGCAGGTTGCCGTATTCGCCGAAGCTCATGGGGATGCGCATTTTCTCCCACGTCTGTCCGCCGTCTGTGCTGCGGCTGAGGCCGATGTCGATGTGTTCCTGCAGATCGACACTGTTGTTGTAGCGTATGTCATAGACGCCAAGCAGCGTGCCTTTGTTGCTGGTGGCGATGCCCGGAATGCGGTAGGCGGCAGCACCGTCGTCGCCGGCATGGCGCACGCCAATGCCTGTGAAGTGTTGCTGTGGCGCAGGCAGTGCATATTGCAGGGGAGCTGTGCCCGAGTCGGTCCTGACTTTGATGATGGATGCTGATATGCGCGAGGTCAGCGAAGCGTCAGGCTTCAGTTGCAGACTGATCCAAAAGTAGTTGACACCCGGATACAACGGCTGTCCGGCCTTCAGGGTAACGGTTCTGCGTGGTGAGGCAACCGTATCCTTCAGTACCGAATACGACGGGTTGGCCTTGAGGGTATAAGGCGGATTGTTGCGCGACAGGTAGGAGGTAGGAGCATAAAACGTTTTACCTTTGCGTTGCACGCCGTCCGTACCGGCGTAGTACAGTTTCAGGGCTGCTATTTCATTCAGGTTGACTTTCGGGCCGAAGGTTACGGTGATGTCCTCCAATACCTTGCTGTGACGGGCATCGATACGCAGGTAGAACAGTTCGTTGTCTGCCCGGTCGATGAGGAGAGGAATGCGGGTTTCGCGGATGCGTACAGTGTCGGCTTCCGATGCTTGCAGGCGAGGGGTGCAGAGCAGGATGAGCAGGAGTGCCAGATAGCGGCAGGTAAAGAAAATCTTCATGATAGATTCATTTAGGGTTTGGACAAAGATAGCAAATTTTGAATTAAACGTTTATCTTTGTTGCAAAATAGCAAACGATATGAAGATTTTTCCTACAACAAGCATCAAGCAACTGGATGCATATACGATAGAAAGTGAACCGATAGCCTCCATCGACCTGATGGAACGGGCTGCCCATGCGTTGGCAAAGGCCATTGCGGAACGTTGGGACGACGTCAGCACTCCCCTTGTAGTGTTCGCCGGACCGGGCAACAACGGTGGCGACGCGTTGGCGGTAGCCCGTCTGCTGGCCGGGCAGGGATATGAACTCGAAGTCTATCTGTTCAATACCAAAGGACAGCTTTCGCCCGACTGCGAAGCAAACAAGGAACGGTTGGCCGGATTGGGCGGCATCGTGTTTCATGAGATTACTTCCCAGTTTGTGCCTCCCCAGCTGACGGAGGATCATGTGGTGATTGACGGACTGTTTGGCAGCGGACTGAACAAACCGTTGAGCGGCGGATTTGCGGCTGTGGTGAAGTACATCAATGCTTCGCCGGCACGAGTAGTGGCCATTGATATTCCTTCGGGCCTGATGGGCGAAGACAATTCAGGGAACATTGCTTCCTGTATCGTACGTGCCGACGTGACGTTGACATTGCAACTGCCCAAGCTGGCTTTCCTGTTTGCCGAGAATGCTCCGTATGTAGGCGAGTGGGAAATGCTTGACATCGGGCTGAGTGAAGAAGCCATTGACGAGATGGATACCGATTTTTACCTGACGGAACCGGACGACGTGAACTGGCGTCTGAAGACGCGCGATAAGTTTGCACATAAGGGGAACTTCGGCCGTGCCTTGCTGATAGCAGGATCGCAGGGGATGGCCGGTGCGTCTGTGTTGGCGGCTAAAGCTTGCCTGCGTTCGGGGGTAGGATTGCTGACAGTACATGTGCCTTTTTGCAACAACTTCATCGTACAGACTTCCGTACCCGAAGCCATGACGGAGATAGACTTCAGCGAGACGTGTTTTTCCGGAGCGGTGGATACTGACGATTTTCAGGCTGTGGGCATCGGTCCGGGGTTGGGCAAGTCACCCGAAACGGAGAATGCGGTGCTTGAGCAGGTAGAGTCGTGCCAGGTGCCGATGGTGGTCGATGCCGATGCTTTGAATCTGTTGGGCGAACATCGCAGTTATTTAGGACAATTGCCCAAAGGAAGTATCCTGACTCCGCATCCCAAGGAACTGGAACGCCTGGTAGGCAAATGCCAGAACTCGTACGAGCGACTGATGAAGGCGCGCGAACTGGCGCGGTCGGCCGATGTGTACATCGTGCTGAAGGGCGCCTATTCGGCCGTTATATCTCCATCGGGCCGATGCTGGTTCAATACAACCGGAAATCCGGGCATGGCTACAGGAGGCAGTGGCGATGTGCTGACCGGAGTCTTGTTAGCCATGCTTGCACAAGGTTACGATGCGGAAACCGCCGCCCGTCTGGGTGTCTATGTACATGGTCTGGCTGGTGACATTGCTGCCCGCAAGCAGGGTGAAACAGCGATGACAGCCGGCGACATTGTAGCTTCGTTGCCAATGGCGTGGAGGATGCTGGAGGGCTGATGTTGGAGGGTGTGTCGTAATTAAAAGAGGCTGACTTCTTGTTAGCTTTTAGGCACGGATTACGCGGAATATATACGAAGACAGAAATAGAATAATCCGTGAATTTCCGTGTAATCCGTGCCTTGAGGAAAGCGATTCCTTAATTTGACACATCCCATTTTTAGAACAGTTTATCAATGGTTTTGATGTTCAGATCCTTGAGCTCTTTCACTGCACGGTCGTAGTATTTGCTCTCCTCCAAGTATTTGTTCACGTGGGCATCAACACCAATGATGGCAGTACATCCTTCGGCTGCTGCAATGTGCCAGAACTTGGGGTGAGGGAACGATTCGGTGCCGTGTGTTTCGTTGTACGAAGCATAGCTGATGTTGTACTCCAGCGGTATGTTCAGTCGGGCGGCGGCGCGACAGATGTGTCGGCTGATGGTGGTGCAGTGATGATCCCATTCGGGATAGGACAGCATGAAGAGGTCGGGATGGGCCAGACAGCAGAATATTCCGCTCTCCATGCCTTCGATGGCGCTTTCTTCGTACAGGTCGAGCATGTCATGGCTGTCGGTATGGCGTCCGAAGTAGGGGAACTTTTCGTCAGTGTGATAGAAGTGATTGCCGAATAGCAGGTAATCCAACTTGTATTCCTTGGCCTGTTCTTTCAGCCAGGGCATGTATTCGGGGAAATATTCGCATTCCAATCCGATCTTGATGTCTATCTGGTCGCGGTATTTTTCGCGCAGGGCACGCAGACTTTCTACGTATCCGGGAAGTTCATCGGGCAGCATGCGGATGTTTGATACATAATCGGTGTGATACTTCCAGGGAGTGTGGTCGGAAAAGCCGAGCACTTGAAACCCGCCTTTGATGGCACTCAATACAAAATCTTCGTCACTTCCTGTGGCGTGCTGGCAGCGGGTGGTGTGGGTGTGATAATTTGTTTTCATTCTTTTGTTATGATTTCGTCCATGCGGATGTCGAAGGCTTCCGCCGGAATTTCTTCTACGATTTGGAAAGGGAAGCAGATGCCTATCTTTCGAGCCGACGGTATGCGGGGCAGCAGGCGGTCGTAGTAACCTTTTCCGCGTCCCAGCCGGTTGCCCCGACGGTCGAAAGCTACGCCGGGCACTACAATGAGGTCGATGGCATCGTAGTCGCAGAACGGAGCACCCGAAGGCTCTTCAATGCCGTATCGGCCGATAGTCAGATCTTCGGGACCGGTGTATTGGCGTAATTCCAGCTCGTCATTCACAACTGCCGGAAGCAGTATCCGCTTGTTGCGGCTCCACTTCCGGATAAAATCGTGAGTATCTACTTCGTCTTTCAGCGAGTGATATAGTAATATGGTATGGGCTGCCTCGAAAGCCGGATGGCTTTCGAGAGCCGCCATTATTTTAGCAGACATAAGCGTAGCGGAAGAGCTGTGTTGCGTCTTCAACAAAGCCATCTGCCTGCGCAGTTCTTTTTTCTTTTCCTTCATTGTCTTTCTCGTTTTGTGGCATGGCTTCCGGAGCTTTGGGGAATGCTTCGCCTTTTTCCAGAATGTCCAATGCAGTCTTTACCGTCGCATCGCTCTGGTTGAGGTAACGGATGTAAGGCTCGCGGCCTAAAATGTTGTAGATGATGTTTCCGTAAAGAGCTTTCTCCAACAGTTGGTGCGACTTGTGAATAAGCAGGTTGCGGCGTTTTACACCCTTGGAGTCGGCAAAGCGGATAAACTGATCCACGATGCCCTGGCGGCGAAGGTATTTCAGCATGTCTTCTTCGTTTTCAAATTCGCTCAACTTGGCGCGGTTACGGTCGCTGTACTGGAAACTGTATTGCAGAATCAGACCCTTGCTGCTGACTTCGATGAGGTAGGAAGTGACTCCGGTAGTATCCTGCGGAACAAAGACATCGGGCATGATACCACCACCTCCATAGACGGGACGTCCCAGTGTGGTGTAATACTTCTGGTCTTCGTTAAGCTTGATGCTGTCTTTCGAGAAGAATTCGCCATGCTCGTAACGGTTGATCCAGTCCATTTCGTATTGGCTGTTGTTGCCGTTCTCGTAGGGGCGCTGGATGCAACGGCCTGACGGGGTGTAGTAGCGTGCGATGGTCAGGCGGATGGCCGAACCGTCGCTGAAGTCGATCGGTTGTTGTACCAATCCTTTTCCGAACGAACGACGGCCTACGATGGTACCGCGGTCATTGTCCTGTATGGCACCGGCAAAGATTTCGCTTGCCGAGGCTGAACCTTCGTTAACCAATACCACGAGCGGCATTTTCTGGCAACTGCCTGTCCCGTTGGCGTATTCTTCCATTCGGGGATATTTGCGTCCCTGAGTGTAAACTATCAGTTTGCCTTCGGGCAAGAACTCGTTGACCATGCGGGTTGCGGCTTCCATGTAGCCTCCGGTGTTGTCGCGTAAGTCGATGATAAGACCCTGGCAATCTTTATGGCTCAATTGGGCAATGGCATTCAGTAATTCCACGTGAGTGGTGCGTCCGAATTTGCTGATTTGTATGTAGCCGAATTTGTCATTGATCATGTAAGCTGCATCAATGGTGTTTTGGGGGATGTCACCACGGGTAATGGTGAAGTCGAGCAGTTTTTTTTCAGAAGCACGTTTAATGCCTAACTTGACGGTTGATCCTTTGGGGCCTTTCAGGTTGCGCATTGCTTTTTCATTGGTCAGTCCTTTGCCTACAAACAGGCTGTCGTTTACCATGACAATGCGGTCGCCGGCTATCAGTCCGACCTTTTCAGCCGGTCCGCCGGGCACGACACTGTTGACGTGTATGGTGTCTTCCTGTATGGTAAACTGTACGCCGATGCCGCTGAAGCTGCCTTCCAGCTCTGAGTTCACTTCTTCCAGCTTCTGTGCGGGGATGTAGGTAGAGTGGGGATCCAGTTCGGCCAGAATCTGTGGCATGGCTTTCTCCACCAGATCCGCCATGTTGACGGAATCTACATACTGGTCATCGATGACTCGCAGCAAGGCATTGAGCTTGTTGGACGAGCCGTTGATGATGCCAAGCTTTGTCCCGCCATAGTGCTTGGCATAGAATGTCCCAATAAGAATGCCCGCAACCACACAGACGGCTATGATGAGCGGCATGAAGCGGGATGAATTCTTTGTACTCATATATTAAGTAAATGATTAGTGGTTAGTATATATAGTTAGCTCTGTTTATTCGTCGATAGGAAGATAGACCACTTCGATGCCTGCCCTCCGGAGTAATTCGATACCGTCTTCAAGGCGATACTTCTCAGAATAGACCACCCGTTTGATTCCTGCCTGAATGATCAGTTTGGAGCATTCGATGCACGGCGAAGCCGTGACGTACATGGTTGCCCCGTCGCTGCTGTTGTTCGAGCGGGCTATCTTGGTGATGGCGTTGGCTTCGGCATGCAGCACATAGGGCTTGGTGACGTTGTTCTCGTCTTCGCATACGTTTTCGAAGCCGGAAGGAGTACCGTTGTAGCCATCGGAAATAATCATCTTGTCCTTGACGATCAGTGCACCTACCTGGCGGCGCTTGCAATAGGAGTTTTCGGCCCAGATGCTTGCCATGCGTATGTAGCGCTTGTCCAAAGCTGCCTGTTTTTCGTTTTCTGCGTTGTCCATGTTCGTTTATTGTTTAGCAAATCCTATCAGGCAGGTCGTCTGCCCTTCTTTATAATAAAGGGTGATTTGGTTTTCGTCACCCTCGTATTTGAATACGTTTTGCATGCCTTTGATGAATTCTTTGGCAAGCGGATCGGTTTCGGAAGCTGTGATATTCAGGTTAAGACCGATCGTATTGTTTTTGCCATTGGCCGACCATGTCCCGGTAGCTTTTTTTACTTTGGCTCCGTTGACGGTGACTTTGGTGCTACTAAACTCTCCGTTCACTTCCGTCCCTTCGAAGGTGACGGTAAAGTTGTCTTTGGTTTTAAAAAGCTCGATGCTTCGGTTGTATGCGGCTTCCGAGTCCCAGACAATGGCTCCGAACTGTTCTTTTTCTTTTCCTTCGATGGTCAGTCGGCTCATCTTCCAGGTTTTACCGGTAAAGATCCGTTCGATATCGTCTTCGTTATTGCATCCGCTGAAGGTCGGAATCAGAATCAGCATCAGTAACAGGTGGCAAATATACAATGATTTTCTTTTCATTGGCAGTTTTCTTTTATTCCGTTTCTTATTAATAATGCGTCGATGGTGGGCTCTTGTCCGCGGAAACGCTTGTAGAGTGTCATCGGATGTTCGGTTCCCCCCTTCGACAGAATGTTCTCGCGGAAAGATTGGGCTACTTCCGGATTGAAAATACCTTTCTGTCTGAATAGCGAGAATGCATCGGCATCCAGCACTTCAGCCCACTTGTAGCTGTAGTACCCGGCTGCGTATCCGCCTGCGAAGATGTGCGAGAACTGGGTGCTCATGCAGGTTTCTTCGAGTTGTGGCAGAATTTGGGCTTCGGCCCATGCCTGTTTTTCGTACGTACGCACATCGCCGTCGAAGGGTGTAGTGCGGGTGTACCAGGCCATGTCGAGCAAGCCGAAGCTTACCTGACGCAGGCAGGCATAGGCAACGTTGAAGTTGCGTGCGTCTATCAGGCGTTGTACCAGTTCGTCGGGAATCAGTTCGCCTGTTTGGTAGTGACGGGCAAAGGTATGCAGGAATTCTTTTTCGGTAGCAAAGTTCTCCATGAACTGCGAAGGGAGTTCTACAAAATCCCAATAAACATTTGTGCCACTCAGACTTTCGTAGGTCGAATTGGCAAACATGCCGTGCAGGCTATGGCCGAATTCGTGCAGGAATGTCTCGACTTCGCCGAAAGTCAGCAGAGCGGGCTTGTCCTGAGTGGGTTTGGTGAAGTTCATCACCAGTGAAACGTGCGGACGGCTGTTTTCTCCAGTTTGTTGATCTATCCATTGGCCTTTGTAACTGGTCATCCAGGCTCCCGAACGTTTTCCGGCACGGGGATGGAAGTCGGTATAGAGTACAGCCAGAAAACTGCCGTCGCGGTCGAATACTTCGTAAGCATCTACATCTTTATGGTAAACGGGAATCTCCGGATTCTTTCGGAAGGTGATGCCGTAAAGACGGGTAGCCAGGCCGAATACGCCTTTCTTCACGTTCTCCAATTCGAAGTAGGGACGAAGCATTTCGTCGTTGATATTGAACTTTCGGTCTTTCAGCTTTTGTGAATAATAGCTCCAGTCCCATGGCATCAGTACGAAATCCTCACCTTGCTCTTCACGAGCTACTGCCTGTACTTCGGCAAATTCCTTCAGAGCCGTCGGCTTATAGGCTTCAAGCAGTTGCCTAAGCAGGCGATAGACATTTTCGCTGTTTTGTGCCATGCGTCGTTCCAGTTTGTAGGAGGCATAGTCCTTGTATCCCAGCAGACGGGCGATTTCCAGACGCGTGTTGGCCAGTTGCTTTACGATCTCCTGATTATTGCAGGCATTGGGGTGCGTACATTTTGTATTGTAGGCCATGTAGAGTTCCTTCCGTAATTCGCGGTCGTCGGCGTAGGTCAGGAAAGGTACATAGCTGGGAGCTTGCAGGGTAAAGATCCATCCTCCCTGCCCTTTCTCTTTGGCGGTTTCCCGAGCTGCTTCGATGGCGCTCTCCGGCAAGCCCTTCAGTTGGCTATCGTCTGTCAGCACTAGTTGGTAGTCGTTGGTTTCCTTCAGGTTGTTTTCGCTGAATTGCAGGGTAAGCAGGCTCAGTTGGCGTGACAGGTCGCGATACTTTTCTTTATCGGCTCCTTGCAGGTTGGCTCCGCTTCGTACAAATCCTTCGTAGGTATCCTCGGTCAGTTTCCGTTGTTCGGCCGTCAGTGCTTCGTCGTTGCGATGTTCGTAGGCCGTCTTGACGCGTTCGAAGAGGTGCTCATTCAGTGTGATGTTATTGGCATGCTCGCTCAGGAGGGGCATGAGTTCCTTGGCCAGGTCCTGCATGGCATCGTTGGTCTCGGCACTAAGCAGATTGTCAAACACCGTTTCGACACGGCGAAGCAGTTCTCCCGACAGTTCCAATGCCAATATTGTGTTTTGAAAGTTGGCGGGAGCCGGATCGTGGACGATGGCGTCTATTTCTTCATTTTGGCGACGTATTCCTTCGCGTATGGCAGGGGCGTAGTGCTCTACGGCAATACGGTCGAAAGGGACGGTGCCGTGGGGAGTATGGATATTTTCGAAAAAAGGATTCTGAGTTTGCATCATTTTCGTAAAAGCTATCGTAAAACAACCGTTGTTGAGGCTTTTCCATCAGGCCCTTTGTCAAGTAACCTTCTGAAACAATACGCAAAAGTGCAAAAAAAATAGGCGATTCAGTTCGAAGATGCCTATACTTTAATAATTTCTAACTGTTTGTGTGAATGTCTTGATCGGCTTCTGCTATTTGAGAACCTTCCCGAATAGCTTATGCCGAGTGAGTGCACTACCTATTGCACTGAGAGTGCACTAACTACTGCACTGTGAGTGCACTGACTACTGCACTGCGAGTGCAATAACTGTTGCACTGTGAGGCTATCATTGTTTTGTAGGGATTAAGAAGAATAAAAAAATAGGCGGCTTCTGTTGAAGCCGCCTATGTCTTAGTATCTTTTTACTGTCAATTAGCAGTTTACAGATGCCATGTGAGCGATCAGATCGAGAACCTTGTTAGAATAACCGATTTCGTTATCGTACCAAGATACAACCTTAACGAAAGTATCAGTCAAGTAAACACCTGCGTTAGCATCGAAGATAGAAGTCAGTGTGCAACCCAGGAAGTCAGAAGAAACAACTGCATCTTCTGTGTAACCCAGTACACCCTTCAGTTCGCCTTCAGAAGCTTCCTTCATGGCAGCGCAGATAGCTTCCTTAGAAGCAGGCTTAGCCAAGTTTACAGTCAGGTCAACTACAGAAACATCCAAAGTCGGAACACGCATTGAGATACCAGTCAGCTTACCGTTCAGTTCAGGAATAACTTTACCTACAGCCTTAGCAGCACCAGTAGAAGACGGGATGATGTTGCCAGAAGCAGCACGACCACCTCTCCAATCCTTCATAGAAGGACCGTCAACAGTCTTCTGAGTAGCAGTTGTAGAGTGAACTGTAGTCATCAAACCGTTTACGATACCGAACTTGTCGTTCAGAACCTTAGCGATAGGAGCCAAGCAGTTAGTAGTACAAGAAGCGTTAGATACGAATTGAGTACCCTTAACGTAAGTCTTTTCATTAACACCGCATACGAACATCGGAGTGTCATCCTTAGAAGGAGCAGACATAACTACATATTTGGCACCAGCTTGGATGTGAGCCTGAGCTTTTTCTTTAGTCAGGAACAGACCAGTAGATTCAACTACGTATTCTGCGCCAACTTCGTTCCATTTCAGGTCAGCAGGATTCTTTTCTGCAGTTACGCGGATTTCCTTGCCGTTAACAATCAGTTTGCTGTTTTCAACGTCAGCTTCGATAGTACCGTCGAATGCACCGTGCATTGTATCATACTTCAGCATGTAAGCCAAGTAATCTACCGGGCAAAGGTCGTTAATACCAACGATTTGGATATCGTTTCTTTTTTGAGCTGCGCGGAATACGAAACGTCCGATACGTCCGAATCCATTAATACCTACTTTAATCATTTTGTTTAAACTTTTAAGGGTTTTATAATGTTTAAAAATAAACTTTCGAATTTCTCCGGCAATTCTTTTTTTGAATTGCGGTGCAAAAGTAAGAAAATGTTTTTATATTCGTACTTAAAATCATTATTAAATAATTCAAAAGATGAGAAAAAGTAAGTTTTTGCAGGATTTTAAAGCATTTGCAATGAAGGGAAATGTGGTGGATATGGCTGTCGGTGTGATTATCGGCGGAGCATTTGGCAAGATTGTCTCTTCGTTGGTGGCGGATATCATTATGCCGGTTTTCGGGTTGTTGGTCGGTGGTGTAAACTTTGTCGATTTGAAGTGGGTGATGAAGCCTGCACAAGTAGTGGATGGGAAAGAAGTAGCAGCTGTTACATTGAATTATGGCAATTTCTTGCAGATGACTTTTGACTTTTTGGTCATAGCCTTTTCCATATTCCTATTTATTAAGTTGCTGACGCGCTTTACGGCTAAAAAGAAAGCCGAGGCCGCTGCAACTCCGCCTGCACCTCCTGCACCGTCGAAGGAGGAACTGCTGTTGACTGAAATCCGTGACCTGCTGAAGGAACAGAATGCCGGTAAGTGAAAGAATGGCATGTGTGCGAGCCTTGCGGGTCTCTGGTGCGTCTGGAGAGTTGCTGATGCGATGGACGCTTATTTCTTTTTATCATTTTTGTCGAATCATAGCGCTTATTCGCAGGCTTTTTGCTAAATTTGCCAATTATTTACAAAACCATTACTGACATTATATGCAAGAGAAGATTATCATTCTTGATTTCGGTTCGCAGACAACCCAGCTTATCGGTCGCCGTCTGCGCGAGCTGAACGTCTATTGCGAGATTGTGCCTTATAACAAGTTTCCGCACGATGACGAAAGCGTAAAAGGAGTTATTCTGTCCGGAAGTCCTTTTTCCGTGTACGACGAAAGTGCTTTCAAGGTGGACTTGAGCGGCATTCGCGGTAAGTACCCTATCCTTGGCATTTGTTACGGTGCGCAGTTCATTGCTTATACCAATGGCGGAAAGGTGGAACCGGCTGGCAGTCGCGAGTATGGACGTGCTCATTTGCAGACCTTTGATAAGAACAATCTGCTGTTTCACGGCGTACGCGAAAACTCGCAGGTGTGGATGAGTCATGGCGATACTATCACGGCTATCCCGGATAATTTTAAAGTTATCGCTTCGACCGATAAGGTTCGAATCGCTGCTTATCAGGCCGAAGGTGAGCCGATGTGGGGTGTTCAGTTCCATCCCGAAGTTTTTCACAGTGAAGACGGAACCCAGATGCTGAGAAATTTTGTTGTCGAGGCTTGTGGTTGTCATCAGACTTGGAGTCCTGCATCGTTTGTCGATACTACCGTAGCCGAACTGAAGGAACAGTTAGGCAACGATCGTGTCATTTTAGGCTTGAGCGGTGGAGTCGATTCAACGGTGGCTGCCGTGTTGCTGAATCGTGCCATTGGCAAGAATCTGACTTGCATCTTCGTTGATCATGGCCTGTTGCGTAAGAACGAATTTCAGAATGTCATGCACGACTATGAAGGACTTGGTTTGAATGTGATAGGAGTAGATGCCAGTGACAAGTTTTTCAAGGATCTGGAAGGAGTAACCGATCCCGAACAGAAACGAAAGATTATCGGCCGCGACTTTGTAGAGGTTTTCAATGCGGAAGCACACAAGATAACTGACGCCCGCTGGTTGGCTCAGGGTACGATTTATCCCGACCGAATCGAGAGCCTGAATATTACGGGTAAGGTGATCAAGAGCCATCACAATGTGGGTGGACTGCCAAAGGAAATGAATCTTCAGCTGTGCGAACCGTTGAAGTGGCTGTTCAAGGATGAAGTACGTCGCGTTGGTCGTCAATTGGGTATTCCCGAACACCTGATTGGTCGTCATCCCTTCCCCGGCCCCGGATTGGCTGTGCGTATTTTGGGTGATATTACTCGTGAAAAGGTGCGCATCCTGCAAGACGCTGATGATATCTTTATCCGTGGTTTGTGGGATTGGAAAGTGAAGGATGCCGACGGCAATGAAACATGTCTCTATCATCAGGTATGGCAGGCCGGTGTAATTTTACTTCCGGTTCAGTCGGTAGGTGTGATGGGTGACGAACGTACTTATGAACGTGCCGTTGCCTTGCGTGCCGTGACTTCGACAGATGCCATGACGGCCGATTGGGCACATTTGCCTTATGAGTTCTTGGGAAAGGTTTCCAATGACATTATTAATAAGGTGAAAGGTGTGAATCGCGTTACTTACGATATTTCTTCCAAACCACCTTCGACAATCGAATGGGAATAAGGAAGAGCATGTAAAGTTTTTCTTTTCGTTTTAAGTTTTCCTTTCTTCGGTGTAGGATGATTCAGCTGATGATTGTCGGGTGGAAGGGGGATGAAAGCGGAAAGAAAAACTTTTTTTATTCGGGACAGCAGCTTTGCCGGATGTTTATAGCCAGCTTTGATTACGCAGTCGGTTTCGTTTAAGCAAAGCAAATCCGGGGAATGACATACGTGGCTCCGACTATTGGGCAATAGCCGGTTGGATGAAGTCGGTCAGTAGTGCAGCGTCTGGGATGAAGATTTCTCCTCGGTGCAGCTCGATCAATCCTTTTTCTTGCATACTATTCAGAGCTTTTGAAACGCTCATGCGGGTTTCATTGGTGATTCTCGCTAACTCTTCCATTTTGATTTTCAGAATTTTCTCGCCGACCGGACGTTCCGACCGATTTAAAATAAAACCAATGATTCGTGCTTCGATAGTTGAACCTATCGGGCTCCATAACCGGTTGTTAAGTGTCTGGAGGCGATTGCTGATGATATTCATGTAGTTCAAGCGGAAGATGTCGTATTTGAACAGATTGCTCATGACGAAGCTTTTACTGATGCTTACCGTATGCGTCAGTGTACGCGCTGTATAGGTAGATACATAAGAAGTCTTCATGCCAAACATTGAATAGGGCTCGATCAGGCAGGGTGCCTGAATCGTTTCGATCAGGCTATAGGAACCTGCTAATGTGGTAGAAGAGGTTATTTCACCACTTAGTACGAATACCAGCTGATCGCATGGAGCACCCGCCTCGATGAAGACTTTGCCGGCTTTATGCTTGATGAAGTGTAGTCGTACTTTCTCCAATATGTTGGTAAAATCTTCTTGGGCTAATCCTTGGAAGAGTGGAAGCTGCAATAAAGTATCGAACATTGTATCCATGACGTTTTCCTCTTCTTATTTTAAGGCAAAATTAGATATAATAGGCGGCTACTGTAAAAAGATTGTACTTCTTTTTGTATTTTTTATTGTTTCTTAAACGTGTGATTCGTCTAAGCATTTGAATTTGTTGCGTCTGGTGGAGTGGGTTCCGTCTTGTCTTCAGGATATTTCTGAAAGGTCGGAGTTTCGTCGGGTAAATGGTTGTCACCGGAAATGTTGTCGGATGGAGAAGGGTTGTCTGCTTCGTTTGTTTCTTCATTGTCTTCCAGATCCTCGTCTTCGAATGGATTGGGACGTTGCGGCCCGTTTTTCATGAAAGCAACGGCACATACCGTGCCGGCTATGGCTCCACTCAGATGCCCTTCCCACGAAGTCGATGCCTTGGCGAACTGGGGAAACATGTTCCATACGAGTCCACCGTAGAGGAAAGTGACGAGTAGTGAGATGGCAATTAATGGAACATATTTCCGCAACAGACCACTGAAGAAAAGGAAGAAAGCCAGTCCGTAGATAATCCCGCTTGCTCCTATATGCCATCCTGGTTTCCCGATGAAAAATGTCAATAATCCGCAGCCAATCCATATGGCGAACAGAATGTAAGGAGCAATTTGCCGGTAGAAATAGAACAAGCACCACGAAAGAAAGAAAAACGGCAAGGTGTTGGCAAAAAGATGTTTGAAGCTGCTGTGTACTAATGGATGTGCGAAAATGCCGAACACTCCTCTACGTTGCATCGGATATATACCGAGGTTTGTGAAGTCCCAGTCCATGCCAACCTCTAATATTTCCAATATATAAAGAATAAATAGGATGAACAAAGGTATGATTGTTGCCACTACCATCCTGCGTATATCATGTTTCATATTTCACATATTTGTCTTTATTCCCCACAATACTACGCATTATTTGGAGAAAAAACGAAAAAAAAACGGACTTTTTATTTTGTTTATAGGCATTAATTTGTACTTTTGGCATTGCTACACGTTGTGTAGCGCATATGGGCCTGAATAATTAACCTTTAAATAATAGCACAACTATGAGTTATTTACGATTTGACAAGACCCTGATGATTAACTTGCAGGAATCTTTGCCAAGGGAGATTCTGCGGTCGAATAAATCGGGCGCTTATCATTGTACAACAATTGTAGATTGTAACACACGCAAATATCATGGATTGTTGGTGATTCCTGTCCCCAACTTGGATGATGAGAACCATGTGCTGCTATCTTCTTTGGATGAAACGGTAATTCAGCATGGTGCGGAGTTTAACCTGGGATTGCACAAATATCAAGGTAATCACTATAGTCCCAACGGGCACAAGTATATCCGTGAGTTTGATTGCGAGCACATTCCGGCAACTACCTACCGTGTGGGAGGCGTAATTCTCCGTAAGGAAAAGATTTTTGTACATCATGAAAACCGGATTCTGATCCGTTATACCTTGGTCGATGCCCATTCGGCAACAACACTTCGTTTCCGTCCTTTCTTAGCTTTCCGCAGCGTGCGTGAATATACACACGAAAATCCGCAGGCGAGCCGCGATTATCAGTTGGTGGAAAATGGAATCAAAACCTGTATGTATCCGGGATATCCTGAACTGTTCATGCAGTTGAACAAGAAAAATGAGTTCCACTTCCAGCCTGATTGGTATCGGGGTATCGAGTATTCCAAAGAGCAGGAGCGTGGATATGACTTTAATGAGGATTTGTATGTGCCCGGTTACTTTGAGGTGGATATTAAGAAGGGCGAAAGCATCGTCTTTTCGGCCGGTATATCCGAGATTTCAACCCGCAGGCTGAAGCAGACGTTCGAAGAAGAAGTGGCTGACCGTACTCCGCGTGACAGTTTCTATCACTGCCTGGTGAATTCGGCACATCAGTTCCATAATAAACAGGGCGACGAGCACTATGTGTTGGCCGGTTATCCGTGGTTTAAATGCCGTGCACGCGATTTGTTCATTTCCTTGCCGGGCCTGACATTGGCTATCGGTGAACTTGATGAATTTGAGGACGTGATGAAGACTGCGCAAAAAGCTCTGTACGAATTTATGAACGGTGAACCTCGTACTTACAAAATTTACGAGATGGAGCATCCGGATATTTTGTTATGGGCTGTGTGGACATTGCAGCAGTACGCCAAGGCAACTTCGCGTGAGCAATGTCGGGCGAAGTATGGAAAATTGTTGGAAGACATGATGGCTTATATTCGCAGCCGTAAACACGACAACCTCTTCTTGCACGACAACGGTCTGCTATATACCAATGGAACCGAGAAGGCTGTCACCTGGATGAATTCTACAGTAAATGGACATCCGGTGATTCCACGTACCGGTTATGTGGTTGAAATCAATGCCTTGTGGTATAACGCACTTCGTTTTGTAGCAGACATGGTACGTGAAGAGGGTAAGGTAGAGCTGGCTGACCAGTTGGATGCACAGGCCGAGATTACAGGCAAGTCATTTGTCAGTGTCTTCCGAAATGAATATGGCTATCTGTTCGATTATGTCGATGGTTACATGATGGATTGGAGTGTTCGCCCCAACATGATTTTTACCGTGGCATTCGATTATTCGCCATTGGACCGTGCACAGAAAAAGCAAGTTCTTGATATTGTTACGAAAGAACTGCTGACCCCGAAGGGCTTGCGTACGCTGAGTCCCAAGAGCGGCGGATATAATCCCTATTATGTAGGTCCGCAGATTCAGCGTGATTATGCTTATCATCAGGGTACGGCATGGCCGTGGTTGATGGGTTTCTACATGGAGGCTTACTTGCGTATATATAAGATGAGTGGCATTTCGTTTGTTGAACGTTACCTGATTGGTATGGAAGACGAGATGACCTGTCACTGTATCGGTACTTTGCCAGAACTGTTTGATGGAAATCCACCCTTTACCGGTCGTGGCGCTGTTTCGTTTGCCATGAATGTTGCCGAAATACTGAGAATATTGAAATTGTTGTCTAAGCTTAAACAATACGAGGAGGAAAAAGGATGAGAGTTCTAATGTTTGGTTGGGAATTTCCTCCCAAGATATATGGTGGTCTTGCTGTTGCTTCCTATGGTATAACGAAAGGGTTGAGCCTGCAAGGCGATGTAGAGACTATCTTCTGTATGCCTAAGCCTACGGGACAGGAAGAACAGTTTCTGAAAATTGTGGGTATGAACCAGGTGCCTATTGTGTGGCGCGATCTTGATTACGACACATTGAAGTCGCGATTGTATGGCCAGATGACTCCGGAAGATTACTATGCATATCGGGATCATATCTATGCAGACTTCTCGTATATGCATGTCAACGATATGGGTTGTATGGAATTTGCCGGTGGTTATCCGGGCAATCTGCATGAAGAAATCAACAATTTCTCTATCATTGCCGGAGTTGTGGCACGCAAGGAGCAGTTTGACATCATTCATGCGCACGACTGGCTAACGTATCCGGCTGGTGTTCATGCCAAGATGGTCAGTGGCAAACCGTTGTGTATCCACGTGCATGCCACCGATTTCGACCGTTCGCGAGGCAAGGTGAATCCTACTGTTTACTCGATCGAGAAGAACGGTATGGACTATGCCGACTGCATCATGTGTGTATCCGAATTGACTCGCCGTACCGTGATTAATGAGTATCATCAGGATCCGCGCAAGGTTTTTGCCATGCACAATGCTGTGTATCCGCTTTCTCAGGAATATCAGGACATTCCTCGTCCCGATCATTCCAAGGAGAAGATTGTTACCTTCTTGGGTCGTATCACCATGCAGAAGGGACCTGAGTATTTTGTAGAGGCAGCATCGCTCGTTCTGCATCGTACCCGTAACATCCGTTTTGTGATGGCCGGCTCGGGCGATATGTTGGATGCCATGATTAATCTGGTTGCTGAACGTGGTATAGCCGACCGTTTCCATTTCCCCGGTTTCATGAAAGGAAAGCAGGTGTATGAGGTTTACAAGGATAGTGATGTATTTGTGATGCCTTCCGTCTCCGAGCCTTTTGGCATAGCGCCTTTGGAGGCCATGCAGTGTGGTACGCCTTCTATCATATCCAAGCAGTCGGGATGCGGTGAAATTCTTGATAAGGTCATCAAGGTGGACTATTGGGATATTCATGCGATGGCCGATGCCATTTATGCCATTTGCAACTATCCGTCACTTTTCCATTATCTACAGGAAGAAGGAAAGAAAGAAGTTGATGGAATAACTTGGGAAAAGGTAGGCTTGAGGATTCGTGCCCTATATGAGAATGTGTTAAGGAACTATAGGTAAACACTAAAACAATAATTAGCAATGAGAACAATCTGTTTTTATTTTGAAATACATCAAATCATTCATCTGAAACGTTATCGTTTCTTTGATATAGGCAATGATCATTATTATTACGATGATTATGCCAATGAAACCAGCATTAATGAGGTAGCCGAGCGTTCATATATCCCGGCATTGAATGCCCTTATTGAAATGGTGAAAAATTCGGGCGGTGCCTTTAAGGTTGCCCTTTCTGTTTCGGGCGTAGCATTAGAGCAATTGGAGATTCATGCTCCGGCGGTTATAGACTTGTTGCATCAGCTGAACGATACCGGCTGCTGTGAATTTCTGGCAGAGCCTTATTCGCATGGACTTTCTTCGTTGGCCAATGAAGATTGCTTCAGAGAAGAAGTGATGCGTCAGAGTGCCAAGATGAAACAAATGTTTGGTAAGGAGCCGAAGGTGTTCCGTAACTCCAGCTTGATTTACAACGACGAAATTGGAGCTATTGTTGCAAGTATGGGCTTTAAAGGCATGCTGACCGAGGGTGCCAAATATATCCTGGGTTGGAAGAGTCCGCACTACGTATATCATTGCAATATGAATCCCAATTTGAAGTTGCTGTTGCGTGATTATAAGTTGTCTGATGATATCAGTTTGCGTTTCTCCAATTCGGAGTGGAGCGAATATCCGTTGTTTGCCGACAAGTACATCGGATGGATTGATTCACTGCCACAAGAGGAGCAGGTGATTAATATCTTCATGGAGCTGTGCGCATTGGGTATGTCGCAACCGTTATCCTCCAATATTCTGGAGTTCCTGAAAGCATTGCCGGGATATGCCAAAGAGAAGGGCATTACTTTCTCTACGCCTACCGAAATCGTTACGAAGCTGAAGTCGGTATCGCAACTTGACGTTCCTTATCCGATGTCGTGGGTCGATGAGGAAAGGGATACAAGCTGCTGGCTGGGTAATGCAATGCAGCGCGAAGCCTTTAATAAGCTGTATAGCGTGGCTGAACGTGTCCATCTGTGCGACGACCGTCGTATTAAGCAGGATTGGGATTACTTGCAGGCAAGTAACAATTTCCGTTTCATGACGACCAAGAACAGCGGTGTAGGTTTGAATCGTGGCATTTACGAGTCTCCTTACGATGCTTTTACCAATTACATGAATATCTTGGGCGACTTCATCAAGCGTGTGGATGCTCTTTATCCGGAAGATATTGATAACGAAGAACTGAATGCCTTGTTGACGACAATCAAGAATCAGGGTGATGAAATAGAGAAGTTGAACAAGGAATTGGAGAAGGCACAGGCTAAGTTGGCAAAACTGACGGCTGAGAAGAAGCCGGCTGTCAAGAAGGTGACTTCTGCCAAGAAGGTAAAGGAAGCCAAATGATGTGATTCTGATTGGGAATAAGAAATAAACAAAACCATAAAGGGCTGCCCGAGCGGGCAGCCCTTTATGGTTTTATTGGATTCAGTGAATATTTTCAGTAATCCCCCTCTTTGTCGAAGGTTGGATTACTTATTGAAAGTCGTGTAGGTGACTTCCAGTTTCAGTTTGTCTCCGGTAGTACCGCCTTTCAGTTTGGCATAGCTTGGTGTTAAGTCATTTTGTACTCCGATCAGTGTTGTATTGCTGCTGTCGTAGGAAGTCGATACAGGAATCAGCCATACTTTGTCCCAGTCGGGATTTTCAGCTGTCCACTGTGCTTCCCATTCAGCCTCGTTCCAATTGTTGCCGGCTTCTTTTTTAGCCTTTTCTCTGGCGGCATTCTTGATTCCAATGCACGATGTTACCAGTCGGGCAATGTTGCTGAATGTATATTGGTTGGTAGCAATATTGTTGTGTGCAACGGTGTACGATGAAACATTATCCGGCAGTTCGTTTTCAGTGAAGAACTTCTGATAGTCGGATTTGCGTATCAGCAATACGTTGCTTGGTTCGCTCATGCTGAATTCATAGTCGTTTTTCTGGTGGTAGTTGGTGAACGTCAGTTTTACAGCATTCAAGGTGTCGTTTGACAGTTCCTTGTATATTTGGTCGTAAGGTAAAACTGCTTCAGTGAAGATTCCCGCCGGCGATTTGATATATGTCCAGTCGGTTTCCTTCAGCCGTTCCTGCAACTTGTTCGAGTTGGCAAATTTATTTGCCTGGACAACTTCCTTGGTCGATGCAAAAGCAGTTGCCGTACTATAATATAAGGAGTCTTCGCCAGCCTTGCCGTTTTTGTCGTCCACTTGTTTTTTCAGGGCCAATCCGGTTTCTTCATCTACGTAGTGGAAGCGGAATTGCATTTGCAGGTCCACGCGATCGATGTAAAGGATGGTGCCATCGCCGTAATCGCTTTTGGCATATATCCCCTTGAATACGTTGTTGATGAAGTTTTCTGCATTCTTGAAGTAGTCGTTTTTTCCCTCTTGGTACTCTCTGTTCAGACGTAATATCCGGTTACCAATTTCCTTATCGAGCTTGAATGCCACGTATGGATAGAAATTGCTATTTCCGTACGAGTCCGTTGAGTTTCTGACAGAATCGGGGATGGAAGCATCGTAGGCGCTGTAGGCTTTCCTTCCCAACAATTTGTTCGTATCGTAATATTTGGTAATATCGAAGTCGGTATAGCGGTAGTTGTCGGCAGACTTTCGGGCATTCAGCCATTCATCGTTCAATTCGTAAACGCTCATCCGGCAGGCATTCAGTGAGTCGCCGAACCATGTTTGATAGTATAATACCAAATTTACCGATACTACGCTGTCGCCGGCCATGGTTCCCGTGCCGCTTGTGCCGTCCGCACTTTCCTGATAGACGGCAGGAAATTTATAGTTGTCGGTACAGTTCAGTTCGCTCAGAAAGCTTGATTCGTAATATCCGAAATCGGGATCGGTGAATCGTCCGATGTATCCGATGCTTGTTTTCGAAAAGACGTGGTCTGCTTCGACAGAGTAAGTTGTTACATCGTATGACGTGGTGTGTGCAGACAGACCATCGGAGTCGGGCAACATACTCATGCCCAGTGTTCCGGTATTGTCATCGCATCCGAAGATGCTCAAAAGTGCCAATGACAGGATTCCTATATACTTGGCTTTCATAAAATTCGGATCTTGATTTTGCTTTTATTGTTGTTCAGATTCCCATACTTTGTCGTAGAAGTCGTTGCAGGCATCGGCAAAGTTGTCAGGCATCTGATAGTCCAGTATTAATTTACCGGTCTGGCGTGCGTATTGCAATACTTCTTCGTTGACGTGTTCGCTTTGCTGGATGACGCCATCCGAATAGTCGATAGCCAATTTGCAAAGCGTAGCATAGTCTATCGGATTCTTCAGGTGGGCAACATCTTTTTTAGCGATGCCTTTCAGCAGCAACTTGTTGGGAAAGTCGGGATGAAAAGGTTGCTTGAATTCGTCCTCGTAGAGTGAAAAGACTACTTTGGAGTTTCGGAAAGAAGGTTCGTCCTTGTAGGCCTTCTTGATGTATAGCGGTGCCAGGGCAGTCAGCCAGCCGTGACAGTGGATAATGTCCGGACACCAGCGCAATTTCTTTACGGTTTCCAATACGCCGCGCGCATAGAATATGGTGCGTGCATCGTTGTCTTCGTATTCGTTTCCGTTTTCGTCGGTAATCTGCAAGCGATTCTGGAAATAATCATCATTGTCAATGAAATAGACCTGCATACGGGCAGCCTGGATAGAAGCCACCTTGATGATAAGCGGATGGTCCGTGTCATCGATGATCAGATTCATACCTGAAAGGCGTATCACCTCGTGCAGCTGGTTTCGGCGTTCGTTGATATTTCCCCATTTAGGCATGAATGTTCGTATTTCTCTGCCTCGTTCCTGAATGGCTTGCGGTAAGTGTCTGCCTACGAGAGACATTTCAGTCTCTGAGACGTATGGAGTGATTTCTTGTGTTATAAATAAAACCTTGTTAGCCTTTGTCATAATAATAACAATGTTCTCGATTATTGTGCAAAGATACAAAAAAATCGGGCAATCGGGCATAATAACCAGTCCTATTATTCCTTATGTTTTGTTAACTGGTTGTATATCAGTAATAATTTCGGAACCTTCTGAGGGCGAAAAGCGATTGATTTTTGCATAAATTTCAGATATTTCTTCTTTATGTGCCAAATAATGGTTTATTTTGCACCGTTTTAGCGAACAACTAAGTTATTTATATAACCAAATAAAATGGAAATAGTACATACTATCAAGGACTTGCAGGCTGCTTTGGCAGCCCTGAGAGCCCAAGGTAAAACGGTTGGACTGGTGCCTACGATGGGTGCCTTGCATGCCGGTCATGCTTCGCTGGTGAAGCGTTGTGTTGCCGAGAACGATGCAGCCGTAGTGAGTGTTTTTGTTAATCCCACGCAGTTTAACGACAAGAACGACCTGGCAAAGTATCCGCGTACGTTGGATGCCGATTGCCGTCTGCTGGAGCAGTGTGGCGCAGCCTTTGCCTTTGCTCCCTCTGTAGAAGAGATGTATCCCGAACCTGATACGCGTCAGTTCAGCTTTGCACCGCTGGATACGGTGATGGAGGGCAAGTATCGTCCGGGGCACTTCAACGGTGTTTGCCAGATTGTGAGCAAGCTGTTCGAGGCCGTGAAGCCCGACCGTGCTTATTTTGGAGAGAAGGATTTTCAGCAGTTGGCCATCATCCGCGAGATGGTGCGTCAGTTGAAGTTCCCGCTGCAGATTGTGGGATGTCCCATTGTCCGCGAAGAAGACGGCTTGGCTCTGAGCAGCCGTAACGCACGCCTTTCGGCCGAAGAACGTCAGCAGGCATTGAAGATTTCGCAGGCGTTGTTTGCCAGCCGCGATTACGCCAAGTCGCATACGGTGGCCGAAACGCAGAAGTTTGTAGAGGATGCCATTGAAGCCGCTCCCGGTCTGCGTCTGGAATACTTCGAGCTGGTGGACGGAAACACGCTGCAGAAGATTGCCAACTGGGAAGATACGTCGTATGCGGTAGGCTGTATCACCGTGTTCTGCGGCGAGGTTCGTTTGATTGACAACATCAAGTATAAGGAGTAAGTTCAATATCAAAATATAAAAAAGGAATAGTCGTATGATGATTGAAGTGCTGAAATCGAAAATACACTGTGCACGTGTTACGGAAGCCAACCTGAACTACATGGGAAGTATTACGATTGACGAAGACCTGATGGATGCCGCCAACATGATTGCCGGTGAGAAGGTTTACATTGCCGACAACAACAACGGAGAGCGTTTTGAAACCTACATTATCAAAGGCGAGCGCGGCTCGGGCAAGATTTGTCTGAACGGTGCTGCCGCCCGCAAGGTGCAACCCGACGACATTGTCATTATCATGTCGTATGCGCTGATGGACTTTGAAGAGGCCAAGACGTTCAAACCGACGGTCATTTTCCCCGATCCGCAGACCAACAGCATTGTGAAATAAGTCTGTCCTCAGCCGAGGTTGACAAACAATATCCTGAAGCCCCGTCGCAGGAAAGGTGCAGCAACCTGCCTGCCGACGGGGCTTTTTGTGTCCGGATGGCTGGGGTTTCCTCCCGAAACTCGTGGCGTTTCACTTCGCAACCCGTGGGGTTTTGCTTCGAAAGTCGAGGGTTTTTGCTTCGCAACTCGTGGAGTTTTGGCTGAAGACTCCCGGGGTTTTGATTCCGGGACCGGGGAGGCGGCTTGGGAGAAGGCAAAGAAAAGTCCCTTCTGCCTTCCGTGTTTCTCTTTCGGCCGGAAGGAGAAGCTGCGGAGAGGCAGAAGGGACTGTCGTTATGAGCTTCGGTTGTCCGAAGCCTGTTGGCTGTACGAGGTATTACTCTTGCAGGTTGGCGTGCATGGCGGCAGCTGCGCGTCGGCCGTCGCCCATGGCCAGAATGACGGTAGCTCCGCCGCGTACGATGTCACCACCGGCATAGATGGTCGGGATGGACGACTGCATGTTTTCGTTGACGGCGATGGTGTTCTTGCGGCCCAGTTCCAGACCCTTTACCGATTTGGGCACGATGGGGTTGGGCGATACGCCTACGGCGACGACGGCCATGTCGATGTCCAGTGTTACCGTTGCTCCGGGGATGGGTACCGGACTGCGTCGGCCGCTGGCATCGGGTTCGCCCAGTTCCATCTTCTGCAGCACTACTTGTTTCACGGCGCCTTTCTCGTCGGCGATGTATTCGATGGGGTTGTGCAGCGTGAGGAATTCGATGCCTTCCTCCTTGGCGTGCTTCACTTCTTCCAGTCGTGCAGGCATTTCGGCTTCACTGCGGCGATAGACGATAAACACCTTTTCGGCTCCTAAGCGTTTGGCGGTGCGGCACGAGTCCATGGCCGTGTTTCCGCCGCCCACTACCATCACGCGTTTGGCGGGGTTCAGCGGGGTATCCGTATCGGGGTTGGAGGCGTCCATCAGGTTGACGCGGGTCAGGTATTCGTTGCTCGACATGATGTTGACGCTGTTTTCGCCCGGTATGCCCATGAAGTTGGGCAGTCCGGCTCCCGAAGCGATGAATACGCCTTTGTAACCTTCCTTCTGCAGTTCTTCCACACTTTCGGTCTTGCCGATGATGCAGTCCTTCACAAACTTGACGCCCATCTTCTCGAGATTGTTGATTTCGACGTCCACTATCTTGTTGGGCAAGCGGAATTCGGGAATACCATATTTCAGCACACCGCCAATTTCGTGCAGGGCTTCGAACACGGTGACGTCGTAACCATACTTCACCATATCGCCGGCAAAGCTCAATCCGGCAGGACCCGATCCGACAACGGCCACTTTCATTCCGTTCTTCGGTGCCAGTTCGGGCAGGACGATGTTGCCGCTTTCGCGCTCGTAGTCGGCCACGAAGCGTTCCAAGTTGCCGATGGCTACGGCCGGTTCGTTCATCTTCAGGTGGATGCACTGGCTTTCGCACTGCTTCTCTTGCGGGCACACGCGACCGCAGACAGCAGGCAACGACGAAGTATGCTTCAGCACGCGGGCTGCTTCGAGGAAGGCTCCGCGCTCCACGTTCTTGATGAACGACGGGATGTTGATGCTGACGGGGCAGCCTTGCATACAGGTCGGGTTGGCGCAGTCAAGACAGCGCTTGGCTTCGGTCATGGCCTGCTCTTTGGTGTAGCCGGTATTTACTTCTTCCGTGCGGGTTGTGGCACGATAAACGGGGTCGAGCTCGTTCATCGGACAGCGGGGAATGGTGGTGCGTTCCTTCGGCCTCATGCTTTTGCGCAAAGCTTCGCGCCACGGGGCTTTGCGGTCGAGGAGTTCTTCCATCGACGTCTGAGCCTGCGAAGCTTTGTCGTGCGAAGCCGATGTATCCGACTGCGTGTTTTCCTGGGGAGCCGCATGGCAGACGGAAGCGGCCAGGTGGCTCATTTCCTCGCGTTCAACAGTCTTGAACGAGCCCATGCGCTTGAACATTTCGTCCCAGTCCACTAAGTGACCGTCGAATTCGGGACCGTCCACGCAGACGAACTTCGTTTTTCCGCCCACGGTGATGCGGCAGGCACCGCACATGCCCGTACCGTCCACCATGATGGTGTTCAGCGATACGTCGGTCGGAATGTTGTATTTCTGGGTCAGCAGACAGCAGAATTTCATCATGATGGCAGGGCCGATGGCGAAACATTTGTCCACCTTCTCGCGCTTGATGACGCTTTCGATGCCTTCGGTCACCAGGCCTTTGTTGCCATACGAGCCGTCGTCGGTCATGATGATGACCTCGTCGGACGAACGGCGCACCTGTTCCTCCAGGATGATCAGGTCTTTGCTACGTCCGGCCAGCACGGAGATGACGCGGTTGCCCGCTTCCTTCAGGGCCTGGATGATGGGCAACATGGGGGCTACCCCCACACCGCCTCCGGCGCAGACTACGGTGCCGAAGTTCTCGATGTGCGTGGCTTGTCCCAGCGGTCCTACTACGTCGAGGATGTAGTCGCCTTCGTTCAGTTGGCAAAGCTTGGTGGACGATAGTCCGACTTCCTGCACCACCAGCGTGATGGTGCCCTTTTGTATATCGGCGCCGGCTATGGTCAGTGGCATGCGTTCGCCTTTGGCGTCAACACGCACGATGACAAAGTGTCCGGCTTTGCGGGAACGGGCAATGAGCGGCGCTTCCACTTCGAACTTGAACACTTTCTCTGAAAACTGTTCTTTGCTGATAATTTTATTCATTTTCTTATTTTTTGTTGGTATTATTACGTAATCTCTGTCAGATTGATAGATTTCACAAAGATACGGCTTATTTGTTAATATCAAAGAAAGAAAGGCGAGAAAGTTGGGGGAAGGGGAGGGGGAGCTAAGGAAATCAGGAGTTAAGAAGTTAAGGAGTTAAGCCAATACCTTAGTGTGCAAAAAACGGGCATTTGACTTAACTCCTTAACTTCTTAACTCCTGATTTCCGGGATCTTACTTCGTCCGGATTTTGTAACCCGAGATGCTGTAATAGAGGATGAACAGGAAGCAGGGCAGGCAGAGCCAGTAGGCCTGTTGGGGACTGGTGACATCTTTCAGCCAGCCGTACAGGGTGGGAATGACGGCTCCGCCGAACATGGCCATGATGAGCAGCGACGACCCGGCTTTGGTGAACTTGCCTAAGTCGGCCATGGCAAGCGGCCACAGGGCAGGCCACATCAGCGAGCATCCCAGTGCCATGAACGAGATGAAGTAGATGGAGATGTCTTGCGGCGTCAGGGCAACGAGCAGCGAACCGGCGATGGCCAGGATGGAGCATACCTTCAGGGCAGCGGCCTGGCTGATGTACTTGGGTATGAAGATGATGCCGCAGATGTAGCCGATGACGATGCCGATGGGCGCAATCCACGCATAGTTGGCAGCACCCGGCAGGCCAAGCGAGTTGGCATAATCGACAAGCGTGCCCAACGAGACGGTCTCAACGCCTACATACAGGAACAAGGCCAGACAGCCCAGCAACAGGTGCGGGAACTGGAATACGGAAGTCTTGCCCGAAGCATAGCTGGAGGCTTCGGAAGCGTTGTCGTTCTCGTCTTCGCCTTCGGCTTTCACTTCGGGCAGGGGAGCGAAGAAGGCCATGATGCCCAGCACGATGAAGGCACAGATGATGATGACGAACGGTTTGTTCAGGTCTTCAATGCCAATAAGGTGTACGTCCTTGCCCAGCAGCCACACGATGAAGATGGACGGGATGGGCCAGGCCAGCTTGTTGCAGATGCCCATGATGCTGATGCGTTTGGCGGCACTTTCCAGCGGGCCAAGGATGGTGATGTAGGGGTTGACGGAGGCTTGCAGGTAAGCATTGGCGGCTCCGCTGATGAACGATGCCAGCAGGAAGAGGCTGAAGCTCTTGTAGTCGGCCGACAGGATAAACAGGTAGAAGGCCACGGCAAAGATGATGAACGAAAGGGCCATGGTGCGCTTGTAGCCGATGGCTTTGATAGTCAGCCCGGCGGGATAGCCGAAGATGAGGAAGGGGATGAACGTAGCAGCAATAATCAGGTACGAAGCTGCATTCGAGATGCCCAGCGAACCTTGCAGAACGGGCACAAGCAGCGAGTTGATGCCCAGCGCGAAGCCGATGGCAAAGAACATGATGCCGACGAATGTCAGCGGCAATGCGAAGCTTTTGTTTTTTGCATTCATAATGGAAGAGATTGATAAGGATTAGAACTTAATAAATGATGTCTGTATGAAGGAATGTGATAAAGGCTTGTACGGGCGCTTCCTCTGGTCGATTGTCTTCTTGCGACAAGCGGAAACAGCCGGTACAAGCCTTTTTTATGTTGATGACGGACTGTACACAGGGTTAGTCTATCATGTCGAAACCGCAGTAGGGAACCAATGCCTTGGGGATGCGGATGCCTTCGGGCGTCTGGTTGTTCTCCAACAAGGCAGCCACGATGCGCGGCAGGGCCAGAGCGGAACCGTTCAGCGTGTGGCACAGTTCGGTCTTCTTGTCGGCTGTGCGGTAACGGCATTTCAGGCGGTTGGCCTGGTAAGTGTCGAAGTTGGATACGGAGCTGACTTCCAGCCAACGCTTCTGGGCTTCGCTATATACTTCGAAGTCGTAACAGATGGCAGCCGTGAAGCTCATGTCGCCACCACAGAGGCGCAGGATGCGGTAGGGCAGTTCCAGCTTCTGGAGCAGGCCTTCTACGTGGTCCAGCATTTCCTGATGGCTTTGCTTGCTGTGCTCGGGCGTGTCGATGCGCACCAGTTCCACCTTCGAGAATTCGTGCAGACGGTTCAGTCCGCGTACGTCCTTGCCGTAGGAACCGGCTTCGCGGCGGAAGCATTCGGTGTAGGCGCAGTTCTTGATGGGGAGCTGTTTCTCGTCGAGGATGACGTCGCGATAGATGTTCGTTACGGGTACTTCGGCTGTCGGGATGAGGTAGAGGTCATCTACTTCGCAGTGGTACATCTGCCCTTCCTTGTCGGGCAGCTGGCCTGTGCCGTAACCCGAAGCGGCGTTCACCACTGTTGGAGGCATGACTTCGGTATATCCCGAAGCACGTGCTTCGTCTAAGAAGAAGTTGATGAGGGCACGTTGCAGGCGTGCGCCTTTTCCTTTATAGACGGGGAAGCCGGCACCGGTGATCTTGACGCCCAGGTCGAAGTCGATGATGTCGTACTTCTTGGCCAGTTCCCAGTGGGGCAGGGCGTCCTTGGGCAGTTCGGTTTCCATGCCGCCCATCTTCACTACGAGGTTGTCCTCGGCGGTAGCGCCTTCGGGCACTTCTTCGTAGGGCACGTTGGGGATGGTGTAGAGCAGCTGTTGCAGGTCGTGGGCTGCCTGATCCATATCGGCCTGAAGGGTTTTGTTGGTTTCCTTCAGTTCGCCTACGCGTGCCTTGGCTGTTTCGGCTTCGTCTTTCTTGCCTTCTTTCATCAGTTGTCCGATGGACTTGGATAGTGAGTTGACTTCGGCGAGGTTGTTATCTAATACAGCTTGTGTACTTTTACGTTTGTTGTTGTAGGCCAGCACTTGCTCGATGGCTTCTTTGGCATTCTTGAAGTGCTTCTTTTCCAGTCCGCGGATCACCGCGTCTGTGTTTTCAGTGATTTGTTTAATGGTAAGCATATCTTGAATCTGTTTTTATGATAATCTCGATTTATGCTCGCAAAGATAGGGAAAAAACAAATAGGGTGTAGTCTTTCGCATAAAAAGAAAGAGGATAAGCTTTTACGGCCTATCCTCTTCGTCTTTATTTCGGATGCTTTTTATGCTTCTGCGTTTTCGGCAGGAATTACAGAAACATAGCGTCTGTCTTCTCTACCTACTTTGAACTGTACTGTTCCATCTACCAAGGCGTACAGAGTGTGATCGCTACCCATACCGATGTTGTTTCCCGGATGGAATTCTGTACCTCTCTGACGAACGATGATGTTGCCTGCCTTGCAAGCCTCGCCACCGAATATCTTAACGCCTAATCTCTTACTTGCTGATTCGCGGCCGTTCTTAGAACTACCAACACCTTTTTTATGTGCCATTTCTTCTTACTGTTTTAAATTGATTAAGCAACTACTTCTTTGATTGTTAACTCTGTGAATTGTTGACGATGACCGTTCAACTTGCGGTAACCTTTTCTTCTCTTCTTGTGGAATACGAGAACCTTGTCACCTTTTACCAAAGCGGTAACTACTTCGCAAACAACTTTTGCGCCTTCTACTGTAGGAGCACCTACGGTGATGTTGCCGTCTTTGTCCACCAAAAGAACTTTTTCAAATTCTACTGTTGCACCAGCTTCTGCGCCCTGCATGTGGTGAACGAACAGTTTCTTGCCAGCTTCTGCCTTGAACTGCTGGCCGTTGATTTCTACAATTGCGTACATTTCTTATATATAATGTATAAGTTAGCTCCGTCGGGTGGTTCCCAATCACTTGGAAAGCTCTTTGTCGGACCCGGTTCGGAATAATCGGGCACAAAAGTACTGTTTTTCGTTCAGACGAACAAATAATTCTGTAACTATTTTCTTGATGAAACGAGACGTGTTGTGATTTTTATATCTTGGACGAAAATAGGGTGGGTCGGGGATGAGGCCGGGAAGCGCAGCTGAGGGGAAGAAGTCTGCTTTGGCTTAATCAGCTTATTAACAGATGATTGCAGTCTGTCGCATACTTCGGTTGAAAGATGCTTGCATCCCGTTTGTGGGACACTTGCATTTCATTTGTTCGACACTTGCACGGCTCGCGAGCAACACTTGCGTGGCTCGCGAGCCGTGCAAGTGTTGTTCGTGGAGGTCGTTAAGAAGGGGCTGTTTAAGGACGTAAGCAGCTTCTGCCTGTTATATCTTTTCTTATCGGTTACTGCTTTTGTTCAGAGCAGTTCTTCCAGCGACGACATGATGCTGACGTGCGGATAGCAGGCCAGTTCGTGGGCTGTGGTTACTCCGTGTGTCACTCCGGCAAAGTCCACACCTGCCGACCGGGCTGTTTCAGCATCGACGGTACTGTCGCCGATGTACAGCACCCGGGCCTTGTCGGCCTGTAGCCGGTCGATGGCCAGCAGCAGTCCTTCGGGCGAAGGCTTGGGTTGTTTCACGTCCTCGCCGCCTACGATGATGTCGATTACCCCGTCGGGCAGGTGACGGTCGAGCAGTTCTTTGATGCGGTAGCGGTATTTGGTCGAAATGATTCCGACGTTGGCACCGGCGGCTTTCAAGGCGGTCAGAGTTGGGAGGGTTTCGGGAAAAAGAAACGTGTTGGCAGTCATGTAAACGTCGGCTTCCTTGACATACTGCCTTCTGAACTCGGCCAGGCGTTCGCTGTCGGTTACGCCGGTCAGGATGGTGAACGATTCTTCCAGCGTCTTGCCGATGGTCCGTTTGATGCTTGTGTCGGCTACCTGGAGGTAACCGTTCCGTTGCAGTACGTGCTGAAAGCAGGTGACGATGCCGCGCGACGAGTCGGCAAGCGTATAGTCGAAGTCGAACAGATAAGTTGAATAATTCATGGGTTGCTTTTTGCGGCAAAGGTAGCCTTTTTTATCGGAAAGTTATCCAAATGTCTGTGGACGGAACTTATTTGATTCGTCCGCCGCGGAGCCAGTATCGGGTGTAATAGTCTTCTTTCAGGCTGCTTACAATGACCCCACGGCTGGTGCTGGCATGGATGAATTTGCCGTCTTTCAGGTAGATGCCGACGTGTGCCACCTTCTTGCGCGAGGCACGGCTGCTGAAGAAGACGAGGTCGCCCTCGCGCAGGTTGCGGCGCAACACTTTTCGGCTTTCTTTCAGTTGCTCGGAAGTGCTGCGTGGCAGCCGTACGCGATAGACCTTGCGGTAGAGCTGGGCGACGAGTCCCGAACAGTCGGTTCCGTGCTTGCTGGTGCCGCCGGCACGGTAGGGGGTACCTATCCATTCGGCGGCCTGCACGTAGAGTTGGTGATTGTCGGTCAGCTCGATGTCCATGCCCAACTTCACTGAAGCACGGGCCAGTGCCTTGTAGTTCAGCCGTGGAGCCGAAGTGTGGCAGGAGCTCAGGCCGGCAGCCAGAAGCATAAGCAGCAATATATGGCCGAGGAAGCGTTTCATTGCAGTTCGGTTTGAACGGGTTTGTTTTCTTCCTCCTTGACAGCTTCTTCCGTTTCTTCTTCTATCTCTTCTTCAACGCGGACATTGAAGTAATCTTCCAGTTCCTTTTCGGCCGAGTTGTTTTCGTTGCGGATGTCGCGGATGATGACTCCGTGTTCCAGCAGGGCTATGCGCGGGCAGATGTCCACCGTATGGTTGAGGTTATGGCTTGAGATGAGCACGGTGGCCTGGTGGTCCTCGCTATACTTCTTCAACAGGTGCTTGATGACGGCCTGCGAACTGGGGTCGAGGAAGTTGAACGGCTCGTCAAGAATCAGCAGCTGCGGGTAGTGCAGCATGGCCGAGATGATACCTATCTTCTGCTTGTTTCCCATCGAGAAGTTGCGGATAAATTTCTTCTGTCCCAACACCTCGTTGTTCATGAAGCGTTCGAAAGGTTTCAGCCGTTCGTCCACGTCTTCCTTCTTCAGACCATACATCTTGCCTATGAAGTAGAAGTATTCTTCGGGTGTCAGATAGTCGATGAGGAAGCCGTCGTCGATGTAGGCTCCGGTGATGTTTTTCCAGTCTTCGTTTTGCGTCACGTTGATGCCGTTGATGCAGACTTCTCCACGGTCGGCCTGCAGCAAGTCCAGGGTCAGGCGGAACAGAGTGGTCTTACCGGCTCCGTTGTTGCCTACAAGTCCCAGCATTTCACCTTTTTCTATGGTGTAGTTTTCTATATCGACGGCGATCTTTTCGCCGAATTTTTTCTGTAAGTTAGTAATCTGTATCATAGTCTTTGTTTGAGCATAGATGGTTGATGATTGTTTTTCGGCAGGTTTCACCGGTTACTTCTGCCGGCTGTCACGGAATCCTTCCATGTTTTTGTACCGCCGTTTCATAAAGCGGTTGTAAACATTGCGCAGCCAGTATCGGGAGGTCAGTATGAAAGCCAGACCGATGACAATGAAAATCCAGGCGGTAGTCGTTTCGTCGGTCAGGTAGTGCAGCAAGGCCAACAGCAGCAGAGGCACGCCAAAGGCTGCCAGCGAAATCAGGTTCTGCATGCCTGTACCTACGTTTCGTTGGGTCATCTTGTTGTTCAGGTTTACCGTATGGTTGTTGTACACAGCCATCTGGAACATGCAGAAATAGACAAATCCGGGAATGAAGAAGAACCATGAGATGGCAGTGAGCAGAGTCACCTTGCCCATGACGATGGCAGGGATAATCATAATCAGCGGGATGACTTGCCCGATGCTGTAGATGGCGTATTTGGCCTGTAAGAGCGAATAGATGCTCTCTTTGCGGCTCATCAGTCCGTCTATGTAGTTGCCTTCGTATCCCATGATGGTGCTCAGGAACAGAATGCCGAACAGGGTGAAATTGTACATGACCAGGAAGTCTTTCATTCCTCCCTGATAAGCATCGGTAAAGGCGATGAGGCCACTAAACACCAGAACCACGGCTCCGGCCGAGTACAGTCCGCGTTTGCAGATTTTGTTGCGCAGCAGCATCTTCAGTTCCAGTTTCATGTATTCGCCTACCTGGCCGTAGCGTTCCAGAAAACGGTATTCCGACACGTGTTTTACCTGTACGGTGGTGTCTTCCACCTTATTGATTTCGTTATAGATCAGTTTTCCTATCACGTAGCGGTCCAGCAGATAGAACAGGGCTATGGCGACCAGTGTACCGGCAAACGTAATCAGGTTGCCCTGAATGAAGCCTTCGCCCACGTTGGTGCAAAAGTCGAACAGCGGACTTTCGTCGGGAATGAACATGGCGGCTCCCAATGCGGCATAAACAATGACCGGAAGCAGAAACCACCAGAAACGTTCCCCCATCAGCATGCGGCATAGCAGGAACCAGTAGTTGTTGAGCAGCATCAGCAGCCAGATGCCTATCAGGTAGGTCACGACGCCTGTCACTCCGTAGAAACGTGTGATGGTCAGAATGGCAAACGGGACAAAGAAAAAGAACCAGAACAGGTTATAGGAATCCAAACCGGAACGCATCAGCAGGCTGTCGATGAGCCTGCTTCGCCGGATAGGAAGCAGCATGTAGGGTTTGACTTCCTGCGAAGGAGTCTTTTGGAAGGGCAATCGGATGATGAAGTCGAGTGCGAGGATAAAAAGCAATCCGCTGTTCATGATGTGGTAGGCTTCCCTCGAGCCTTCGCTGAAAGCGAAAGAGAACATTATGCCGAAGAAAATCAGGTAACCGGCCCAGAATACAACCATCAGGTATATCCAGAACTTGGCAAAACGGCTTTTTTCGTACATGGGGTTACGCCTGTTGGCCAGTTTGCTGTGGTGGCGGAGTTCTAAAAAAAGATTCATGGTTTTTAATAGACAGTTATGTGCAACATTGAAAAAAAGAGAGCGTGCCGGAAACGGGCACTGACTGCTGTTTCGGCACACCCTCTTTATGTCTTGTGCTTGATGATTCGTTAAAGGTTATTTCTGATCGGGCACTGTCATGACAACCGTAATCTTGTTGCCTTGGTTGATCAGGTCGGCAGTAAACTTCTGTACATCCTGGACGGTGACGTTGTTTACAGCTTCTTCGTAGCCTTTGGTATAATCTACACCGGTGTAGAAGTATTCGTCCAGATTGTTCAGCCAGTAGCTGTTCTCTTTCTGGTTGTCTTTGTACTTCTTCAGCATGTATTCCTTAATCTTCTGCAGATGCTCTTCAGTCGGGCCTTCGGTTGCCATTTTCTTCATCTGTGCATCGATGATGCCGTTCAGGTGATCTTTCTTGGCCGGGTCTGTCTGATAAACAATCTGCAGCATGAATTTTTCTTCCGGATGTTTCGACAGTTGTCCGTAGCTGCTTACTCCGTACGTACCGCCTTCTTTCTCGCGGACTTCTTCAGTATAGACCATATCGAGTGCCTGAGTCAGGAAGCTCATCAGAATGTTGTCTTTCAGATCATACTTGCACTTGCCGGAATAAAGCATGAATACGGTAGCCATCGGTGTCTGTTGCTCTTTGGCGTAGGTGTTCTCAAGAATACCCTTGGCAATATTCATGTGGTTGTCACGGAATGTCTCTTTGCGTCCTGTCGAAGGCAGTGCGCCCAGATATTGTTCGATCAGCGGTTTTACCTTCTCGATATCGACGTTTCCTACAAAGTAGAAGCGGAAGTCGCCGGCATCGGCAAAACGTTCCTTGTACATTTCGATGATGCGGTCGTAGTTGATCTGGTCAACCATTTCGGGCTTCATGTTGAAGTAGCGCGGATGGTAACCGTACATCATCTTCTGGATGGTATCGCTGATGCTGCTCAACGGATTCGATTCAGCACTTTCCAATTGTGCTTTGAGGCGGGTCTTCAACGATGCGAAGGCATCCATGTCCTTGCGGGGAGCCGTGAAGCTCAGGTAAGTAAGCTGCATCATTGTTTCAAAATCTTTGGGCGAGCAGCTTCCGTTGACGCTTTCCGTATTGTTGCCGACCGAGGCATTGACAGAAACCTTCTTGCCTGCCAGCATCTTGGTTAGGTCAACTTTGCTGAAGTTGCCAAGTCCACCGGCCTGAATGACACTGTTCAGACAGCTTATTTCCAGTTTGTCGCTGTCGGGGAAGAGGCTGCTACCACCCAAGCTGACACCTTTCATCTGAATTTCATCAGCCTTGAAGTCTGTCTTCTTGATATAGACTTTCACTCCGTTCGACAGGGTCAGTTCGGTTGTTCCATAAATGTCGTTTGCCTTTTCGGAAACAATTTTGCCACCCTTCGGTGCTTCTTTCATCAGCGGTTCATTGGAAACCTTGTCAACGTAGGTTTCTACTTTCAGGTCTTTCATGCCCTTCAGTTGTGCGATGACTTCTTCTTTGGTCGGGCAAACGACACCTTCCTTGTCCGGAGCGGCAATGAATACTACCTGATTGCTGTCGGGCAGCAGTCCGCCTTGCTGGATGGCCTGGTTGATGGCCATTACAGGAATGTTCGGAGCAATCTGGTTCATGGTGGTGTATTCGAATTCGATGCCGGGGATTGGTTCGGCCATCAGGAAGTTGTTGATATATTCGTTGACGTAGGAGTCGTTTTTAGTCTTCTCACGTTCGTTGTAGGCCGATTCCAGGCGTTGCAGATAATTGGCACGGGCCCGTTCGTATTCGCTCTCGGTGAATCCGTAGCGGCGTACACGTTCCAGTTCGGTCAGACCGGCAGTCAGAGCTTCGTTGATGCCTTCAGCTTTACAGCTGATGCTCAGTGTAAAGGCGTCTTTGGTCTGTGCCAGGAAATAGTTGCTATAATAACTTCCTGCATAAACGAACGGAGGATTGGCCGATTGGCGCAATTCGTTCAGACGTGAGTTGAGCATGCTGGTAGTCATGCTGAGCATGTATTGTTGCAGCATGTAAGCCATGTTTCCTTTAATGGAGTCGGGTGTCGGATCTTGTTTGAAGTAGATCTCAATGGTCGGATCGTCTATTTCCTTGTCCTTTCCGATGTAAACCAGCGGTTCCTTGTTGTCGGCTACCGGATAGTAGATACGTTTGGCGGGGTTGACCGGTTTTTTAATATCGGCGAAAATTGATTTGATTTTAGCTTCCATCTGGTCAACGTCAATGTCGCCGACGATGATGATGCCTTGCAGGTCGGGACGATACCACTTGGCATAGTAGTCGCGTATGTCCTGGTAGGGGAAGTTATCAATAACGTCGATGCTTCCGATAGGCATACAGTCGGCGTATTTGTCACCGGGGTACATGACGGATTGTGCTTCGGTGTACAGACGCATGATGCCGCTGTTCCGGCTGCGCCATTCTTCGTGGATGACACCGCGTTCCTTGTCTATTTCCTTGTCCGACAGCAAGACGGCGTTGCTCCAGTCGTGCAGGATGAGCAGGCAGGAGTCTATGACGCTCTGGTCGTCGGTCGGTACGTTGCTGATGCGATAAACCGTCTGGTCAACAGAAGTATAGGCATTCAGATTGACACCGAACTTGATACCTTTGGTCTCACACCACTGTACGATGCCTAATCCGTTTTCGTCGCCGGGAAAGTTCTTGGTGCCGTTGAAGGCCATGTGCTCCAGGAAGTGAGCCAATCCGCGTTGTTGAGGCTCTTCAAGGATGGAGCCGACCTTTTGTGCGATGTGGAATTCAACACGATGCTCCGGCAAGGCATTGTGGCGGATGTAATAGGTCAGTCCGTTATCAAGATGTCCGATGCGTACATCTTTATCTACCGGGATGGGAGGCATCTGCATCTGAGCCGATGCCAGTTGGAAACTGCCGCATAGCATGATGACGGCAATTCCTAATTTACGAAATAAATGTTTCATTTCTCAATTTATTAAGTTGTTCTGGTCTATCTGTCGGTGAATGGAGGAATAAATCACATGCGCCTCCAAAAATATTTTCTTGTTTCGGTTGGCCGTCGGGCTTACGGTTCCTTGATAGCTTCCCTTATTCTAACCAATTTGGTAAGCAGGCCTTCCAGTAAATCCAGTTTGAGCATGTTGGCACCGTCGCTTTTGGCCACAGCCGGATTTTCGTGGGTTTCGATAAACAGTCCGTCCACTCCTACTGCAATGCCTGCTTTGGCTACAGTTTCAATGAGCTGTGGCATTCCTCCGGTAACTCCGCTAGCTTGATTGGGTTGTTGCAGCGAATGGGTGGCATCGAGTATCACCGGATAGCCGAATGACTGCATTTCGGGAATGCCGCGATAGTCTATAACCAAGTCCTGATAGCCGAAAGTTGTTCCGCGTTCGGTCAGCATGACGTGTTTGTTACCGGCTTCTACTACCTTTTCGGCTGCGAAACGCATGGCAAGGGGAGACAGAAACTGTCCTTTCTTGATATTGATTGTTTTCCCTGTCTTGGCTGCTGCTACTAACAGGTCGGTCTGTCGGCATAAGAAGGCCGGTATTTGCAGCATGTCAACGTATTCGGCTGCCATTTCGGCTTCGTCGGCAGCATGAATGTCGGTAATGGTGGGCACTCCGAAGGTGTCGTGCACCTTTTTCAGAATGTGCAGTGCCTTATCGTCGCCGATGCCTGTGAACGAATCCAGTCGCGAGCGGTTGGCTTTGCGGTACGAGCCTTTGAATACATAGGGTATTTTCAGCTTTTCGGTGATTTTTACGATGCGTTCGGCAATGCGCAGTGCCATTTCTTCTCCTTCGATGACACAAGGTCCGGCAATCAGGAAAAAGTTGCCGGCCGGGTTGTTTTTTAATTCTATCATAATGCTTTCATTTTTATCTGTTTGAGAATCTATGTCTGATTTTGTTCCGACCCCTGTCCTGACCGTTTGGCCAGCATGGGTATCGGCTCTATCAGTTGGGGATAATCAGGGTGATTGCTTCGTGCAATACTCCGATGTCTAACGGAAAATGACGGTCCAGTATGCGTCCGTCCAGATCGACAGAAGCATTTTGTGCCCGCAGTACTTTTACTTTCTGTGTGCGGTAGGGTTTTACCACCTTGTGGTTGAGTATTCGTCCCTGGATAAGCATCCACAATCCGGACCATAGTTGCAGCAATTCCGGCCGATAGATGACCGACACGTCCAACCATCCGTTATAGGGCACCGCACTGGGAGCCTGTCCGTATCCCCAGGCACTGCCTATGCATACCGTCATGATGCGTCCGCGGATGTGTTCACCGTTTATCTTGAGGTGCATGCGGTAGAGTTTCCGTTGGAAGATGATGGATATCAGGGCCATGAAGTATGACAATGCCTTCACTCCCCAAAAGCGTTTGCACTGGTCGGTGATTTTTACGATGCGGGCTCCCAATCCGATGTTGATGGCATTCAGGAAGTAGCGCGTCTGGTGTTTCTCACCGTCGTAATAGTAGCAGGTGCCGACATCGATTTTCCGTCGTCTGCCTTCGATAATATAATCAACGGCTTCCTTGTATTCCGAACCGATGTCCCAGTATTTGGCAAAATCATTCCCTATTCCGTTGGGTATGATTCCGATGGAGATGTTCTCTTTGTCGTCTGCATCCGAGTGCATGATGCCGTTGATGGCGTCGTTCAGTGCGCCGTCACCTCCTACGATGACAATGGTGCGATAGCCGTTGTTGGCAAGTATCCCGGCAAGTCTTTCTACCGATCCGAAGCCTTCAGATTGTACATAGTCGTAGGCTACCCCTTTACTGTCCATGTACTCTTTGATTTCTTTCCATCGTTTCTGTGCTTTCCGTGTTCCGGCTTTGGGGTTGTATATGATTCCCCACTTGTTGGGTTCTACACTCATGAGCTTTTAATTTATTGTTCAATTAAACGGATTGCAAATGCTGTTTTTTCTTCCATGGGCCATTGGGCGTCTATCCAGTGGATGGTGAATCCTCGTCGTTCCATGCCTCTGAACCACGTCATTTGCCGTTTGGCAAACTGGTGGATGGCTATTTCCAGGTCGTGGAACATCTGTTCGTATGTCAGTTTGCCTATGACGTATAGCGTCAGATATTTGTACTCCAATCCATAGTAGATGAGATCTTCGGGACTGATTCCTTTGTCCAGCAGGCTGCGTACTTCGTTGACCATGCCTTCTTCCAGCCGTTGATGCAATCTTCGGGTTATTTTTTCGCGACGCAGCTCCCGGTCGATGTCTATTCCTATAATCAGGCTGTTCAGTTGGGGAAAGGAACGTTCTTCAACCGGTGTGTGTGCATAATACTCTTCTATTTCGATGGCACGTATCGCCCGTTTGGCAGTATCCACGTCGGTCGTATTGTGCAGGGTTTTGTATCGCTTCAATATCTCGGTCAGTTCGTCCAGGGACTTGTCGGCCAGTTGTGCGCGCAATTGGGGATTTTCGGGTACCGGAAGCAACCGGTAGCCTTTCAGTACCGATTCCAGATACATGCCCGTTCCGCCACACATGATGGGGATTTTGCCTTTCTGCCTGATGCCGTTGTAGGCTGTCAGGAAATCGCGCTGATATTCAAAGACGTTGTATTTATATCCGGGTTCGACGATGTCAATCAGATGATAAGGGATCTGCTTTCCGTCCATGGTATAATCTGCCAAGTCTTTTCCCGTGCCAATGTCCATTCCTCTGTAAATCTGGCGGGAATCGGCACTGATGATTTCTGTATCCAGTTTGTTGGCCAAGGCTGTGGCAAACTGGGTTTTTCCTGATGCGGTAGGGCCTAAAATGGCTATTAAATCATAATCGGGCATATCGGATACTATAGTTTGGGCTCAAAGATAAGCAAAAGGGCGTGAAAACGGTGTGGTTGTTTGTTAAAAAGGTGTTATGCGAAATATTTTCTATACTAAAGAATGTTGTCTGAAACAGAAAAACTCATCTTTGCAAAGCGGAAACTGTCCGAAAACTCTTTTACGGACTAACATTTTGTCATTCTGAGCAAAGCGAAGAATCTTAAGAATGCTACTTGTTTCTTTAATTTCTTCGGCTTTATTCAGAATGACATTTTGTTATAATTGTATTTTTCTGTTTTATTCTTTCCTCAATAAGGAAAGTACGGCTTTGATATCCGGGTTATCCAATTGTTTTTGTGCTTCCTGTATCAGGTGCTCTTCTTTTTGTTTTTCATCTTTCCTATTTAGAAAGTTCAGATAGCATAAGCCGATGAGTGAGCATAAGATGACAAAAATCAGTATTGATGAGTCGCCACCAAGGTTTATTCGCATTTCTCGAATAGCACTTCTACCGTCCGTCTGATAAAACAGTTCCAAAAGTTTGTAGATGGTCGGGACGATGACTATCCCTATCATCACCGAAAGAGGATCTATCAGTGTGCGTGTGTATATTTTCTTTCGGTTCATCAGAATACAGAGCTCGTTGATAAGGTTCTTTTTCTGTTGAGTTTTTTGGGTTTGAATGTACATAAGGCTTTTTAATTTTCGTTTGATAATATTTTGTCCCATAGAGTGTAATCATCCATGTTCTCTTTATATTTGAAGATGATTGTTGTCCAATCGTTGTCCATAATCAATCGTTCGTCTCCTTCGTCTTTGAATACCATGTTCAGTTCGTCAGCGAGAATCTTCTTATCAGATATAGTATAATTACTAAAGGTCTTCTTAGTGATTCTGTGTGTGTTATAACTCAGAAATAACAGCTTCTTGTCGTTGATAAATACCAGAAAAGCACCTCCTTCATCATTGCTGGCTGCATAACATTTGCCGCCATATTTCCCTTTAGGCTCTATCCTTTTAACTCTTTTATCCGGTTTGTAGATTTGATTTTGAATTTTGATGCCATCTTTTTCGAAATAAATACGCTCGTTCGTGGTGTCAGTACCGTTCATGAGGTATGCAAATCCGTCACCCTTTTGATAATTGGCTGCTAACATTGTTTGTCCGTAACACATGTATAGGTCTTCGTTTTCATCGAACTTCCACAATGGTATTCCCGAAACAAGTATTTTCCCGTTTTCAAACATTTGTATGGCTGTCAGGAATTCCCCGTCTGTTCGGGTATAAATTACACCCGTTTCGTCATTTCTGCATCCGGTACCTAAGACGATGATCATAAGTACTGTGATAATGTTCAATAACCTTTTCATTATTCTGTTGTTTTTAAATTTGTTTTTTGCTTTTATTTCGATGGATTTGTTCTATCGACTTGGGTTAAATGTTTTTGGGTAAGGCGTATTCAGCATGATGTACGTGTTGTATTGATAATAGATACACCTTCCTTTCAGTCTGTTGTTTAATTTACGTATGGTCCTGTTCTTGAACTGGTGAATTGAGAAATGATGACGCATTTCTTGGGTGATATCCACAATCTCATTGTTTGTTAACTTGGCTATTACGAAATAGCCAAATTCTTTTTGATTAGCGTAATAGGTATGTGTATAGATACCATGCTCGATTTTTTGAATGATTCCTTTCATCGTTTTTTGTATATTAGTTTGATTTCTTTTATTGGTGCAAAGATATTGGTAGCTTGCACACGAAAATGATGCATCCTTTCGCTATTTTTGTGCACAAAAAATTGGATAGAATAATATTTGAAGTATGAAAAACCGGATAAGTATATGGTTGGTAAGCTTGTTGTTGCGCCGCAAACGTGTCAGACTAGCAGAAATACAGGATGCCTGGCAGGAGTATAGTGGAGAGTACGGCATGGAATTGCATCGCAATACTTTTATGAAGTATAAGCGGATGGCCGAAGAGATGTTCGATATCAACATAGAATGTGATCGTCGTACAAACGAATATTATATTGATTCTCCCGAAATGCTCAATCGTTCGGCATTGAATCAGTGGCTTATCCAAACAACTTCTTCTTCTGACGTGATTGCACGGCGTAAGAAGTTGGCCGACCGGATTGTATTGGAAACCACTTTTGGCGGCGAGGAGCATCTGGATGCTATAACTGAAGCGATGATGAAGAATAAGTGTATCACGCTTGTCTATCATTCCTATTGGGCCGAAGCTCATACGTTTACGGTGGAACCTTATTTTGTGAAGTTCTTCAAACAGCGTTGGTATCTGGTTGGCTTTTGCAGAGAACGGGAAGGATTACGGGTGTATTCGTTCGATCGTATGGGCAGTGCGGAAGTCAGCCGCGAAGGCTTCAAGATGCAGTCGGACAAATTACCACAAGTCTTGTTTGACGATACTTACGGCATTATTCGTGACGATACCCCAGTAGAAGATGTTGTGTTGAGGTTCAATCTGCAGCAAGGCAACTATATCAAGACCCGTCCCCTTCATCATAGTCAGGTTCTTATGTCGCAGGATGAACTCTCTATGACGTTTCGTATGAGGTTACGTCCCACACTCGATTTTGTACAGGAGTTGCTTTCGTATGGCTCATCTTTGAAAGTCCTTGCTCCGGCTTCTTTAATAGACAAAATGCGTGGGATTGTCAGGGATATGTACAGGCAATACGAGTAGGGAACTGAGTATATTCGCTGAATAGAACTGAATAAAAGCAAAAATAATTTGATGAAAAAAGAGTGCCATATTGAACAAAAACGTATATTTGCAGTGTATTGACTGCCTAAGCGGTCAATATGTTTACATAAGAAAGCGTTTTTTGCTTTATCCTAAAATCGAAATCGCCAAATTTCAAAGTAGAAGGATAGAGACAATATGGCGCTCATTCGTGTTTGTATATGTATGCCCATATTGGCTTATGCCAGTATGGATTACTTACATATCAATACGGCGTGAGTATTGTTTCTTTATTCATTTCTACGAGGCGTTTGGCGATGCCTGATTTTGATGAAGGGAGGAGGCAAGGGGCTCACGCTTTTGGTTATTATTGGATATAAATAAATAGAAAGATGAATGATAGGTTGATAGTAAAAGGAAAAACAACTTTGAGTGAAAGTATCTCTCAGAGTAATGATATATTGGTATATTATGGCATTCCTGAATTTGTAGATGAAGTTTCAAAACATAATCGTACTAATATGCTAAATAATCTAGAGTGCGGTGCTGTTATTCTTGATGCTTTAAATCAAATGTCAAATTCGCGAGAATTTGTTATTGAAATTCCAACAGAGTTACGACAGATGATAAATGATGGAAAAGCTCATTTTGATGATTCTCATAAGAGTCCAGGTAATTATACTCCTAATATTCGTATTGATGGTCAAAAAGGAATAAAAGGTCAAGCCTGTGTAAGTGAAAGAACAAATTTTGAAAAAATTACTGGAGCTTTATCAACTTTAGCTATGATGGCTATGATACAGACTGTTATGGTAAAACTTGATGATGTTTGTGAATTTGTTCAAAATGTATTAAAAGGGCAACAGTATGATCGTATTAGTAAGGTTATAGGATCTTTTAAGGCTTTTGTTGATTTATACCCTTATTTTAAATCAGAAGATGAAATGCAGAACTTTGCTAATGTTGTTAATCTTGATATGCAACAAGGTTTATCTGCGATTCATCAATCATTAGATGATAAAATTAAGAAATTATCTCAAGCTCCCAAAAATAATTTTCAAGTTTTTTATAGGGAAGCATTTAGGATTACTGCTTTAATAAGTAAATATAGAGAGATTTATAAGGAGTTTATATATGAAATGAGATTATATACACGTTTAATTGTATTGTCTGATATTATATTAGGATGTAAAGGTTTACCTCCTACTGCGATTTCTCAAAATCATAAGTCTTTTAATGATTATTGTAATAATAATTTAACTTCACGTTTTTTAAGAAACATGGAATTTTTAATAGGTACTCGTGATACTGGATTGCGAGAAATTTTAGAATTTAATAAATCTTTGGCACTAGGTATAAATCAATTGGAGCAGTCACCAATAGATATTGAGTGTAATCGACAGGAAGTAAAATATTTTAATAATTAATTTTATGGATCCATTAAAAGTAGCAAGATTGGCAAAGGCTTTTGGAGCGTTAGTAGTAGCAGCAGCAGGACGCGTTGCTATTAAGTATGGTCCAATAGTGATAGAAAAGGCAAAGAAAGTTATAAAAAAATAATTTTGTATATAAAAAGTCTGAGTATTGTACAATAAAATATTCACCAAACAATTGGAGTAATGTGGATGATCGGGAGCCGTTGAAACAGGGCAAGTTTTTGGAGAATATCAGAGGAAAATTATGTGCATACAAGGGATATATTGGCCAAACTCTGTTTGAGAACCTTTTCTTTAATGGTATATAGCTTCTCACTAAGGTTAAAAACAATATGAGAAACTCCCTGATGAGTATCGTTGACAAGATTTTGCTCAGAAAAAGGGTCTTGATTGAAACGGTTAATGACGATCTGAAGAATATTGCACAGATTGAACATTCCAGGCATCGTTCCTTTAACAACTTCATTGCAAATTCCTTTCGGCGACAGTTGCTTATTGTTTCTTTGAGAAGAAACCCGCCATTGATGTGAAGTTTATCAATGACGGGCAACTGACTATTTTTTAATTTTATATCGAACTCATGTTAATTAGATATTACATTAACCTTTCCTCTTCCTTACCATTTCCCTCCCGTTCTCTAACCATGAGAATAATCCTCACTAACTTGTCAATGCTGAATATCTGATGTGATTCTTATCCGGATTGTTTGATTCGCTTGGAAAAGTGTGTGGTGAGTGATGATATTCGTTCCAAAAAATGTAGCAAACCTTATTTATTCGTTTGAAAAAGTGTAATAGTTTTTGTTTATTCGCTTGGAAAAATGTAAATTTGCAAAGATGAATCGAAGAAACTATGCTTAAAAGGAAGATAGAAACATATTTGGCCAAGTGGAAAAAGTCTGAGGATAAAAAGCCTCTTGTAATAAAAGGTATTCGTCAGTGTGGAAAGACATATATCGTCCGGAAATTTGCAAAGGAGAACTACGAGAGCGTGGTTTATATGAATTTCATTCTTGAACCTGACAAGAAGTCTGCTTTTACCGGTAATATGGATGTCGATACGATTGTCCTCAACCTTTCGGCTTTGATTCCTGGCAGTCGTTTCATTGATGGGAAAACCTGCATTATCCTTGACGAGATTCAGGAGTGTAAGGAAGCACGGACAGCCTTGAAATCATTTCATATAGACGGCCGTTTTGATGTCATTGCTACAGGCTTTCTTTTAGGTGTGAAAGGATACGGCAGAAGTAAAAAGAATAAGGAAGAGGAAGAAGGGCAAGACTCTGTTCCTGTAGGGTACGAGACTGTGATTGATATGTACCCATTGGATTTTGAGGAATTTTTATGGGCAAACGGAATCAGTGATATGGTTATTGATTCCGTTAAGTCATGTTTTGAAAACGAAAGGGCTGTTCCAAGTGGGATTCATAAAGCTATGATGGAGCTGCTGTACAGATATGTCATTGTCGGAGGTTTGCCGGAAGTGGTGAATTGTTTTCTTGAAACCAAAAATATTGAGCTTATATATAAGGTGCAGCGCAATCTTATAGCTGGATACGAAGAGGATATGGTTAAATATGCGGATGATGCAGACAAGCCTCGTATTCGCGAATGTTTCGAGTCTATACCCAAGCAATTGGCTAAGGAAAACAAGAAGTTTCAGTATTCCATCGTCCGGAAAGGAGGAAGGGCTTCACAATACATCGGTAGCATCCAATGGTTAGAGGATGCAGGGGTAGTCAGGAGGTGCTATAACACACAGATTACGGAACTGCCATTAGAAGGTAATTCCATTAAAGACAGTTTCAAAATATATACTACAGATATAGGTCTTCTTATGGCTATGCTTGACTATGGTACGCAGGCAGACATCCTGAAGGGGAATCTTTTGGGATACAAAGGAGCAATCTTCGAGAATCTCATGGCCGATTTTTTGTGTAAGTCCGGGCAAAAGCTGTATTATTTCCATAAGGATAGTGGGCTTGAGTTGGACTTCCTGATAAGATTCAAGGGGGAATGCGTTATTCTTGAAGTGAAGGCTAAGAGTGGTAAGGCCAAAAGCATGACCACGGTTCTTAAGAACAAGGACGTCTATCATGTCAATCATGCAATTAAGCTGGGCCAGTATAATGTAGGACGCGAGGGAGAAGTGCTTACCATTCCGCTTTATATGGGATTTCTAGTCAAGGATAAGATCGCAGACGTTGTCATTCCCGACATCGATTTAAGTTTGCTGACTGTTTGACGGTCTTTATTCATGTTTCGCAACTTTTGTTTAAGGGGGTAAAAAGGAAGTTATCACTTCACTTCGTTCTTACCGTTTCTCTTCTGTTCTCTAACTGTGAGAAAGCCATTCTCATACCTATGAGAATAGTTTTCTCATAATAGTGAGAATGCTCTTCTCATAACTATGAGAATAATCCTCACTAACTTGTCAATGCTGAATATCTGCTTTGATTCTTAATCCGGACTGTTTTGCTTGCCTTGAAAATTGTGAAGGGAATGATGATATTCGTTCCAAAAAGTGTAGCCAATTCTATTTTTTCGCTTGAAAACATGTAATGGAACGGTTGTCCGGATATGTCAGGTACAGTCGGAAGGGGCTTGGATTAGTGGAAAGAAGCTCGTATGAAACACTTGCATGGCTCCCGAACAACACTTGTACGGCTCGCGTTCCACACTTGCACGGCTCGCGAGCGACACTTGTGTGGGAGTAAATGCTTACTCGTGGTGGGTGAAACATCTCTTGTTGTCGGGATGCGGCGGACTGTGGTTTCACCCACCACTTGATTTTATTTTTCCCGAAATTGCTTTCACGCCTTCACGAACGGTTTTGGCATTGATATACAGTTGAATATGGTGAAGCTTCATCTTTCACAACTGTTGCGTTGAGGCTTCAAACGACTTTATTGGAGGTGATTGGGCTTCTTTCAAAGGCAGGTGAAACGATAGGGCATGTAACGTACGTGCAAGTGAAATGTAACGTGGAGAAAAGTGAAACCATCCCCGACCGATCGGATGGTGATACCGGCCGTGAAGCCTTGCTTTCACCGGAACTCGTTTGTAATGAATGCGTTGCGCTGAAGTGAAGGCGTGAAGGCACTTTCGGGGAAATAACGTTTAAAGTAGGGTGAAAGCGTGAGTAATGTGGGTGTTGAACATGCTAAAGTCCCTCTTTGGCAGCGTAAAGTAGTTCTTTAGCTGGCTGAAGTGGCACTTTGGCTGTGCGGCATGGCGATTGATTTTTAGCGTGGCGGCACGATAAAACAAAGTTTTTTCGTAAGTTTGCCGCATCAAATGGAAAATAAAATATGTTGTTTATGACAGGGCAGAAACGGGGTTGTAAGGTAACGGGCAGCGGATGGTGTGCCGTATGGCGGTTGGTATGCCTGGCATGTTGGCTGATGGTCGCCTTGCCTGTTTTTTCGGAGAATCATTACGCCTTTACACCGATAGACGCTTCGCAAGGTTTGTCGAGCAATAAAGTGAGAAACATCGCCCAGTTGCCCGATGGGCGCATGGCGATTATGACGGAAGGGCAGCTGAATATCTACGATGGTACCAGCTTCGGTTATTTGCATTATGACCAAAGGCACTTCTGCCGTCTGACCGAATATTCCGGATTTCACCATTCTTATATAGATGCCAACGGCTATATGTGGATTAAGAATCAGTATCGTCTGCTGGTAGCCGACATCGGACGTGAAGAGTTTGTTGTCCGTCCCGATAGTCTGTTGGCTCAGTGGGGCATAGATACTCCGGTGAAAGACCTGTTTATGGATAAGGAGCAGACATGGTGGTTTGTCAGTGCCCGGGATGAATTGTTGCGTCTGCAGAAAGGCGGTCGTAAGGTGTCCGTCTTTTTACGGAATGTTTCGTTGGGGGGAGATCAGCTTTACGATTTGGGCGTGCTCGATGGTAAGTTGTATCTGTTTTACCGTTCGGGCTTGCTGGTGTGCCGCGATCTGGTTTCCGGTCGTGAGCTGTATCGTCGTGAACGTCCCGACGGACTTCCGGCAGGACATTATGGAAACACGTCCTACGTGGTGCAGGGTGCACATACCTTTTATCAGTTATGCAATGGAAATGCCGGTGGCGTCATGCTGAATTATGATGTTGACGAAAGGAAGTGGCGCCTCGTGATGGCTACCGATGCCTGGTTCAATCACCTTTCTATTGACCGCAGCGGCAGCATTTGGGTAAGTGGGCCGGAGGGCTTGTTCAATATTTCATCTGACCTAAGGAAAATACAGAATCTGCCGTTCTTGAAGTTGGTGGACGGTCAGAGGATAGATACGGAGCTGAGTACGCTATACAACGACCGCCAGGGAGGCATGTGGATAGGGACTTTGAACCGTGGCATCCTTTATTATCATCCGGACCGGTTCCGTTTTCAGAATATAGGCAAGGCGTTGTTTCCGTTGCCGGAGGACGCGACGGTGCATGTAACCGGATTCGATGAAACGGATGAAGGCAACGTGATAGTGACGGCGGACGGACGAAATTACCTCTTTATGCCGCAGACGGGTGAAATATCCCTTTATCAGCATGGATCGTTGTCTTCGGAGCGGACATCCGACATGAACATTCCGGGAGTGGACGGAGTGGTTCTACAGACGATAGCGGTAGGGAAGGATACGTTGGCCGGCATCACGCGGCAGGGATGGTTTGTATATGACAGACGGAAGAAAAAGGCCGAATCCCACATCGTTTGTCATGCTTGCAATGCCATTGCCTATGCCGGAGATGGATGTTACTGGATAGGTCTGGAAGATGGACTTCTGCTATGGAACGCTGTGACGGGTGATGAGCGCATCTTCTATACGTCGGATGGTTTGGTGAACAATTCGGTACGTTCCTTGCTCCGTACGTCCGACGGAACGCTTTGGGTATCGACGGCAAACGGAATCAGTCATCTGACTGTGGACAAAACGTCTGCCGGACCAAAGTATTCGTTTGTGAACTTCAACCGTTTTGATGGAGTGATTGCTGACGAATTTTGCGAACGTTCGGTTTACGAGGCTTCCGACGGAACATTGTACTGGGGTGGAATCAATGGGTTTAACCGTCTGAGTCCTTCGTCGGTCACGGCCGAACAAAGCGCTTATTTACCTTTATTTGTCGGTTTCAGCCTGTTTGGTGAGCGGGTGGAAAGCGGGAAAGCATATCATGGTAATGTGATTTTGGAACGACCTGTAACGATGACACGCGAGATTGAATTGGAGCACGACCAGAATTTCTTTACGATAGAGTTCTCGGCCATGAATTACGTTAATCCTACTCAGACCTATTACCGCTATCAGTTAGAGGGCATCGACAAGATGGAGAGGGAAATCCATTCGGCCGATGGTAAGGGATATGTGACTTATACAGACTTGCCTTCGGGTAGATACGTGTTCAAAGTAAGGGCTGCCGGCAATGGCAGAAACTGGTCGGAACAGTATGCCGAGCTTCATATATTAGTGAAAACGCCTTTCTGGCGCACCGGATATGCCATTGTACTTTATTTCCTGCTGATAGTGGGAGGAGTAGTCTTTATCCTGATGAAGTACGTCCGCAGTAAACGCCGTCATCTGATGCGCGAGCAGAAAGAAAAACTGGACGAGATGAAAACCATTTTCCTGCAGAACATCAAGCAGGAATTGCAGGAACCCGTCGGAAAGATTATTTCTCCGTTGGATTCGCTGTTGAAACATACGGACGAGGGTAGAAGTAAGATGCAACTGCAGGCTATCCAGCAGCATGCATTGGAGTTGCAGTCGCTGGTCGGGCAACTTTCCGAGGGAGTATTACTGCCACTTCCTGCCGACGAAAAGACCTTGAACCTGGACGAACTGTTGGTCGATATGCGTCGCCTGTTAGAGCAGCAAGAGCATCGGAAAGAACAGCTGCATGCCGTGCCCGAAGAACAAACTGACGGCCGGATGCTGTTGAGTGATGCCGATGAAGCCTTCATTCGGAAGGCATTGCATTTCGTAGAACAGAACCTCAACAATCCGGAGTATTCGGTAGAAGTGTTGAGTCATGATATGGGGATGGATCGTACAGGCCTGTATCGGAAACTGGTGGCTGTGGTAGGAAAAACTCCGACAAACTTTATACGTTCGGTTCGCCTGAAACGTGCTGCCCAGTTGTTGGAGGAAGGCTATACGGTGGCTGAAGTCACCGACAGTGTGGGCTTCAGTACTTCGAGCTATTTCAGCAAATGCTTTCAGGAGGAGTTTGGTGTACGGCCTTCCCAATATGCCGATAAGTCGAGAAAACACTGACGGAAAAAGTGTGTTTTCAACGAAATTGTTGTTTGTTTCAACATTTGTAGTGTCCTTCTACGGCGTTTTTAGCTAATTTTGCTCCCGTTATCAATCTTTATTCGATTATTATCTATATCATGGAAAAAGTAAAATTAGGAATTGCCGGATTGCTTTTAGGCGTATCCGGGATGATGATGGCACAAAACGCCGACAATGAATGGCCTAAACTGAATATGCCCATTATTCAGACTAAATACACGGCCGATCCAGCACCGATTGTTTACAACGATACGATTTATCTTTACACGAGTCATGATGAAGACGATGCCGAGAACTTCAAGATGCAGAACTGGCTGCTCTACACTTCTACCGATATGGTCAACTGGCAGGATCGCGGACCGGTGGCATCCTTACGCGACTTTAACAAGTGGTATAAAGGAGACAATGGTGCTTGGGCTATCAGCGTGGTCAACCGTAACGGAAAGTGGTACATGTATTGCCCGATACACGGTCATGGCATCGGCGTGTTGGTGAGCGATTCTCCTTTCGGACCATTCAAGGATCCTATTGGAAAGCCTTTGGTTTGGCAAAGAGAGCATTGGGACGACATCGATCCGACTGTATTTATTGATGATGATGGCCAAGCTTATATGTATTGGGGAAATCCTAATCTCTATTGTGTAAAACTTAACGAGGATATGATTTCTTATTCGGGCGAGATTATGAAGTTGCCGAAAATACAGGACTATCAGGAAGGCCCCTGGTTCTACAAGCGCAATGGCCACTATTATCTTGCTTTTGCTTCTACTTGTTGTCCCGAAGGTATCGGCTATGCGATGAGCGATAGCCCTACAGGCCCTTGGGAGTATAAAGGCCACATCATGGATCATACGCCCCGTACCCGCGGTAATCATCCCGGCATTATCGACTATAAAGGTAAATCGTATTGCTTTGGTCAGAATTACGATATCTTCCGTTTCCAGACCAGCCGTCATGCCGAACGCCGTTCGGTTTCAGCCGCTGAAATGGAGTACAATGCCGACGGAACAATCAAGGAGTTGCCTTATTTCCAGGATTGTAAGTTAGAGCAGATCGAAAGCTTTAATCCGTATCGGAAGGTAGAGGCTGAAACAATGGCCTGGGGATATGGGCTGAAGACGACCCAGAAGAGTCCGTGGGCACGTGACCACTGGAATCAGTTGGTGAACGATATCGACGATGGCGAATATCTGATGGTGAAAGGTGTCGATTTCAAGAAAGGCGCTTCTTCGTTCAAGGTTTCGGCTTCCTGCCATCTGTATGGCGGCTTCATGGAAATCCGTCTTGACTCTAAAGATGGTGATTGCATAGGTACTGTCAAGATAACCCATACCAAGGACGAGTTGCGTGAGTTTGAAACCAAGGTAAAGAAAGTGGCAGGTGTACACGACTTGTACTTTGTATTCAAGGGTTCACCCATGCAGAAGGGCAATCTGTTTATGTTGGATTGGTGGGAATTCAAATAATCCTTCTTCTCTATTTTTATCTGATATTTAAGACAAACATTAATAATAACTATACTGCGAATCAGAGGGTTGTGTGTCGAATCTGTCTGCATGCAACCTCTGACAAGCATGAACAATGGCAAATTACAATATGAAAAGAAACTTTGTAACAATGGCTCTCTGTCTGTGCACGGCGTTAGCTTGGTCGCAGACCTATCAGCAGACGGAAAGCGGCATCAAGACTTCCATCCCGAGCAAGCAGATGGATGTGGAAGTGCAGTGGTTCAATCCAAACAGCCTTCGTGTGCTGAAGACTCCGCAAGGCAAGACGGTAGATAAGAAAAGCCTTTCGGTGATTGCTCTTCCCGAAAAGTCGGACGTGAAGGTATCTACATCGGATAATGGCGAGATTGTCATGAAGAGCCCCGTGCTGGTGGTGACACTTGATACCAAAACCGGTGTGCTGTCGTATGCAAAGGCTGACGGCAGCCTGTTGCTGAAGGAACAGGAGAACAATCAGGCCTTTACTCCTTTCAACGATGCCGGCAAGGCTACATATTCCGTTTATCAGGGCTTCACCGTGGATAAGGAAGAAGGTCTTTACGGACTCGGCCAGCTGCAGAACGGCCAGATGATGCAGCGCAATATGACCAAAGTGCTTGTACAGGGCAATGTAGAAGACGTATCTCCCATCTTCCAGTCCACAAAAGGTTATGGCGTCTTCTGGGATAACTATTCAGCCACTACTTATACCGATAACGAGAAGGAAACCTCTTTCCGTTCGGAAGTAGGCGATTGCATCGACTATTACTTCATGTATGGAGGTTCGGCCGACGGAGTAATTGCTCAGGTGCGTGCACTGACCGGCGAAGTACCCATGATGCCGTTGTGGAGCTATGGCTTCATGCAGAGCAAGGAACGCTATAAAAGTCAGGACGAAACAGTGGGTGTCGTAAAGAAGTATCGCGAACTGGGTATTCCTTTGGACTGCATCATTCAGGACTGGCAGTATTGGGGGCACAACTATCTGTGGAACGCCATGGACTTCCAGAACCCGACTTTCAGCCGTCCGCAACAGATGATTGACGACATTCATGCGCTGAATGCACATCTGATGATTTCCATCTGGTCGTCGTTCGGACCGGCTACGAAGCCTTACCGTGCTTTGGATAAGGAAGGCCTGTTGTTCGACATCGAGACATGGCCGCAATCGGGTGTAGAAGGTTGGCCGCCCAATCCGGAATATCCTTCCGGCGTACGCGTGTACGATGCTTATAATCCGAAAGCACGCGATATTTATTGGGACTATCTGAACAAAGGACTTTTCCGTCTGGGCGTTGATGGCTGGTGGATGGATTCTACCGAACCTGACCACTTCAACCAGAAGGCCAGCGATTTCGACCGTCAGACTTATCTGGGTTCCTACCGCAGTGTCCGCAATGCTTATCCGCTGATGACCGTGGGCGGTGTATCCGACCACCAGCGTGAAGTGACGAAAGATAAACGTGTGATCATCCTGACCCGTTCGGGCTTCTTAGGACAGCAACGTTACGGCTCTAACGTATGGTCGGGCGACGTACAGTCGTCGTGGGACATGTTCCGCCGTCAGGTGACTGCCGGACTGAACTTCTCGCTGACCGGTATGCCTCACTGGAATTCCGACCTGGGTGGTTTCTTCGCCGGTTCGTACAATACAAACTTTGGCGACAACAGCGCTACGAAGAACCCGATGTATCAGGAACTGTATGTCCGCTGGGTGCAGTTCGGAGCTTTCTGTCCGATGATGCGTAGCCACGGAGCCGACGTTTCCCGCGAGTTCTATTGGTATGGCAAGGCAGGCGAGCCTGTTTACGATGCACTGGTTGACGCTGTGAAGCTGCGTTACTCGTTGCTGCCCTATCTGTATTCTACTTCCTGGGAGGTAAGTCATCGCCAGTCAACGTTCATGCGTGCACTGTTCATGGACTTCCTGAACGACAAGAAGACGTGGAACATCGGCAATGAATATATGTTTGGTAAGTCGTTGCTGGTAGCACCGGTGCTGCATGCCCAATATACTCCCGAACAGAAGCAGAAACAACTGAAGGAGAACGAAGGTTGGGGACAAGGTAACAAGAAAGCCGATACTCCCGTTCTGGCTGCCGACTTTACCCAGTCGAAGAGCATGGAGGTCTATCTGCCTGCCGGATGCGGATGGTATGATTACTGGACCAATGAATACTCGGAAGGCGGACAGAATCTGAAGATTACTACGACTCTTGATCGTATTCCCCTCTTTGTGCGTGCCGGAAGCATTCTTCCTATTGGTCCCGACGTGCAATATACAAGCGAGAAGAAGTGGGATAATCTGACTGTACGTGTTTATCCGGGAGCTGACGGAAGCTTTACCCTTTACGAAGATGAAGGTGATAACTATAATTACGAATCGGGCGCTTACACCGAAATACCTATGACTTGGAACGATGCCAAGCATACGCTGACTATCGGTGCCCGGAAAGGAGCTTACGAAGGTATGCTGACCGAACGCAAGTTTACGGTTTGCACACCCGACGGAAATGAAAAGGTGGTTGTTTATAAGGGTAAGAAGGTTACGGTTAAACTGTAATTTTGTACTCTTTGGTTAATTGATCGGGTTGAGGAATGTGACGGCAAGCCGGAAGAAATGAAGGTTTGCCAGGCTCACATTCCTCTTTTTTTGTTCATGATTTTGCTCTACTCTTAAGTTTGCATTATCTTTGTGCGGTCAAGCATTACAAATAAAGAAAAGAAGATGAAGAGATTATTCTATCTGTTTGCATGGGTTGTGCTCGGTCTGCTGGCTGCATGCTCGTCGGCCAAGAAGGATAAGACGGACGACTTGCAGGTCGTGGGGCAGGACAGTGTGGAAGTGAAGGGACCGCAACGCATGCAAGTGTCCGACATAAAGACTCCGATTGACTATCGTGGAAAGAAGTATCTGTCGCACGTCAAGCGTCAGCCCGATGAAAGTCTTCCGTTAGTGGTGAACGATCAGGGCGAGAAGTACGTGGACAATTGCATTACGCTGCGCCTTACCTGCGGCGAACATACGGTGCTCGACAAGGTGTTCACCAAAGAAACTTTTGCTTCGCTGGTCGATGCGAAGTTTCTGAAGAACGCCATTCTCGAAGGGTTGGTGTTCGACAAGACCACCTCGCAGGGGTTTATCTATGCGGCCAGTGTCTGCTATCCGCAAACCGATCTTTATATTCCCTTAAGGATTACGGTGTCGGCTGACGGCAAGATGTCGATGGCGCAGGAAGAACTGCTGGAAGACTTGTACGAAGACGACGCTGCCGAATGATTCCAGAAAGATTCCAGATTTCTTAATTTCCTTTGTGGCCATGAAAATACTGATTGTTGAAGACGAACAGGACTTGCGCGAAACCATCCGCGCCTCGCTCCTGAAAGAGAAGTTTGTCGTAGAGACTGCTGCCGACTACAACTCGGTGCTTGATAAAATCAATGACTACGACTACGACTGCATCCTGCTGGACATTATGCTGCCCGGCGGCAGCGGCCTCGACCTGCTTCGCGAGTTGAAGCGGTTGCGCCGTAGCGACAGCGTGCTTATTATCTCGGCCAAGGATTCGCTCGACGACAAGGTGGACGGCTTAGAGCTGGGGGCCGACGACTATCTGACCAAACCTTTTCATCTGGCCGAACTGAACGCGCGCATCAAGTCGCTGATACGCCGACGGCAGAACAACGGCGACACCAGTGTGTCGATAGGCAATCTGTTGCTCTATCCCGACAAGCGTCAGGCTACGGTCGAAGGTGTTGCCCTGCAACTGAACCGGAAAGAATTCGATTTGCTCTACTACTTTGTGGTCAATCCCAACCGCGTCATCAACAAGATGAGCCTGGCCGAATCGGTGTGGGGCGACAATATCGACCAGGCCGACTCGCTGGACTTTATCTATTCGCAGGTGAAGAACCTGCGCAAGAAGCTGAAACAGGCCGGTGCCACGGTGGAACTGAAAGCTGTTTACGGCTTCGGATATAAACTGTCGGAAGTATGAAGCTGCTGCACTATACCTATCGCAAGCTGTCGCTCTGGTTGCTGGGGCTGATGGCTGTGTGGGGTGTGTTGTTCTACTATACCATTATTTACGAGGTGATGGACGAGACCGACGACACCTTGGAGAACTATGCCCAGATTATCATCAACAATGCCCTGTACGACCCTTCCACGCTTCAGACCGAAGGCGACAATCTGATGTCTTTCTACTACTTTCGTCCCATCTCGGTGGAGGAGGGTGAGCACTATCGCGACATGTTCTACGACTCGTTTGTCTATGTGGAAAGCGAGAACGAGGACGAGCCGGTGCGCGTCTATCGTACAGCGTTTCGGATGCCCGACGGTCAGTTCTATGAATTGGAACTGATGATTTCGACCCTCGAACGCGACGACATGGTTAATGCCATGTTCTGGTATCTGCTTGCGTTGTTCGTCCTCTTCCTGTGCAGTACGGCTGTGGGGACGCGCCTCATTCTGAAGAAAATATTCCGACCGATGAACCGCCTGATGGAATGGTTGCGACGTCTGCAACCCGGTGCCGCTGTTCCCCCGTTGGAGAACGAGACCGGCATTCGTGAGTTCCGTATGCTGGGCGATGCCGCCTTCGACATGGCTTCGCGCAGCCACAAGGCCTACGAGGAACAGAAGCAGTTCATCGAGAACGCTTCGCACGAACTGCAGACGCCGCTGGCCATTGCCCGCGGCAAGCTGGAACTGCTGGCCGAAAGCGAAGGCATGAGCGAAGAACAGCTGAAGGAACTCGACGCCATTTATTCCACCCTGGGGCGTGCCGTGAAGCTGAACAAGGCTTTGCTGCTGCTGTCGCGCATCGAGAACGGCCAGTATGCCGAGACGGAAGAAGTGTCGGTGGACGGCATTCTGGATGATTTGCTTCCCGACCTGATGGACATATACGAGCACAAGCAGATTGCGTTGGAGCGGGTGAAGGGCGAAACGCCTTTCATCGTTCGTTGCAATGCCTCGCTGGCGCATATTCTGGTGAGCAATCTGGTGAAGAACGCCTTGCTGCACAACGTGGACGGTGGCCGCCTGATTGTGGAGACGACGCCTTCGTCGCTGGTCGTGAAGAACACCGGTACGGCTCCGCTGAATGCCGATACGCTGTTCCGCCGCTTTGCCCACAGTGTGGATCGCAAGAAGGAATCCAACGGACTGGGCCTTGCTATCAGCCAGGCCATTGCCTCGAACAGCTCGCTGCGGCTGACCTATCGCTGGGAAGAAGGCATGCATGTCTTTTCATTGGTTAAATAGTGTAAAAAGGAAGAAAGCATTCTGTTTTTCCCAATTTCTTCCAAATTCGGGTGTTTCCTTTGCAGTATCAAAAGATTCGAAACAAGTATTTAACCCAACATTAAAAAACAAAGCGTATGAAAAAGATTTTTGCATTCTTAGTGATGGCTCTCCTGACTATTCAGTTCTCAGTAGCCGGTGATGTGATAACAATGGATTCGAAGGACCTTCCGGCTGCGCCCCAGACCTTCATCAAACAGTATTTCGGTGATAAGAAGATTTCTTATATCAAAGTGGAAAGCGAACTGTTTTCGAAGACCTACGAAGTAGTGATGACCGACCGTACCAAAATCGAATTCGACGGTAAGGGAAGCTGGGAAGAAGTGGATTGCAAGCGTGCCGCTTTGCCGCAGGGATTGGTTCCGTCGTATGCCAAGCAGATGATTGAAACACAATATCCGGGCATGACATGCACCAAGATTGAGCGCGACCGCGGTGAAGTGGAAGTGGGACTGAGTAACGGTCTTTCGTTGACGTTCAACAAGAAAGGACAGCTGATTGACATTGATGACTGATGGTAATTCCTGCCATTGGCGGTGAAAGAGGGCGTATCCGACGATACGCCCTCTTTTTGTTCTATCCTTTTTCGGCAGGCTTCTGCTCCGTCGGCCGCAAGGGTTTTGGCCGCTGCATGCAGGCTGCACGGTTGCTGCATGCAGGCTGCACGGTCGCTGCACGCAGGTTGCACTGTCGCTGCACACAGGTTGCACTGTTGCTGCACGCAGGTTGCAGTGTCACTGCACGCGGGTTGCAGTGTTACTGCACACGGCTTTGCAGTGTTACTGCACACAGCTTTGCAGCGTCGCTGCATTCTTGTTTGCAGTAAGACTGCAAAAAGGATGCAGTACGTTGTACGCGGGTTGTTGGCGGTGATAAGTCAGCTGTCGGACTGTCGGACTCCCGGCAGGAAGTCTCGGAACAGTCCGTCTGCCGGGTGTTTACATCGGGCGGTAGTCCTTGGCCAGTCCGCCTTCGCTGGTTTCCTTGTAGAGTGAAGGAAGGTCGTTGCCCGTCTGTTTCATGACTTCGACCACCTTGTCGAACGAAACGCGGTGCATGCCGTCGGTGAACGACGAGTAGAGATTGGCGTCCAACGCACGGGCGGCAGCATAGGCGTTGCGCTCGATGCAGGGTATCTGAACCAGTCCGCACACGGGGTCGCACGTCATGCCCAAGTGGTGTTCCAGTCCCATTTCGGCGGCATACTCTATCTGGGCGGGGCTTCCTCCGAAGAGTTGGTTGGCGGCTGCCGAGGCCATCGAGCAGGCGGTCCCTACTTCGGCCTGGCATCCGGCCTCGGCACCCGAGATGGAGGCATTCTGCTTCACAATGTTACCGATGAGGCCGGCCGTAGCCAATGCGCGCAGGATGCGGATGTCGCTGAACTCGCGGCTCTTCTGCAAGTGGTAGAGCACAGCCGGCACCACACCGCACGAGCCCGCCGTCGGTGCTGCCACAATGCGGCGCATGCAGGCGTTCGACTCCGCCATGGAGATAGCCTGCACGATGACCTCGTCCATGAATTCACCGCCGATGCTCTCTCCGCGGCGCGCGTACAGGCGCATCTTGAGCCCGTCGCCGCCGACCAGACCACTCACGCTGCGCTGCGTGCCGGTGTAGGAGTCCGCCGCTTCCTGAATGGCCTCCCAGGTCGAGAGCATCTTTGCCATCGAGGCCTGACGGCTCACCTGCCGCAGGTCCATATCATAGCGCAGGACGACCTCCCAAAAGGGGATCTGCTCCTGCTCCGAGCACTCAAAGATTTGCTTCATCGAATCCAGAACCATCTTCATCGTCCTCCTTGTCGTAATAGGTCAAAGACAAAATGCTCGGCAGCTGCGCCAAAAACTCCACCTGATAAGGCTTGATGTGCTGGTCCGTTTCAATGACCATCAGCGCATTTCCCCCGCGGCGGTGGCGGCTCACGCTCATGTTCGCCACGTTGATGTGCACCTGACTTAAAATCGACGTGATCGCCGCGACCGAGCCGGACTCGTCCTGATTGCGGACGATCAGCGTGTTGAAGTCGCCCGTGAAGTTCACGTTGATGCCGTCGATCTTGTTGACGACGATTGCACCGCCGCCGACGGACGAGGCTTGCAGGCTCATCTTTTTGCCGTTCTTGCCCGTCAGCTCCAGAAGGGCCGTGTTCGGGTGCGCATCGCGCAGCTCCACCGTGCGGAACGAATACGCCATACCCGCGCGGTTCGCCTCCTCATAGGCCACCTTCCGCACATAGCCCATGCGGGAGAAGAACACCACCAGCCGGGTGGGATCGTCGCCGATGTGGGGATAGTCCGCCCTGTTGACGGTAAAGGCCTCCTGCTTGCGGAACACCCACGCCGCGTAGCTGGCCGCCGCCTGGCAAAGGCCGAAAATAAAGTAGGCGGTGGACATAAAGTTCAGCGGGAACATGTAAAACTGGATACCGATCCACAGCATCAGCGTCACGCCGAAGATACCGCCCAGCACCGCACCCGCCCTCTTCCGGGCCAGCAGCAGCGCCGCTGCGGTCAGGTTGGTCAGGCCGTTGACGATCAGCAGCGCCCAGCCGGAGAAGGTGAGATCCTGAAACACCACCTCCGCAAAGGGCAGCACCTGAAAATAGGGCAGCATGGCGTCCATGCCCACGGCCTTGCAGCTGGGATCCAGCAGCATCATCAGCGCGCCGCCCACCGCACCGATGCCGATGAACAGCGTCCAGAAAATGAGGATGCGGCGGGCGGTCTGATATCTTGATCTCTGTTGCATATACTTTTTCCTTACCTCTCATTGATATCACAGCACCTATTCTATACGCCCGGCCGCCCTTTGCATAGGTGCATTTTTCATCATTTTGTGGTCATTTTATAGTCCATACCGTGTGTACTTTCAATGGCGGAGATGGCTGCGTATGCAGCGGCAAAATTTTCCCCGGATACTATGCAGCCAGGTAATTGTCCGCGGCCCATCGACGGTATATAATGTAAATTGGTGTGGAGGGATGCACCGCGGACAATGACAAGGGAGACACGGCAACATGCGAAAGAGACTGTTTGCCCTGCTGCTGGCACTGCTGTTGGTCTTTTC
>CAJKOW010000002.1 GCA_905201685.1 uncultured Bacteroides sp. | reverse complement strand
CGACCCCAACCTTGGCAAGGTTGTGCTCTACCAACTGAGCTATTTCCGCGATTGCGGTTGCAAAGGTAGGCATTTTCCTTAAACTAACAAACATTTCGGTGTCTTTTTTACCAAATAATTTCAACTTGAAATATATTAGATTGATTATCAATCCATTCTGTCACGATAATCTTCATAAGAAAAAACACGAAAGACTTTGGCTTCTCCGTTTTTAGTCCACATCGCGATGGCCGGATGATGAATTCCGTTGAACATATTTGTTTTTACCGTAGTATAGTGTATCATGTCTTCGAAGATGATCCGTTCACCAATCTTCAATTCATGATCGAAACTCCAATATCCCATATAGTCTCCACTCAGACAGGAGTTGCCACCCATACGATAGGTGTATGGTCCCTGTTCGCCCATCTGTGCTCCACGGATGACGGGCTGGTAAGGCATTTCCAGGCAATCGGGCATGTGGCACGTGAAGCTGACGTTCAGAATGGCTGTACGTATGCCATGATTTTCGACGATATCGACTATCTCAGACGACAGTACTCCTGTTTGCCAGGTAAAGGCAGATCCCGGTTCCAGAATGATTCGCAGATGAGGATAACGCTCTCTGAGACCTTTCAAAAGGCCGATAAGGTGTTCTACATCGTAATCTTTGCGAGTCATCAGATGTCCTCCGCCCAGATTCAGCCATTTCAGTTGGGGAAACCAGCGTGAGAATTTCTTTTCTAAGTGAGCCAGTGTGCGCTCTAATTCATAGGAAGACGATTCGCAGTGACAATGGCAATGGAAGCCTTCAATTCCCTGAGGTAGTTGGTCGGGCAGTTGATCGGCTATTACGCCAAATCGGGTACCGGGAGCACACGGATTGTATAATTCAGTCTCTACTTCCGAATATTCCGGATTGACTCGAATGCCGCAGGAAATGTCTTCTCCTTGGGCTGCTACCATTGGGTAGAAGCGGTTGAATTGCGATAGCGAATTGAAAGAAATGTGGCTGCTGCAGCGCATTATTTCCGGGAAATCTGCTTCCGTATAAGCCGGTGAATAAGTATGCGCTTTACTGCCAAATTCTTCGAGTGCCAGGCGGGCTTCATAAACGGAACTGGCTGTTGAATGGTCGATGTATTCACGGAATATAGGAAAAGACTTCCACATAGCAAATGATTTGAAAGCAAGGATTATTTCCACTCCGGCACGTTCGGCCACACTTTTTATCAGCGTGAGGTTCTTTCTCAACAATTCCTCCTCCATGATGTAACAAGGTGAAGGGAAAAGGGTAAAATCTATCATTGTTCGTTATATATAATTCTGTTAATATTCAATGTTCAGCATTCTGTATGATACAGTGTCAGTCTATTACTTTGAAGCGGGCAAACCGAAGAAGTAACTGTTTGTCTCCAGCATGTTGGAAACGTATGGTTGCCTTGGCGTTCTCTCCTACTCCTTCTACTTTCAATACTTCGCCACGACCAAAACGTTCGTGTTCGATAAACTGTCCTTCGTGCAGTGCAGTCTGACTTGCTTGGGGGATGGAAGAAGGTTGTTTCGCCGTCTCCATGCGTTTTAAGTTACGGGGCAGCGTAGAACCTATCAACCTTTTACGTGGAGGCATGTTGGCATCGGTCGATGAAGAAGCTGGCTGGTTCTCGGAAAGATGGACGAATGGACGGGACGGTCTGTTTGAAGCATTTCGGAAATATTCTCCTCTGTTGTTTACTTGCCGTTCCAACAACATGTTCTGGGGTAAACTCAAATAGTTTGCATCTATATCATATAGGAAACGACTTGGGCTTTCAAATTCCATTTTGCCGTAGCGCATACGTGTTTTTGCATAAGAAAGGAAACAATGCTCTTCGGCGCGCGTAATGGCAACATAAAACAGACGACGTTCTTCTTCAAGAGCACGGGAGGATTCTCCGGTCATGCTGCTCGGGAAAAGATTTTCTTCCATACCAACAACAAAAACGTTCCGAAATTCAAGTCCTTTGGCGGAATGTACAGTCATCAATGTGATTTTCTCATCGTTGTCGTCTTTATCAGAGTCTTGGTCGGTAAGGAGTGATACTTCCGACAGAAAATCACTTAAAGAAATGTGTTCATTTCCTTCTTCCTGTCTTTCAGCACAAAAATCCTTCATACCGTTTACCAGTTCTTCTATATTTTCTTTTCGACTCAGGTTTTCCGGAGAGTTGTCCTGGCATACGTCATTAATGATACCGGAATACCGGATAATTTCTTCACCCAATTCACTGGCATTTTTCTGCTCGACGTCTTTTATAAAGTCATTGATCAAATCACGAAACTTTTGTAGTTTGCCAATGGTTCCTTTATTAAAATTCAGTCCATAAGCCAGTGGTTCGCATAACACCGTCCACAGGCTGACATTCTTATCAGTAGCGGCCGCAATGATTTTGCCGACAGTCGTATCGCCGATGCCACGAGCCGGATAATTAATGATGCGTTTAAAGGCTTCTTCATCGTTGGGATTGATCACCAAGCGGAAATAGGCTATTACATCTTTTATTTCCTTGCGTTGATAAAAGGACAGACCTCCATAAATGCGGTAAGGCATGTTCCGTTTACGCATGGCTTCTTCAAAAATACGACTTTGAGCATTCGTACGATAAAGTACTGCAAAGTCGGCATATCCATATCCTTGGTTGCGGCGTAGTTCTGCAATCTTGTTTATTACGATTTCGCCTTCTTCTACATCGCTGTATGCCTGAAATACGCCGATCGGTTCACCTTGATCTTTCTTCGAATAGACTTCTTTGTGTATCTGGCGCATGTTTTTACTGATCAGACTGTTGGCGGCCGATACAATACTTTGTGTAGAACGATAATTCTGTTCCAGCTTGAAAACCTGTGTACCTGGGTAAGCTTTGGTAAAATATAGAATATTGTCAATGTCGGCTCCTCGGAAAGAATAAATACTTTGAGCATCATCGCCAACCACACAGACATGTTGGTGGTTCTTGGCCAGTTGCAATACGATACTGTGCTGGGCTATGTTGGTGTCCTGATACTCGTCCACCAGAATGTAACGGAACTGTTCTTGATAGCGTGCCAGCACATCGGGATGGTCGCGAAAAAGCAGAAATGTATAAAACAGCAAATCGTCAAAATCCATCGCATCAGCTTGACGACAACGTTCCCAGTAACGTCGGTAAATATCGCGTAATGCAGGAACCTTGTTCATGCAATCGTTTTCGTAAGCTTCTTTGTTGCGGGCATAATCTGACGGAGATACAAGGTGGTTCTTCGCATTGGATATGCGTGCCTGTATCAATCCGGGTTTATAGCATTTCTCATCAAGCTGCATCTCCTTTATGATCGAACGTATCAGACTTTTGCTATCTGCAGTGTCGTAAATAGTGAATTGGGGAGTGAAGCCAAGATTGGCAGCTTCGGCATGCAAAATGCGCAGGAACAAAGAGTGAAAGGTTCCCATCCACAGGTAGCGCGCTCTCCCCGTACCTACTTGTCGGGCAATACGTTCTTTCATTTCCCGCGCAGCCTTGTTGGTAAATGTCAGTGCAAGTATATTCCAAGGTTGATAGCCATTTTCCAACAGCCATGCAATCTTATAGGTAAGCACACGGGTTTTCCCCGATCCGGCACCAGCTATCACCAATGACGGTCCGTCGTTATAAAGCACAGCTGCTCGCTGGCTGTCATTCAATTCATTTATATAATCTGACATAGTTTGCCAAAATCTTTCGATAAAACATAAACTCGTGCAAAGATAAGCAAAGGAGAGCGCAGAGACAAAGGAAAACGAAGTTTTCAATTCGAGTCATATTGAGTTGCATTCTATTTTTATAAAGATTAGGAAAAAGCATCCATGAGGCCGAACTTTTCTCGAACGATTCTGTTTTTTATTAAAAGGTTTTTCCTATATTTGTACAAACCTTTTTTTTAATCAAACATTGATATACTTAAGAGATATTTGATATGATACTTACAACTTTAATAGCAACTATTATGATGTTCCAAATGCCTACACTTCCGTATGCTCATGACGCATTGGAACCTGTAATCAGTCAGGCCACTATAGACTTCCACTATGGGAAGCATTTGCAAACCTATGTAAACAACTTGAACAATCTGGTACCCGGTACGGAATTCGAAGGAAAAAATCTCGAAGAGATTGTTTCTACTGCTCCTGATGGCCCTATTTTTAATAATGCAGGGCAAGTGATGAATCATACTTTCTACTTTTTGCAATTTTCTCCCACGCCTAAACGGCATGAGCCAGCCGGTATATTGGCTGAAGCTATTAATCGTGATTTTGGTAGTTTCGAGAATTTTAAGAAAGAGTTTACGGCAGCAGCTACCGGTCTTTTCGGCTCAGGTTGGGCATGGCTTTCAATCGATAAGGAAGGAAAATTGCATATAACAAAAGAAGCTAATGGCAGTAATCCGTTGCGTGCTGGTCTTATTCCTTTGCTCACGTTTGATGTATGGGAACACGCTTATTACTTGGATTATCAGAATCGTCGTGCCGATCACCTGCAAGCTTTATGGAATATTATTGACTGGGAAGTTGTTGAAAAAAGACTGAAATAACCAGTATTTTTATTGTACGTAACGCATCTGTTAAGGTTAAAATCCTTTCGGATGCGTTTCCAGTTTCGTGATTACATCTAACAGGTTTTTAAATAAATGATAGCTTGTTAGGCAATAATTTATTAACTTTGCTAAAACGAACATTTCTGCAAAACTAAAAAGATGAAGCTTATAGTTGTTACCCCGCCCACTTTTTTTGTGGAAGAAGACCAAATTATTACTGCCCTTTTTGAAGAAGGGTTGGACATTCTGCACTTGCGGAAACCTACCACGCCCGCCATGTATTCAGAGCGTCTTCTTACACTGATTCCGGAGAAATACCATAAACGTATTGTTACGCACGAACACTTTTATTTGCAGAACGAATTCAATTTATTGGGAATTCATCTGAATGCCCACAATCCCCAGGAGCCCCATGATTATGAGGGAAATGTAAGTTGTACCTGCCATTCCATAGAAGAATTGAAGGGGAAAAAGCATTTTTATGATTATGTATTTTTAAGTCCCATATTTGATTGCATAACTAAAGCCAATGTCGCCTCCGGGTTTACTGCAGAAGAACTGCGCTTGGCTCGAAAAGAAAAAATCATAGATAGCAAAGTTATGGCTTTTGGAGGAATTACCCTCGATAACATTTTGCAGATCAAAGATTTTGGATTTGGAGGGGCAGTGATTATGGGTGATTTGTGGAATAAGTTTAACGCCTGTACCGATCGCGATTATACCAAAGTGATTCAACACTTTAAACTTCTGAAAGAAATGGCTGACTGAACCTATCTGTTGATATGAAAACAGGATACACTCTTTGATGAATGTATCCTATTTTATATATCAGGGGGGAAGGAGTCAAAGCTGATAACTTGAGTGTGTGGTAAGCACTCTAAGCTATATTAGATATACAGCTCACACTCTTTTCGGACGGAACAAGCCTTCTTGAGCATTATGTTTACGATAGCAAGAAGCAATCCGTTCACTCTTCTTGCCTGATAGGGACATATTGTGACGCATCGCATACACGAAATACAGGCTTTCTTGTTCACTTTTGTCGGATTATTCTTGTTGATAGCGCCTACAGGACATTTGGAAGCACAGAGACCGCATTGAGTACATGCCTTTGTGGCTTTAGGTACTATACCTGCTTTGGCAGCTTTCCGGTAAGGTCTGTTCCCAGGTATTACAGGAGTGGAGCGATCATTTCTCTTTAACTTACTTCCAATTTGCTCAACAAAAGCTCTTAAATGCCTATAATCATCCTTATCCGGTCTGTTTGTGGCAAATCTATGGGCTATTGCGTGTTCTGCAATGGCTGCTATTGCCGATACGACTGTAAATCCGTCTTGCTGCACAATATCCTGAAGTTCCACCAGAGTGTCTTCATACGCACGATTGCCATACACACAAACTATGATTGCTTTTGCATTATTTCCCTGAATCTTTGAGATTCGTTCTGTTACTATAGAAGGGACTCGACCGCTATAGGATGGAACGGCAACTATAGCTATATCATCATTTGTTAATGAGTATTTATTAAAATCCTCATTCTCGTTTGACAAGTCAATACTTGTAATGTCGCGACTCAATTCGTTTGCCAGAAAATCAGCAACCTTCTTTGTTCCTCCAGTCGGACTGAAAATTATTTCATATATTTTCATATCTCCTATCTTCTTTCTCTTTTATTTTATTTAAGTTGCGCAAGTATCTTAAAAGGTTGTAATAAAGAAGTTTAGAATTTATGCCAATACCTTTGTAATAGTACGCCGACCATATACTCGACCTATCGGATTTAATATCTAAGCCCACCTTGGTGGGAAAGTACTTCTTTTAACTTCTGTTGAACACTTGCGAAACTTGAGCTATTTTATTTTCTGTTTTTACTTTGCATACCAGGAGGTAATATAATAAGTGTTCTGGGGCGGTTTGATATTTTCAGGTTCCGCCTGCTTAAAACATCCCTTCAAACCAAGTTCCAGAGCTGTCTGATGGAAATGGGACAAGGCGATGCCGGCATCAACTCTTTTGATGATTTCCTCACCTTTCGAAATTCCGGATTTGTAAGTCACATAGAAATGATAATCATTGCATGACTTCAACACACGCCAAGGTTGTGTGTTCTTATTAGACGGAGCCAATCTGAGCATTTCCAATGCTTCAACATACTCACCGGCCATATCTTTAGAAAGAGGATTCTGAAAATTATCCATATAGAATAATGAGCTCCATTCCTTTCGATTGGAAGAGCGCATGGCAGTCCTCATCAGCGATTCTGCCATACTGCGCTTCGCAGCCGGATATCCGACAGGTGAAATGGCTGGAAACAGTTCGTTTTGGGGAATTCCCATTGCAGAAGCAAAGCCTTCCCTGTTGAATGTCGCTGCCAGCCAAACTGTACCCAGTCCCAATGCCGTTGCCTCCAGAATTAAATTTTCAAATTCGTATCCGGCAGCCACATGGGCTAAGTTTATATCTGGAACAGAAATACCCATAAAAGAACTTGCCCCTTTTATCACTCCGTATGTGCCAAGTTTTTCACCTTCAGAAGCCAGTTTTTTATCAATAATATACTTCTTCACTGGCATTCCAAAAGGATTTTCAAGACTGTCCATGTAGCTTTGAAGCATTGTTCTTACACCAGATTCAAGCTCTTTGTCCTGATAGGTGCGTACACTACAGCGCTTTTTGATTGTTTCGATTATTGGTATAGGCATTTTTTTGCACATTTTGTATCCTCCGTTACATTTTAATGATAATCTTTCCGTTCAGTTTCCCATGGGCTATAAGCTCAAGTGCTTCATTAACCTGAGATAGAGAGAATATTCTTGAATCAATATCAGGCATAATATGGTATTTTTCAACAATTTCTGTTATCTGTTTAAGTTGGTCACCACTTGAACGAACAAACATAAAGCGGTATTCCTTACCTTGTTTACGGGCAGCTGAATCATACCTACTTCCGGCAAGAGTGAACAGCACTTTCTTAAGCCATGAAAACCCGTTTCTTTTTGCAAACATCTTGTTAGGAGCTGTTCGTAAACTGAGCAGACGTCCTCCTTTTCTTAAGACAGACAACTCATGTTCAAATTCATTTGCCCCCAACGTATCAATCACATAATCCATATCGGATAGGACTTCCCAATAATTTTCCTTCTTATAGTCTATATATTGATCGACACCCATCTTAAGAAGTTTATCCTGGGAACGTGCATTCCCGGTTACTATAACACGCAGTCCCATTGACTTTGCTATGGGTACGGCAATTTGTCCGAAACTGCCTGAAGCACCTGTAATCAACAGTGTTTTTCCGGCGTGAACTTCAAGTTCTTCAACAAGTCCCTGATAGGCTGTCAAACCAGCCAATGGTATGGCGGCAGCTGTTACAAATTCATAACCTGACGGCATTTTAGCTAAAGCTTCATGAGCTATAGTAATATATTCAGCAAAGGCTCCTATTTTATTTATAGGGAGTCGCGCATAAACCCTGTCACCAACACAAAAATCTTTTACGTCATTCCCTACTTTTTTTACGATACCGGAACACTCATTACCCTGTGTTAGAGGCATTCGATAATCCTGAATCAGTTTTACGCTACCTGTTAGTTGAAGAATATCCAGAGGATTTACGGCGGCAGCCATAACCTTTACAAGCACTTCATTTTCCTTTGGTTCCGGGAGTAAAACTTCATTGATGGAAACCTTAATTTCCTTTGTGTATTTTTTGATTTGAGCAGCTTTCATATTTATGTCATCATTAAAATAAAACTATCAACCATTAATAGAAGCAGCTTTTTTACGGTCACTCATAATCTCAACCATATTATCAACAGACCATTGGAGTAGAGAATCGAGGATTGGCTTTAAAGATTTTGCTCTTTCAGTCAGAGCGTATTCTACTCTTGGCGGTATTTCAGAGAATATTGTTCTTGTAACATATCCGTCTTCTTCCAGTGTACGGAGTGTCATTGACAGCATTCTCTGTGATATATCCGGCATTTGTTGTTTCAATTCCGTAAAACGCATGTTTTCCTTACCTGATCTGTCCAGGATATAAATAACGAGTAGTGCCCATTTATCACATAATCTTGCCAATATGTTTCTTACCGGACAACTTGGAAACATGGCATCTTGTATTGTTGATCTTTTCATAATTTATAATAAAACAAATATTCTAAATAGATATATTGAATATCTTAAATGACATGCAAAGGTAAAAAGTCTATTTTAATAATCAAGTATATTTTTTATACTATTATCAATATTGAGTATCGATTTTATCAAATACATAAACAAGGATTTAGGAATTGTTTACCGAAAATTCTAAAATAATCGAATCGGCATAGGCCGGATAAAAGATAGATTATAGAGGTCATTGAGATATTGTACTGTTCTTACCTTATTTAAATTTTGCAAGTTTATTAATTGATTGTGTTTAAGAAGTTTAGCCAATACTTTTGTGAAAGCATGCCGACTATGTACTACTGTTCAAAAGTGTATGTGTTATGGTGTATGCAAGTAACGTTTATTCGACTCATTTTTTGTGGTCAAATGTACGAACTACTAATACGCAAAACAGGCTGTAACTACCGCAAAATCAGTGAGTTACAGCCTGTTATTAAGATTCGATTATTTCGGGAATTATTCCTCTATTGCAGCCTGCGCCGCAGCCAGTCGGGCAATAGGCACACGGAACGGAGAGCAGCTTACATAATTCAAGCCTACTTTGTGGCAGAATTTTACAGAAGATGGCTCACCACCATGCTCGCCGCAAATACCGCATTTCAAATCGGGACGAACGGCACGACCCTTTTCTGTTGCCATACGTATAAGTTGACCTACACCATTCTGGTCGAGTACTTGGAACGGATCGACTTTCAGAATCTTCTTCTCCAGATAAACCGGCAAGAAGGAGGCGATATCATCACGTGAGTAACCAAATGTCATCTGTGTCAAGTCGTTTGTTCCGAATGAGAAGAATTCGGCAGATGAAGCAATACGGTCGGCTGTCAAGGCTGCACGCGGAACTTCGATCATGGTACCAACCTTAAAGTCAATGCTGTCACCCTTTTCTTCAAATAATTTTGCAGCTTCGGCACGAATTACTTTCTCCTGTTCCTTGAACTCGTACAAGATACCGGTAAGCGGAACCATGATTTCAGGATGTGTTTCTACACCTTCTTCCTTCAGTTCAAGTGCCGCACCCAGAATGGCACGTGTCTGCATCTGCGTGATTTCCGGATAAGTATTTCCCAAACGGCAGCCACGGTGACCCAGCATCGGGTTGTGTTCGCACAATGCTTCGACACGTTGCTGAATGTATTGCAGACTTACACCCATGGCTTCGGCCATATCTTGCTGACCTTTTAAATCGTGAGGTACGAATTCGTGCAAAGGTGGATCGAGCAGACGGACTGTGACAGGATATCCGGCCATTGCCTTAAAGATTCCTTTGAAGTCGGCTTGCTGATAAGGCAAAATCTTATCCAGTGCCTTGCGACGACCTTCAGCATCTTCTGCCAGAATCATCTCGCGCATGGCCTTGATCTTTTCTCCTTCGAAGAACATATGCTCTGTACGACATAAGCCGATACCTACGGCACCGAAGTTGCGTGCTACGGTTGCGTCGTGCGGAGTATCCGCATTGGTACGTACTTTCAGTCTGGCATGTTTGTCGGCCAGTTTCATCAGTTCGGCAAAGTCTCCGGAGAGTTCGGCAGCTTTGGTTTCTACTTTACCTTTATATACTTCACCTGTGCTACCATTCAGGGAAATATAATCGCCTTCTTTCAGAACGATACCGTCAACTTCCACCGTACGTGCTTTGTAATCGATATTCAAAGCTCCAGCGCCCGATACGCAACATTTACCCATACCACGGGCTACTACAGCAGCGTGCGATGTCATACCGCCACGTGCCGTCAGGATACCTTCGGCAACAGCCATACCAGCCAAGTCCTCGGGAGAGGTTTCGATACGAACCATCACTACCCGTTTGCCAGCGGCACGCCATTCTGCTGCATCGTCGGCAAAGAATACGATTTGGCCACATGCCGCACCCGGAGAAGCAGGCAGACCACGAGTCAATACTTTGGCTTGTTTCAACGCTGATTTATCGAATACGGGATGAAGCAATTCATCCAGCTTGTTAGGCTCGCAACGCATCAGTGCAGTTTTTTCGTCAATCATTCCCTGACGGAGCAAGTCCATGGCAATCTTAACCATTGCTGCACCGGTACGTTTTCCGTTACGTGTCTGGAGGAACCACAATTTGCCTTCCTGAACTGTGAATTCCATATCCTGCATATCACGATAGTGATTTTCCAGTTTTGTTTGCAGTGCATCCAGTTCTTTGTAGATTTCGGGCATTGCTTCTTCCATAGAAGGATATTTGGAAGCACGTTCTTCTTCACTGATACCTGCCAGTTCGGCCCAACGTTGCGAACCGATCTTAGTGATCTGTTGCGGAGTACGGATACCGGCAACAACGTCTTCACCCTGTGCGTTAATCAGATATTCACCGTTGAACAGGTCTTCTCCTGTAGCGGCATCACGGCTGAAGCAAACACCTGTTGCTGATGTGTCGCCCATATTTCCGAATACCATGGCCTGTACGCTAACGGCTGTACCCCACTCGTCGGGTATTCCTTCCATCTTACGGTACAGGATGGCGCGTTCGTTCATCCAGGAATTGAATACGGCGCAAATGGCACCCCAAAGCTGTTCGTAAGCACAAGTCGGAAAGTCTTTTCCGGTACGTTCTTTTACGGCAACCTTGAATCTTTTTACCAGTTCTTTCAGGTCTTCAACTTCCAGTTCATTGTCCAGTCTTACACCCTTCGCATGTTTTACGTCTTCAATGATGGCTTCGAATGGGTCGATATCATCTTTGTTAGTCGGTTTCATACCGAGTACAACGTCACCATACATCTGAACAAAACGACGGTATGAGTCCCATGCAAAACGGGCATTTCCAGTCTTGCGAGTCAGTCCTTCAACAACCTCGTCGTTCAATCCCAGGTTCAGAATGGTATCCATCATACCGGGCATTGAAGCGCGTGCACCCGAACGTACGGAAACCAACAACGGATTTTCTACATCACCAAATTTGGAACGCATTAAAGTTTCTACATGTACAATGGCCTTTTCCACTTCGTCTTTCAGCAAAGCTACAATCTTTTCCTGGCCCATCTCATAGTATTCGGTACAAACTTCTGTTGTGATTGTGAAACCGGGAGGAACCGGAACGCCTATTAAATTCATTTCGGCAAGATTGGCGCCTTTGCCACCCAAAAGGTTACGCATGTCGGCTTTTCCTTCTGCCTGACCATTACCAAAGGTATAAACTCTTTTTTTGTCCATAATAAAAAATTTAAAGTTTTTGATTGTGTTCTTATCATTTTCTGTTTGCAAATCTAAGGATATTTTACATATTAGAAAACTTTTTCTACAAAAAACTTCTATCAAAATGCAATTTCGACATTGCAATATTTAATATTTCAGTTCATAGAGATTATTCCAGAAAAAATATCTATTTTTGTCGACGAATTTATTAGAATGGAGTAAAAGTGGCAAGAAAGAGAAAAGAACTGCCTTTATTGGAAAAGGTAGAAATTACAGATGTGGCTGCCGAAGGAAAAGCCATTGCAAGAGTCGACGACCTGGTTGTTTTTGTTCCTTATGTAGTGCCTGGCGACGTTGTAGACCTGAAGATTAAACGTAAGAAGCATCATTATGCAGAAGCCGAGGCGGTAAAGTTCCATGTTTATTCGCCGGTCAGGGCAGTCCCGTTCTGCCAGCATTATGGCGTATGCGGCGGTTGCAAGTGGCAGATACTTCCCTATTCCGAACAGATCAAGTATAAGCAGAAACAGATGACCGACAACCTGACACGGATCGGTAAAATCAAGTTGCCGGAAGTATCCCCTATATTGGGTTCCGAGAAAACAATGTTCTATCGGAACAAGCTGGAATATACGTTCTCCAACAAACGGTGGCTTACTTCGGAAGAAGTGCAGCAGAATGTTCTCTACGAACAGATGAATGCGGTCGGATTCCATATCCCCAATGCTTTCGACAAGGTGCTGGCCATTGAAAAGTGCTGGTTGCAGGACGACATATCCAACCGCATCCGCAATGCGATACGCGATTATGCCTACGAGCATAACTATTCTTTTATCAACCTGCGTACGCACGAAGGCATGTTGCGCAACCTGATTATACGTACGTCTACCACCGGCGAACTGATGGTAATCGTGGTATGCAAGATTGAGCAGGAGGAAGAAATGGAACGTTTCAGACAGCTGCTGCAATACGTAGCCGACACGTTCCCCGAAATAACGTCGCTTCTATACATTATTAATAATAAGTGCAACGATACGATTACCGATCTCGACGTATATACATTCAAAGGTAACGACCATATTTACGAAGAAATGGAAGGCTTGCGCTTTAAGGTGGGTCCCAAGTCGTTTTATCAGACCAATTCCGAACAGGCGTACAATCTGTATAAAGTAGCACGCAACTTTGCTCAACTGACCGGTAACGAACTTGTTTACGACCTCTATACGGGTACCGGTACTATTGCAAACTTCGTTTCACGCCAGGCCCGTCAGGTGATTGGTATTGAATACGTTCCCGAAGCTATCGAGGATGCCAAGACCAATTCCGAAATCAACGGAATCGATAATACACTGTTCTTTGCAGGTGATATGAAGGACATGCTGACTCAGGACTTTATCAATCAGTACGGACGTCCCGACGTCATCATCACCGACCCACCCCGCGCAGGTATGCATCCGGATGTCATCAACGTTATCCTGTTTGCCAAGCCCGAGCGTATTGTCTACGTCAGCTGCAACCCGGCGACACAGGCACGCGACCTGCAATTGCTCGACGTTGATTACGAAGTGAAAGCCATTCAGCCGGTAGATATGTTCCCGCATACGCATCATGTAGAGAATGTGGTACTGCTGGAGCGCAGAAAGTGAGAAATTTCTTTTCAATAAACCTAAAAAAGTCAATCAGCCGTGACAAAAGAAAAATTAGTAGCCAGAGCCCGTACGCAGTATACCGACTATCGAGTGAACGAACCTGCCGAACTGATGGAATTTCTGGCAGCCAAAATGCCTCAGGCCAGCCGGACCAAACTGAAAACGCTGTTAAGCAAGCGGGTGGTGTATGTGGACAGTGTCATTACAACCCAGTACAATTTCCCGCTGAAGCCGGGCATGAAGGTTCAGATCAGCCGCGATAAAGGGAAAAAAGAATTCCACAACAAGCTGGTGAAAATCGTATACGAGGATGCTTATCTGATCGTTATTGAAAAGATGCAGGGATTGCTCTCGGTCAACACCGAACGTCAGAAGGAACGGACGGCTTATACCATATTGAACGAATACGTGAAGCGCTCGGGCAGACAGAATCGGGTATACATTGTGCATCGGCTGGACCGTGACACTTCGGGCCTGATGATGTTTGCCAAGGATGAGAAGACGCAGCACACACTGCGCGACAACTGGCACAAGATTGTGTTCGACCGTCGCTACGTAGCTGTAGTGGCCGGCGATATGGAGCAGAATGCCGGAACGGTACGTTCGTGGTTGACAGACCGGAAGCTGTACGTTTACTCAAGTCCGACGGACGACGGCGGACAGGAAGCCATTACCCATTATCGCACGATTAAGCGGGCCAATAATTTTTCGTTGCTCGAATTGAACTTGGAGACCGGACGAAAGAATCAGATCCGTGTCCACATGCAGGACCTCGGACATCCCATTATCGGTGACGGACGGTATGGTCTGGAAGATTTGAATCCTATCGGACGATTAGCTCTGCACGCATTCAAGCTTTGTTTCTATCATCCTGTTACAGGCGAGGAAATGGAGTTCGAAACTCCCTACCCGGCCGACTTCAAGAAGCTGTTCCTAAAAAAGTAACTGGCTGGAACGAGTGCAGTAACTGTTGCACTATGGGTGCAGTAGGTATTGCACAGTGAGTGCACTAACTATTGCACTGCTAGTGCAGAGCCTGTTGCCCTGTATTTAACCAGTTAGGCACGAATTACACGAAGACTGGCAGATTTTTCTTCTGCGCTTATTCGTGTAATCCGTGCCTAAAATGTATCTGCTGAATGGTAAGTATTACCATCCCCCTTATGCAATCAGTATTTATATAAGGTAACACCTCTTTCTACATAACCGTCTACGTACAAGATTCCGGTTATCTTTTCCCATGTCACATAGACATCACGTATTTCCAGCAGAGGATACTGATTGCCGTAATCCAAAGACAATATTCCGTCTTCTATTTTCCATCGGAAAGGCAACGAACAGACAATAATGCCGCTCGGATCATCGTAATAGCACTGATCGTCTGTGCCAAAGCCACTGTAGTCAAAATAAAGTCCACTCTCCAGAGGCTCTCCAAACTCGTCTGTAAATCCGAGGTCCCCTACCCACGTATACCCCGTTACAGAATCAAAAATCGTTTCATCATCTTGTGCACACGACGCCAGCAATAGCAGCGACATGCACATGATGCACAGTCTGAAATATTGAACGGCAGTTTTCATATAAAGCATTTATTTCATGTAGTTTGCATCTGTCATCATAATCCATTCACCACCCAGTTTCCCATTCAGGTAGTGTTCGCGTATCCATACATTCTCCAGATACTTGATTTCGCCTGCTCCGTAGCTCAATACAAGGCACTCCATCGAGCTGTCTTTCCACTTCCAGGTGAAATCGCGTGTTTCTGTATTGGCCGTACTTGTGGTATGGTCATATTTCTTTTTCAGTTCCTGACCGGAGTATCCGGCCTGTGTAAAAATGAGCTGATGCGTATAGGTTATGTTATCTTCCGTATACTCCTCTATCCACGTCCGGCACAGTCGGGCATCCATGCTGTTGTCGTTGTCATCCTTGCCGCAAGCTGTTAAAAGCAGAGTAAACACACACAGCATACATATTTTTACGTAATTCATTGTTTTCATCTTTATCTACAATTAAAGGTTTATAGTTTGGGCAAACTTACAAAAAAACTCTGGAATATTTGCAGAATTGTTATAGATTAATGTAACATATTTTGAGAATTAAAGAGTTAGAGGAAAAACATTGTAGCCAGGTTAGTCGTATAGAAGCATTCTAAAGCAGATTAGAGTAAAAGAATGGTTCCTAATCGATAATACTGTCCTAAGCAGAAAAGAATGAGTTAATTTGCTTAAACTTAATGAGAAAGGAATAGTCCAACAATTGGTTAGGTTATTTCTTTTCCGTATCTTTGAGTATCATCAAGATGAAAGATTATGAAAAAGCTTCTGCTCATATTGTTTTCATTAGTCGTTATCAGTGAACTTGCCGCACAAAACAGCGATTATACAGACATATCCGCATTGCTGGAAAATAAAATCTGGAATGTACAACTACCCAAGGGCAAGCAATATGCTATGGAGATGGAATTTCGTGATGCAGGATGGAAAAAGACTTTTCTATATGATGAGAAGAAAACAGAAATATTTTATTCTTATTCTTTATGTGGAGATACAATTAAGGTTTTTGAGTCAAGGAAAAAGTATATCATTCAAGAACTTACAGATAGCACTTTGGTTTTTCAGTATTTGCCGGACAGCTTGACGATTGGTGTTGGTTCTGTCAAATGTGTAACAGACAACAGTATTGAAGGACAGCGTAAGAACGAAGAACGGCTGGACAGTATCTGGCGCAAAGAGGATATTTGGAACAAGGGTGTGGCAAAGATAACCGGAGAACCTGTTAAAGATTTATCTGCAATAGAACCTCCTCGATGGGCAGGGTGGAATTATGATCTGACAAAATACTATGTTTCCCAAATGAAATACCCGGAAGAGTTACTGAAAAAGAATATAGCAGGTTATTCCGTAGTGATGTTTTCCATTGATACTTTGGGATTGCCACGTGCTATCAATATTTTGACAACCAAACATAAAGACTTCGACAAGGAAGTCATCAGATTGACCAAAGAACTTCCCCACTGCCTACCATGTCGGGACAAGAATGGGAAGCGGATGGAATGTCTATTTACGGTATATGTCCCATTTCTGCCACAACACTATAGAGACCGAGTAAGAAAAGACAGTATTTGGAAAGAAGAACAGAAACATTGCTTTGTGGAATGGGAATCACCTTCTCGTTTCCGGGACGGAAATCCTGTTGCAATACAAGATTATATAGAGGAAAGGCTTGTGTATGACCCAAAGTTGTTGGGTAATAAAGAACAGGTAAGAGGGTTTTATAATGCAAAAATAAATTCGTATGGAGAAGTGTCCGAAGTAAATGTTTTCCGGAGTTGTGGCATACAGGAGTGGGACGCGCAAGTAATGGATATTATCAAAGGTATGCCGCGGTGGACACCTGCCATCAGTTTTTATGGCAAAAACAAATACATGGAGTCCAAATGGACCATGAACGTTTTTTTCAGGAAGACAAAAGGCAAGCTGATTGCCCATACATTTGAGAAAGATCTTGAAACAGGTGTCCCCGTATGCTTTTTGAATGAACGGGGCGATACCATTGTGCCATACGGCAAGTATAAATTCTGTCAAATAAATCGCGTCAAAAATTTAGTTTTCGCATACGAAAACAAACAAGACGCTCGGATTGTCTGCCTGGACAGTCAGGGCAAAGAACTGTATTATGTATTCCAGTATGACAATGGACCGGATAAAATTCGGGAAGGCCTGTTTCGCATAATGGACAAAAACGGACTGATCGGTTTCGCTGATTCTTTAGGGAATGTAGTTCTAAAGCCCCAATTCAAATTTGCCTTTCCTTTTGAGAATGGCAAGGCAAAGGTTACATTTTCAGGAAAAAGTAAATCCTCTCCCGATTCTAAAGATGAAAAACATTACTGGGATAGTCCCGACTGGTATTATATAGATACGAATGGCAAAATATTAAATGAGTGAATTTATGAATATTTTGAAATTAAATAAATACTTAATAGAGTTTATACCGAATAATTGATTAAAGCGTTCAGGTCGAATGTAGGCAACCTTCGATACTAAACTAGGCAATAATCCCCAATGATTGAGAATTTATTTTATCATTCATCTTTGGATATTATTCAGCAAAAAGGAATGGAAGCAACTTAATACCTCTGCTGATACTTTTTATAAAAAGTCAGGAAGCACAGAAAGCCTACAAACGCAAAAGGAACTCCGAACAAGGCAGGATAACGGTAACCGCCACTGACGGCCAGACCACCTACGTAAGCACCGATGGCATTGCCCAGGTTGAACGCTATCTGCACGCAGGCACCTCCCAACATCTCGCCTCCGGGAGCTACACGGATAATCAGCACCTGTTCGGGACTGGAGACGGCGAACAGACCGGCCGTACACAGCGTCATGAGTATGGCTGCACACCACGGATTGGGCGAAAGGAAGAATATCAGCAGCAGAACCACGCAGATCATGGCCTGAACCACGGTACCTACCTTGCCGGGGGTATAGCGGTCGGACATGCGTCCGCTCACCAGGTTACCCACCACCATGCCAAAGCCGGCCAGTACCATCAGAGCAGTCATGCTTTCCGTCCGGAAACCGGCTACTTCGGTCAGCATCGGATTGACATAACTGTACCAGCAGAATACACCGCCATTGCCCAGTGCCGTAGCTCCGAGTATCAGCCAGGGAGCAGGCGTTTTCAGGAAGCGGAACTGTCCCTTGAAACCGGTATCTTTCAATCCTTCAACACGGGGAACCCAGCGGTATATATAATATAAGGTAATCAGCCCCCAACATGCAACCAACAGGAAAGTGACACGCCACGAAATGGTGTGGCTCAGCGAGGTGCCCAGTGGCACACCAAACAGATTGGCAACAGTCATCCCTGCAATCATAATGGACACGGCTTCCGAACCTTTTCCTTCATCGGCCAGTTTCCCGGCTACGATAGATGCCACTCCGAAATAAGCTCCATGCGGCAGGCCCGAGATAAATCGACCGGCCATCAGTACCCAATAGTTGGGAGCCGCCGATGCGCAGAGGTTACCTATAATCATTAGCGAAACCAAGACCATCAACGTTTGTTTCAGTGGCCTTTTACGCGCCAGAAGCAACATCGGAGCACCACAGCACACACCCAAGGCGTATGCCGAAATAAAATGTCCAGCCATCGGAATACTGATACCTAAATCCTGGGCTACATAAGGCAGAATTCCCATCATGGTAAACTCTGCGATGCCCAGTCCCAACGTGCCAAAAGCCAAAGCTATCAGACTTTTCTTCATCTTTTCAATCCTGTTTTTTACCTACAATCTTTTTACGGGGCGCAAAAGTACAGCTTTGTTTGTTTGCAGCGAATGCTTTATGTCAAAAAATGATTTCCAAAAGATACGAGCCATTCTGAATTTCTAGGATGAAGAAGCGATTTGCAGGCAGACAGCGCAATAACTATCTGCAAAATTGTGTACCTTTGCGTCACTAAAAGCTATAAACAATGAAAAAACTGATCAAAGGAGCCCGGTTTACTCCTAAAAATTATTCCGACGAAGTAGAAGCTAAAATTCAACATTATAAGCGGGAAGGCTACAGACTGCCCCAGCGTCATTTGCTGCGTACCGAAGAGCAGTTGGCCGGCATCCGTGAGAGTGCAAAAATCAATACTGCCCTACTCGACTACATCTCCGAGAACATCCGCGAAGGTATGTCGACAGCCGAAATCGACCACATGGTCTACTGCTTTACGACCGACCACGATGCCATTCCTGCACCGTTCATGTACGAAGGATTCCCCAAAAGCGTATGCGTCAGCATCAACGATGTGGTGTGTCACGGCATTCCCAGCATCAGGGAGTTTCTGAAAAGTGGCGATATTGTCAATGTAGACGTTTCTACCATTTATAAAGGATATTACTCCGATGCCTCGCGCATGTATCTGATCGGCGAAGTCAGCCCCGAGATGAAGCGGCTGGTACAGGTAGCCAAAGAGTGTCGCGACATAGGTGTTCAGACGGCTCAACCCTGGACACGGTTGGGCGATGTAGGAGCAGCCATACAGGAACATGCCGAGAAGAACGGCTACAGCGTGGTGCGTGACCTGTGTGGACACGGTGTAGGTATCAAGTTCCACGAGGAGCCCGATGTAGAACACTTCGGACGCCGCGGAACCGGTATGCTGATTGTGCCGGGTATGACGTTCACCATCGAGCCGATGATCAATATGGGCAGCTACGAAGTCTTTATCGACGAAGCCGACGGATGGACGGTATGCACCGACGACGGTCTGCCTTCGGCTCAATGGGAAAGCATGCTCCTCATTACCGAGAACGGAAACGAAGTGCTGACAGAATAAGGAGGACCGTTTCGCATGAAAAGATTTCTGACTACAGCATTTTTGTCTCTTAGTCTTTGTGCAGCGGATGTGTATGCACAAATCAATCTACGCTACGTCGATGCCGATCAGGCCCGCACTTTGCTTTCACAGGAAGATGTCACCACCCGTCAGTGGAGCCGTTTCGATTATGAAGCCCGATTAGGCAGAAAGGGTGGAACCCGGCAGGAGCTGATCCGCTTCATTGCCGATCAGGCACGCGACTGGAGCGAGGAAGATAAACAACGGATGCAGGAAGCAGCCGATACACTGAACAGCCATATCAAAGCCCTGAATCTGTCGTTAACTCTTCCGAAGGAGATCAGAATACTGAAAACAACCATGGCCGAAGAAGGCGGTGCAGGCGGATATACCCGTATGGACTACATCGTAGTGGAAGAACAGATATCCCGTATGAAGCCCCAACAGGCAAGTTATCTGCTGGCTCACGAATTGTTTCATGTGCTGACACGCAACCATCCGGATTTTCGTGAGAAGATGTATAGGCTGATTGGCTTCAGCATTGCGCCTGAAGAATTCGAAGTTCCCGCCGATTTGCGCGACGTATTGATTAGCAACCCCGATGTCAACCGTTTCGACAGTTATGCCCGTTTTCGCATCAAGGGAGAAGAACGTCCCTGTGCGATGCTGATTTATGCCAACAAGCCATACGAAGGAGGCAGTTTCTTCAATTATCTGACGATTGGCCTGATGCCACTCAAGGATGGTAAAGCAGAACAGCAAGACGGGAAAACGGTGATATATGGGATAAAGGATGCTGAGAACTTCTTTGATCTGGTAGGAAGGAATACCGACTACATCATTAATCCTGAAGAAATATTGGCCGAAAACTTCGCTTTTCTGCTGACGCGGAAGTCTGTTACCGCAAATCCCAAACTGATTGAAAAGATGCGGCAGGCCTTGCAACCACAGGCTGGTCGGCATTGATAGGCTTTATAAACAATATAATATCGCATATCATGGAAATCGTATTACTGATTATAGGGCTTGGCATCGGAACCGGTGTCGGAATGCTGATTGCAGGGCGTAAAGCCTCTGCCCTGAAAGCACAGCTTGAAGCCTCGAAGCAGCGTGAAGACTTGTTGAACCGTACGACCGATGAACGCATCGAACGCGAGAAGGCTGTTGCCGAAGAACGTCTGAAGGCCATCGGCCAGCAGAATGCTGAACGGCTTGCTGCACAGGAAAAACAGTTTGGCGAACGTCTGACTGAACAGGAACGCCTTTTTGCCAATCGTCTGGCTGAACAGGAACGGCTGTTCAACGAACAGAACAACAACCGTGAACAGCAGTTTGCCGAACGCCTGGCCGAACAGCGTCAGCAGTTGGAGAAACGGCTGGCCGAACAAAAAGAAGAAGCCGAGGCGTTGCATCGTCGGATGAATGCCGAATTCGAAGCTTTGTCCAACCGCATCTTCCAAAGCAAGGCCGACGACTTTAAGCGGTTGAATGCCGAGCACATCGGAAATCTGCTCCGTCCCTTGGGCGAGAATCTGAAGGATTTCCGCGAAAAGGTAGAGCAGGTTTACAATACGGAAGCCAAAGAGCGCTTCTCGCTGGGCGAACGCATCAAGGATCTGGTAGAACTGAATAACCGCCTGAGTGAAGAGGCCAATAACCTGACCCGTGCCCTGAAAGGTGACTCGAAGATGCAAGGTAACTGGGGAGAGGTTATTCTGGAACGTTTGTTGCAGGCATCCGGCCTTATCGAAGGCGAGCATTATGTGCGTCAGGAGTTTCTGCGTGATGAACGCGGTGAGGTTCTGACCAACGACGAAAGCGGCCAGCGTATGCAACCCGATATCATCGTCCGCTATCCCGACGACCGTGAGATGATTATCGACTCCAAAGTTTCCCTTTCAGCCTATGCTGCCTATACGGCAGCCGAAGATAAGGAAGAACAGGCCCGTTGCCTGAAAGCACACCTCCAGTCGGTCCGTGCGCACATCGACGAACTGAGCCGGAAGGATTATTCGCACTACGACATTAAAGCTCCCGACTTCGTCATGATGTTTATTCCGACGGAAGGTGCTTACCTGCTGGCTGTGCAGAGCGACGCTAATCTGTGGGAGTATGCTTACAACAAGAAAGTGGTGCTGATGAGTCCTACCAACCTGATCAGTGCCCTGCGCCTTTCGCTCGACTTGTGGAAACGTGAGAATCAGGTGAAGAATGTGCAGGCCATCATCAAGCGCGGCACGTCGCTCTACGAAAAGATAGCGGGCTTTACCGATACTTTCCTAAGCATCGGCGACCGTTTGGGTAGCTTGCAGAAGGATTACGACAAGGCGCTGAACCAGCTTTCCGATGGTGCCGGCAGTGTGGTTCGCCAAGCCGAACAACTGCGTGGCATGAGCCTGACGCCCAAGAAACGCATCTCCCCCCGTCTTCTGCCCCGTGAAGAAGACCAGACAGAGGATACCGGAGCTGATACACCTGAAACAATAGATCGCTTATAGCATCTGTTTTACAAAATTGCATAATCAACTAAAAAACAATAGACAAGAACAATGAAAGCCTTGAAAGACCGCATTCTTCGCGACGGACGCTGTTTCCCCGGAGGAATATTGAAAGTAGATAACTTCATCAATCATCAGATGGATCCTATCCTGATGAAAAGTATCGGTGTGGAATTTGTACGACGCTTTGCATCTACCCCGATCAACAAAGTCATTACTGTAGAAGCCAGTGGCATTGCTCCGGCAATCATGGTAGGTTATCTGCTCGAACTGCCTGTTGTATTTGCCAAGAAGAAAGTTCCCAGCACGATGGAAAATATGCTAAGTACTTCGGTCTTCTCTTTCACCAAGCAACGTTCATACGATGTTTGCGTAAGCCGCAATTTTCTTTGCCCAGGCGATAAGGTGCTGTTTATCGACGATTTTCTGGCCAACGGTAATGCAGCCAAAGGTATTCTCGACCTGGTTCAGCAGGCGGGAGCCGAACTGACAGGCATGGGATTCATCATCGAAAAGGCTTTCCAGCATGGAGGCGACGAGCTGCGTGCAGCAGGCATCCATGTAGAGAGTCTGGCCATTATCGAGAGTCTGGACAACTGTGAGATTAAAATCAGATAAACCTGTCATCGTTCTTTGTCATTGGTAATGGAAGAGAAAAACAAGAACGGGCTTGTCTATGGCCTGAACGACCGTCCACCTTTGCGTGAAGCCTTTTTTGCTGCGTTGCAGCATCTGCTGGCTATTTTTGTGGCTATCATTACTCCGCCGCTCATCATCTCTGGTGCTTTGAAGTTAGATACGGAAACGACCGGTTATCTGGTTTCGATGGCGCTCATTGCTTCGGGCATCGCTACTTTTGTACAGTGCCGACGTTTCGGTTTCATCGGTACTGGATTGCTCTGCATACAGGGTACCAGTTTTTCGTTCATCGGTCCCATCATCGCTGCAGGTACTACCGGCGGCTTGGCGTTGGTGTTCGGTTCGTGTATGGCCGCTGCTTCGGTCGAAATGATTATCAGCCGACTGCTGAAGTATACACGCAAAATCATCACTCCGCTCGTATCGGGCATCGTCGTTACACTGATTGGCATGAGCCTTATCAAGGTAGGTATTACGGCTTGTGGTGGCGGTGCGGCGGCTCAAGCCGACGGCAGCTTCGGCAGTTTGCGCTACGTGGGGCTGGCTGCTTTGGTGTTGGTGCTGATTCTGTTCTTCAACCGCAGCAGTAACCGGTACCTGCGTATGAGTTCTATCGTCATCGGACTGGCCACAGGTTATGTAGTAGCCTGGCTGATGGGGATGATCGACTTCAGCTCGGTACAGAGTTTCGGAGGGGTTCCATTCCCCACCCTTTCCGTTTCGGACTCGACATCAGTCTGTCGGCTGTATTGGCATTGGCACTGATTTTTGTGATTACAGCCATCGAAGCCTATGGCGATATTACGGCCAATTCAATGATATCCGGCGAGCCGGTTGAAGGTGAAGTGTTTATCCGTCGTGCTTCGGGCGGTATTTTTGCCGACGGATTCAATTCGATGATTTCGGGTATGCTCTGCGCTTTTCCCAATTCGGTATTCGCGCAAAACAACGGCATGATTCAACTGACGGGAGTGGCCAGTCGTTATGTGGGCTATTACATTGCCGGACTTCTTGTTCTGCTTGGGCTGTTTCCGGCGGTAGGACTGGTATTCTCGCTGATGCCCGAACCGGTATTGGGCGGTGCTACGCTGCTGATGTTCGGCACCGTAGCGGCTGCCGGCATCCGCATCATTGCTTCGCAGGAGATGAACCGCAAGACTACGCTGGTCATTGCGGTCAGTTTCTCGTTGGGATTGAGTGTGGAGCTGGTTCCGGAGATTCTTTGCCAGCTGCCCGATACTTTGCGTAATATCTTTGCTTCGGGCATCACCACGGGCGGACTGACCGCCATCGTGGCGAATGCCTTGATACGGATTAAGGAGTAATCCTATCATCCGTATCAGCCTGTCGGTCAAGGTTTCTTCACCGTTTCTTCAACAGTGGAAGAGGCCTTGGCAGACGAATAGTTCAACCGGGTGACATACGCTTGCCGGAGGATTCCTTTCACATCCATCACCATACCCATCGGTACGTCCCGTTCTACTTTCAACGACACGGTTATCTCCCCATGTTTGCTTCGGAAGTCTTCCACTTCGTTGCGCAGTTCGTCCAGTGTGAAGTTGCTCAACGTCTTGCTCGGACCGTCGGGAGCTATCAGGGTTATCTTCATCGGAAGCTTTTCGGTAGCATCTGTTTTTCTGAACATTTTCGGTTGTGCAAAAGTAACCAGGATGGGAAATGCCTTGTCCAGCACCGCTTCGTCTGTAGTGCCCAGTTCGGCGGCTGCTTCCTGACGTAGTTGGCGATAAACTTTCTTGACTGTGTACAGATACAGGCGCATGGCTTCGGCCGAAGAGCCACGGTCGTAGATTATCTCCAAACTGGACCGGAACGGTTGCCCCGACTGTTTAGCCTGCTGATAGTCTTTTCGTAGTACCTCGGTCAGATGCTTGCGGATGAAGTCTGCACAATCAGTCGGCGTTCCTTCCTGGTCTATCATAACCTGATTGCGCAAGTTGACCAACAGCCGGTGTGCTGCTTTTCCAGATTCAGGAGCAACAGTACCGCCCCCTTCCTTGAACTTCCGTGCAAAATACTGCTCCAGCAGCTCGCGCTCGTCCAGTCGGACAGTGTCCTGCGACTGTGTGCCGACGGGCGGTCTCACCATCTGTTCTACCGCATTCTTCACTTCGGGCCGGGCAAACGCATAGAGCGTCCCCGACACCACGGGCACGAAGAGCAACAGCTTCAGTCGTGCCAGTCGATTGGTTCTTTTCTTTAACATCATATTGATACGTTGTTTTAGCTTGCTGTGTCCAAAGCCGCTGGCCATAGAGTAGAGCCTTGTGCCGACGGATTTTTTCACGAGCAACAGTTGATATTGAGTAGCATCGATGCCATGTAGCAGCACGCCGTTGTCTGCTTCGAACTCGTGCACTTCGCGAAGCTCACGCATCAGCAGCCAGGCGGCAGGATTGAACCAGTGGAGGACGATGATGGCCTGCATCCACAGCAGATCGGCCGTGTGATGATAGTGCAGGTGCATCTGTTCGTGCAGCAATATCGCCTCGCGGTTGTTCCGATAGTCTTCTTGCGAAAGAACGATTGTACGGCCCCAGCTGAAAGAACCTTTTTTCAGCGGACAGACAATCAGGCGGAAGCCCTGCTGCCTTTCGGACGGATAGCAGCAGAACAACTGGCGCATCCGTAGCATCGACAGCAGAAAGAAAGCCAATGTCAGCAGACCCCCACCCGTATATGCCCATGTAATCAGGCGCAGGGCGCTGAATGCAGCAGGAGCGGTCGTTGCCGGTGCGGAGACGGTTGCTGTCGGCGGAAGCGGCTGTTCCGCTTCTGTGCCCTCTGCATGCAGGCGTATGGATGGCGATGCCGAGGAAGGGGCTGTCAACAGTGTTTCGACCGTTGTCATGGGCTTTTGCCACAGGCTGGCTTGCGGAATGCTGAGTTGCACGAATGGCAACAGCAGGCAACACAACGTGCCGCCCAACAGCAGCAGACGGTTGGTGCGGAACAGGGTGTCGCTGCGGAAACATAGCCTGAACACGAAATATAGCGTGGTCAGGCAAAGCGTCGACTTGAACAGATAGAACAGAAAAGCTCCCATAGTCCTGGTTATGCTTTACGTTTGCTTTCAATCTGTGCGATCAGCGCCTTCAGCTCGTCGAGCGGCATGCCTTCTTCTTCCACAAATAATGACACGACGTTGGCGAACGAGTTGTCGTAGTAGTGAGCTATGACGTCGTTCAGTGCCGAACGTTTGTAGTCGTTGGCCGATATCAAGGGATAGTACTGGTAGGTGTTTCCATAGGCCTTATAGCCTACAAATCCTTTTTCTTCGAGGCCGCGTACCAGTGTCGAGACGGTATTGTAGTGCGGTTTAGGCTCTTCGTAGAAGGCCAGCAGTTCGCGTACAAACATCGGGCCGTGCTCCCAAAACATCCGCATGATTTCTTCTTCTTTAGTGGTCAGTCGTTTCATAATCTTATTGCTTTAACGTTGGTGTACGCTGCAAATATATAGATTATTTTCGAACAAACAACTAATAGTATTAGTTAATCAACTAATAAATATAGTAGTTTAACTAAAGTTAGCAGTAGTAGCGTATAAACTGAAGAAGAATAGGGTTAGCGGTAGCTGCGTAAAGCCAGTTTCTTTACCCACAGTACGAAGAAGCCTGTCAGCACCAGATTGAGTACAATGGTGAGCACGGAGATGAGCAGCGCCGGTCCGCCCAGATTATAACTCAGCGCGATGAAGATGACCCCCGCTCCTACTTCGCCTCGGGTAAACATACCGATGGATAAGGCCAGACGTTCGCTGAACTTGCGGTCGCGGTAGAAGAAAACGGGGAACAGCTTGCCAATGTTGGACAACAGCGATACGGCCACTACATGCAGCACAATCATCCCCCACGACATCATCTCCTGCGATCCGGTTATCGAATGGCTGCCTGCCGATGCTTCGGCAAAGTCAACTCCGAGGAAGCGCGGCATCCCCACTCCTACCAGAAACATGAACAGAAACGAAATGCCTGTAGCCGCACGGCGTTCGGCTGGCGAATCGTGTTCGCGGTGCTTCATTACCATGCCCAGTACGAAAGCCGGAAGCAGCACTTCGACGTGGATGCTGCCTTCTTCACCATAGAAGTGCTTGCTCAGTGCATAGATGCCCAGCGTGCCGGCAAACACCAGTACCGAATAGCAAAGGATGGCTTTCCAGTCCTGCCGCCAGTCGTAGCGGCCCATCTGCTTCCACCCGAAGGAGAGCAACAGCATCACGATCACGACAATGGCCAGCAGCTGCCACTTCAGGCCTATCATCATAATCTGCAGCGGAATCATCAGCAGGATGGTGTCCAGGTCGTCGAAGATGGCAAGCACCTGTATTTTCTTGTACATCCAGCTTTGTTTCAGCCCGATGGCCGCCAGCATGGTAAACAGAATGCCTGCCGAAGTGGGAGCGGCAAAACGGCTTAAAAGCAGGTTTTCCTTCCACGCATCCCAACTGTCCCAGCAATCGGACGGAAGCAGGACAAAGATGTAATAGAATGCAATCAGAAACCAGGGTATGGCGGCAGTGGCCATAGCGATGAAGTAATCCTGGGCATACGTTCGCCATCGCGATTTGTCAACTTCAAACTCGCGTCCTACATTGATCATGATAAAACCGAGGCAGACGTAAAGCAACACATTCGATACGGTCTTTACCGCATCATAACTTCCTCCCGCCCACAGGGGGAGGTACTGGCTGACAAGCAGCCCGGCCATCAGAAAGGCCGAAAACGATAGAACTTTTCTCATTGAATAATAAAAATTAAAAAGGAGGAGGACACCAAGACAGTCCTATGGAAAGAGAGCATCCTCCCCGCGGTTATTAGGGGTATTAATCCAGCTTCAGTACCGCCAGGAACGCTTTCTGCGGCACTTCCACGTTTCCGATCTGTTTCATGCGTTTCTTACCCCGCTTCTGCTTTTCGAGCAGCTTGCGCTTACGGCTCACGTCGCCACCGTAGCACTTCGCGGTCACATCCTTGCGGACGGCCTTGATGGTTTCGCGGGCTATGATTTTGGCGCCGATGGCTGCCTGAATGGCTATTTCGAACTGCTGGCGCGGAATCAGTTCTTTCAGCTTCTCGCACATGCGACGTCCCAGTTCGTAAGCGTTATCGAAATGGGTCAGCGTAGAAAGTGCATCGACCGGTTCGCCGTTCAGCAGGATGTCAAGCTTCACCAACTTTGACGGACGGAAGCCGTTGGGGTGATAGTCGAACGAGGCATATCCCTTGGAGATACTCTTCAGCTTGTCGTAGAAGTCGATGACGATTTCGCCCAGCGGCATGTCGTAGTAGATTTCTACGCGGTTGCCCGAGATGTATTCCTGCTTCACCAGTTCGCCACGCTTGCCCAGGCAGAGGGTCATGATGGGGCCGATGTAGTCGGTGGTCGTGATGACCGACGCGCGGATGTAGGGCTCTTCGATGTGGTCGATCATGGTGATGTCGGGCATGCTGCCGGGGTTGTGCACCTCCATGACGTGTCCCTGCTTGTCGTACACGTTATAGGATACGTTGGGCACGGTGGTGATGACGTTCATGTCGAACTCGCGGTCGAGTCGTTCCTGCACAATCTCCATGTGGAGCAAGCCCAGGAATCCGCAGCGGAAACCGAATCCCAGCGCCAGCGACGACTCGGGCTGGAAGGTCAGCGAAGCATCGTTCAGCTGCAGCTTCTCCAGCGACGAACGCAGGTCTTCAAAGTCCTCGGCCTCGATGGGATAGACACCGGCAAAGACCATCGGTTTTACTTCCTCGAAGCCGGCGATGGCTTTGTCGCACGGGCGGGCAATGTGTGTGATGGTGTCGCCCACCTTTACTTCGCGCGAGGTCTTGATGCCCGAAATGATATAGCCTACGTCGCCTGTGCGCAGCTCGTCGCGTGGCACCATATCCATTTTCAGCACGCCTACCTCGTCGGCGTCGTATTCCTTGCCCGTGTTGAAGAATTTCACTTTGTCGCCTTTGCGGATGACGCCGTTCTCGATTTTGAAATAGGCGATGATGCCGCGGAAGGAGTTGAATACGGAGTCGAAAATCAAGGCCTGCAGCGGGGCGTTCTCGTCGCCTTCGGGATGGGGGATGCGTTCGATGACGGCGGCCAGAATCTCTTCGACTCCCATGCCGGTCTTGCCCGACGCGCGGATAATCTCCTCGCGCTTGCATCCCAGCAGTTCTACGATTTCGTCTTCTACTTCGTCGGGCATGGCACTGGCCATATCGCATTTGTTGATGACGGGAATAATTTCCAGATCGTGCTCGATGGCCATATAGAGGTTCGAGATGGTCTGCGCCTGTACGCCCTGCGATGCATCGACAATGAGTAAGGCACCTTCGCAAGCTGCTATGGAACGCGACACTTCGTACGAAAAGTCCACATGTCCCGGAGTATCAATCAGGTTCAGAATATATTTTTCACCTTTATATACATATTCCATTTGGATGGCATGGCTTTTAATGGTGATACCGCGTTCGCGTTCCAGGTCCATATCATCCAGCATTTGTCCTTCGGTGATTTGTATGGTATTGGTAAATTCCAGCAATCGGTCTGCCAGCGTCGATTTCCCGTGGTCAATGTGGGCAATGATACAAAAGTTACGTATATTCTTCATTTTCAATAGTTCTCTTTTTGGGTGTGCAAAGATAGTGAAAAGCTAAGAGGCGTACAAACTATTGAAACCTGTTTTGAGTATTTTTTTCTTTCGAGCAGACAAGAGCCGTCAGAAGGAAAAATACAGGTGCAAAAAAAATGTGTTGATAACAGAAAGCACTGCATCAACACATTTTTCTTAATACTTTTATGAATCTCGTCTGCTTAATTCAGCTTGAAGAACAGTTCACCTTCTACTTCTTCTGCTGAGATTTTGTCTTCTCTCAACAACCAACCGAGTCCCAAGAACATATCTTTGTCAATTAACTTAGTTGCTTTCTTCAGTTGCTTGGCAGTCAGTCCTTCGGTTCCATTCAGTGCATTCCAAATCTTTCCAGCAATTTCGCCTGCTTTTTCTTTTAACATTTTCTTCAAATTTTAGTTTAGTTAGACATGCTTTATAATGTCTGAGTCGCGTTTATCAGTTGATTCAGATATTATTTCAGCTGCAAATATAGTTATTTTTATGTTCTATAGCACGTTTTTACTCTTTTTTTTCCTGATAATGTAAGAAAAAGCGGAAAATTGAGAGGAAAAAATAAAAATAATGCCAATTTTGCGGATGAAACAGCCAAAGGATGCCCTTTGGGATTCAGCATACATAGGACATGTACTGCCGCTATGTTGCTGATCGGCCGGACCGGTTTTGTGATTCATTTTTCGAGTTCTGCACATGTCGCAAAACTTGATTCAGATATTTAAGGAATAATGGAACAGACTCTGAAACCATCAACTGCAACATGAATATGACATTACCCAAATTCATTATCACCCAAGACGGATATTTCCGCCTGGGCATGGTTTGTCAGCATAAAGACTTGCTACAGCCCGGTGAACACTGCATCGGCGGAGGTTATTACCGGTTCGATTATGTGTCGAACCGCATTGTGTTGGACAGAAGCTCGTATGACTTCGGCAGACCCAAGTGGCATCTGCTGGATAGCCTGAAGGTGCCTTCCGTCTATCGCGGTCTCAAGCTTGTCTATCAGTACGGCGACGGCTTGCACGAAGACTTTCCGGTTAGCGATGCGATGAAGATTGAATATTACGACTGATCAATGGTCGTGAAGCGTTTATGACGGAGAAATTTTCAGACGTGTAAAATCGCATTATGCTTTCATGTTTATCCATTATGTAAATAACTAAGAAGTTGTATGTTACAAATAATTTGTAAATATATTAAAACCTCGAAGTTGTCTATTTACCCCAGCTCAAAAACTTAAATCATTATACATCAGATTATTACAAAAAGTTAGGGCTCATTTTAGGGCTCAGGCTCACTATGAGCCTTCCCTATGGGGTCGTTTTTAGGCCATTCGGCGACATTTTGTAAATATTTATATTGTATATGACTGTCTATTTTTAAAAGCAAATCATTGAAAAGTTTTCACTAATGAAAAAGATCAGTAACGCAGTACGCAAATGTCGATTCATTTGCCATTCTTTATCACCAATCGTTCTTTGAATTAAGAAATTATATTATATTATAGGCTTGTTTTAACACTTTCGTTCCCTTTGTCGAGAAGGTATTACGCCTACAAGCACCCGATTGTAGATTTTGTACACTCGTCTGAAAATCAGTTATTTATTGAAAATTGACCCGTAGGGAAGGCTCATAGTGAACCTGAGCCCTAAAATGAGCCCTCAACGTCTATGATGCCCATTTTGCAAAATAGTAATTTTATTTTATATTATAAGAAGTTGGATTCTGTAGAATGACACTCTAAGCGGACACGGCAAATGCTATCGTCCACGACAAGCAATGTGAGCTGCGCTAACAAAGCATGTGACGAGCGATGACATACGGTCCGGCATCGGCTGACAAACGATGCTGTCGTAACGGGAAATCAGGGAAACATCACTTCCCTTGCAGATGTTCCACCCAAATGCGGGCAGCTTCTTCCACCATGCGTGCGCAGGGGCGCTTGGCGTAGTACTGAGCCGTGCGTTCTTCGGGCATGCTGCTGCCTTCGGGCTTCTTCAGCCCCAGCAGTTCGGCGCAGGTCAGCGATCCGTTCCGCTTCTTGAATTCTTCGGCCAGCCGCTGCACCAATGCGTAGTTTTCGGCCTTGCTGGTGCGGTCCTTGCCTTCGAGGGCACACTTCTCCAGTCCGGCCAGCATAAACAGCCCACACGCCGCGCCACACGTCATACGCATGCGCCCGATGCCGCCGCCAAACGATGCCGACATGTGCAATGCCTGTTCTTCGGTGAAGCCATACATGTCAGCAAAAGCTACCACTACCGACTGCGAGCAGTTAAAACCACTTTTGAAAAGCTCGACCGCCTTTCCGATACGTTCTTCCAATTCCATTGTTTTCTCCTTATAACTCTATACTTTCGTTTTTTTACACATTTCTTATCCGGCTATCACCTCCCACAGCAGCATCAGGTTCAGCACAGTCACCGCGGCTGCGATGGCATACAGCACCAGCGCGTTCCAGCGGCTGTTGACATACTGCCCCATCACCTTGCGCGACGAGGTGAGGCCGACCTGCAAGAACACCGTGAAAGGCAGCTGAATGCTCAGCACCATTTGGGATATAAGCAGCCCCTTGAACGGGTCGCCTATGAAGAATATCATCAGCAAGGCAATGCCCAGCGAGAGCACCACTCCTATCTGCGAGTGGCTGTCCTTGATGTGGTAGGACTCGCCGAAGATGCCGGCAAATATGGAGCCTGCCGCCATGCCGCTGGTGATGGTGGACGAGATGCCGGCCATGAGCAACGCCAGGGCAAAGACGACTGCCGCATTGTTGCCCAGCAGCGGTTCGAGCAGCGACTTGGCCTGTTGCAGTTCCTCGACCTGCACACCTGCCTGATAGAAGGTGGATGCCGCCAGCAGTATCATCGCACTGTTGATGGCCCAGCCCACAATCATGGAGAACAGCGTGTCGAACAGTTCGTACTTCAGCACCTTGCGGATAGAAGCGTCGTCCTGCTTGTTGTATTCGTGGCTCTGAATGACCTCGGAATGCAGAAACAAGTTGTGGGGCATCACCACGGCGCCCAGCACGCTCATCACGATAATCATGCTTCCGTCGGGGAACGAAGGTGTCACCCACCCCTGCACGGCCTGCGGCCAGTCTATCTTGACCAGAAACAGCTCGTAAATGAACGAAAGCCCTATCACGGACACAAATGCGATGATGGACCGCTCTATCTTCTTGTACGAATTGGTGAACAGCATGACCAGCACAAAGGCCGTAGTCAGCACCGCCCCCCATACGATGGGGATGCCGAACAGCATCTGCAAGGCGATGGCTCCGCCCAGAATCTCGGCCAGCGAGGTCGAGATGGAAGCCAGCACCGCCGTGCCCAGAATGGGGCGCGACACCCACGACGGCGTGTATCGGGTAGCCGCTTCGGAGAGGCAAAGCCCCGTCACGATGCCCAGATGCGCCACATTGTGCTGCAAGATGATGAGCATCACCGTGGACAGCGTAACCACCCACAACAGCGAATAGCCAAACTCGGAGCCCGCCGCAAAGTTCGAAGCCCAATTGCCCGGATCGATGAATCCTACCGTCACCAGCAGTCCGGGACCGATGTATCTGAAGACATCCAGACCACCCAGATAACGTTTATGGTCTTTCCGCTTCAAGTCATTCCATATATTCTTCATATCAACTACAGATTAGCATAACGTTAATCATAGTGTAACAACGGCAGGGGCTAATTGTTTTTAAGAATTCAGCAATTCATCCAAATAGCTGTAAAACTCGGGGTCCTCGCCTACCACAATCTTCAGAATCGTGCCTTCGGGGCTAAGAACAATCTTTGTCGGATAGCCACGGACGGCATAAAGCACCGATACATCGGGCTTTCCCTCGTTGCGAACGTGCAGCCAGGGCATGTCGTGCTCTGCTACGGCCTTACGCCATTTTTCTTCCGTGTCGCGACAGTCAATGCCTACAAACTCCACTTTGGCCTTATGCTTGGCGTAAGCCTTCTTCATGTCGGGCACACCTTTTATGCACCAGCCGCACCAACTGCCCCAGAAGTCGAGCACTACATACTTGCCACGAAGCGAAGAAAGCGTAAAGTCATTGCCCTTGAGATCTTTCAGTGTGAAGTCGGGAGCCGGATTGCCTTCCTTCACCCACTCGGCTGCCGCACGACGTTCCATCTCTTTGTCGTAACCCTCCTTCACCTGACGATACAAGGGCGCCATTACCCCCGTACGTACAGGCTCGGCCACTACGTCGAGCATCTCGCCTACCCTCTGCATCGACAAGTCGCGCGACAGCGCATAGACGGCCACCTCCTGATCTGCATGGCTCCGGATAAAGTCGCAGCGCAGGTCTTGCATACGGTCCAGGAACTCTCGTGAAGGCGTATAAGCCTTGCGGATGCTGTCGGACGGAATCCCGTCCTTCTCCATCTGCATACATACCTCACGAAGCGAATCGAGCTTCAGGATGCAGGGGCGCAGCTGGTCGTTCAGCTCGTTGCAAGCCTCGTAGAAGGCGTCGCCGCCCAAACGGTAATCCTCCAGCGTGCCGCTCACCGTGACGGGGCGACCGGGCAGTAGTATCAGTCCTAAAGCCTGCATACTGATAGCGCCGTTGCCCGAAGGTTTGGCGTAGATGTAGACTTGCTTCAGCACGCTGTCGCCCACATTGAAGGCAAACTGCCCGTTCTGCATAGGCACTGTATCGAGCTGCGCCTCCCCCTCGCCTACCGGCCTGTGGTTGACCAGCAACGTATCACTTTCAATCCCATTCAGCATGCCGCTGACATCCATCTTCGCCGCTGGTTGGCAGGCAGTCAGCAAGCCTGCACCAAGCAGCATCATATACACATTTTTCATATCTCTGTTCTTATTAACTTAAATCAATAACCACGATGTTATCGGGGGTCAAAGTTACAGAGATTTATTGTATGGCCGATGATTCTTGCCAGGAATTTGCGTTGAATAAAACAATCCGTGTCTTTCCATGTAATCCGTGCCCGAAAAAAAGTAAAACTCCCCCCTATTCACTCTTAATGCTCAGCACCGGATTCTCGTTCGCTATCCGCCACGCCTTCAGCACCACCACTGCCACGACGAGCACCAGCAGCAGGAGGGCGAGCAGAACATACCACACGGGCGAAAGCAGACGGCAGTCGGCAAACTGCTGCATCCACTGTCCGGAGACGTACCACGCCGCTACCATGCCTATTGCTACAGCTACGACGGCTATCTTCAGAATGTCCACCGAGAGCAGACGCAGGATGTCGGAGGCTTCGGCACCGTTCACCTTGCGGACGGCAATCTCCTTGCTGCGGCGCTGCGTCTCGTCGCTAACGTAGCCGATGAGCCCCATCAGCACGATAAGGATGATGCAGGCGGTAGTGACCCACACCGTGTTGCGGAAGGCCGAAACACTGGCATTCTGCTCGCGGCGGACGTCCTGATAGGTGGTGAACTCCAGTGCCAGATTGGGATAAGTGGACTTGACGAAGGCGTTCAGACGCTTCAGGTTCTCGTCCAGCGGGGCCTTCAGGCGGACGTTGAAGGTGCGGATGCGGTCGTTCAGGATGAAGGCGGTGCAGGTCTGTTCCTGGAAGAAGCCCATGTTGCGTACATCCTCTACCACGCCTGTTACGATGGCCGGTTCTTCCAGTCCCGACCAGGAGAGGTCGATGGGCAACTGACGGCCGATGGCGGTATCGCCCCACTTTAGCGTCTCTACCGTAGTGCGCCCTACGATGGCTTCGCCCCGATGCTGCGGCCAATGGCCTTCGAGCAGCGTCATGCCTACCACCTGGGGCATCTCCTTTTCTATCATCATGAAGTGCAGGGGGCAGATAAAGTTACCCTGATTGTCGGTCAGTCGGTTGGTGCTGTAATGAGCCAGCAGATTGTTTCCACTGCCCGCCACGGCCTCTACATAAGGCTCACGACGGATGGCGTCGGCCACACCTTGCGCCCGCTGGATGTCGCCCGTAACGATTCCGATGGCCAGTCCTTCGGCACGGAAGCCCACGCTGCGGGTCATCAGGTCGTGATACTGCCACACGGTAGTCAGCAGCAACCCGCCGATAAACGCCACGCCGATGAACTGCACCGTCAGCAGCCCCCGCTTCCACGAACGCTTGCCGTCGGTATAGCGGCGGAACACCTGCGTCACGGGGATGCGGGCATAGATTCGACCGGGCACCACTCCCGCCACGAGGAAGAGCAACAGCACCGTGCCCAGCGGAACGTAGAGCGTCTGCCACGTGAAGAGGTCGGTCAGGCGGCTGCCCAACAGTTCTTCCACCGGCTCGTGCAGCACCCAAAGCAACAGTCCGCCACACACGATGGAAGCCGCCACCAGCAGCCCCGTTTCCCAGAGGAACATCGAGAGGATGTGCCAGCCGTCGGCACCGCTGCACTTGTGCACGCCCACCTGCTTGGCCCGCCGGCTCATGGCGGCCACGGCACGCAGCACGTAGTTCAGGATGGACACGAAGAAGATGGAGAAGCCCAGCACGCCGAGGATGACCAACCGCCTCGTGCTGTCGGGAAAGGAACGGTAAACCTTATACAAGGGCAGGACGCTGTACTCTGTCACCACGTCGTCGCCCAGGTGGGTGTCGGTATATTGCTCCACAGCCTTCTGAATGCGGCTGTTCATGGCGTCCACATCGGCGGGCTGCTTCAGTCGGAACAAGATACCGTAAAAGTTGTTCGTTCCCCATGTTCCTGCCCCGTAGCCCCAGTCCATGGCAGCCATGGACAGCAGCAGGTCGTGGGGCATGATGGTGTTGCCGGGCACGTCGGCATAAACGCCGCGGATGGTGACGTTGAACAGCTTCTCCACGGAAAGTACCTTGCCGATGGGGCTTTCATCACCATAAAGCTCACGGGCTTTGCTTTCGGAGATGAAGGCGTTGCCCATCAGGTTCAGGTCGTTCGGGTTGCCCTGAAGCAGTGTCAGGCCGGTGGTGGCGAAGTAGGCCGTGTCGGCAAAGAGGGTCTGGATGTCTTCCAGTTTCTTGTCGTCCTTATAGAAGGTGGGCTTCCAGAAAGCGGCGGTCAGGCAAGCGCTCTCCACCAGTTCGGGGAAGGCCTCGCTGAGGTTGGCCGCGGCGGGGCGGTAGGTACTGTAGTTGTATTCGGGTTCGGGCACTCCCTTGGTCGCGTTCCTCATGCGCAGCATGACGAGTGTGTCAGGGTTCGGATAGAAGCGGTCGAAGCTCAGCTCATAGGCTATCTGTGCGAAGAGCAGTACGCCCATTACCAGTCCCAACGTAAGTGAAACCAGTTTCTCCACGGTGCCGCCATGTCCGCGGAGCAGGGTCTGTAGGGTGTAGTATAGGTGTCTCATGTTAATGAAGAATTAAGAATGAAGAATGAAGAATTTCGATCGAAGAAGTCGCACCGCAGGGCAAATTCTTCATTTTTCGTTCTTCATTCTTCATTTATTTATAGGTTTTTATTGCTCGCCACCACACTACCGTCAAACAGATGCACCGTGCGGTGGGCAAAGGAAGCATCGTGTTGCGAGTGGGTCACCATGATGATGGTGGTGCCTTCGCTGTTCAGTTCGCTCAGCAGTTTGATGACCTCGGCACCGTTCTTCGAGTCGAGGTTACCGGTAGGCTCGTCGGCCAGTATCAGTTTAGGATTGGTCACTACAGCACGGGCAATGGCCACACGCTGCTGCTGTCCGCCCGACAGCTGCTGGGGGAAGTGCTGCGCCCGATGGCTGATGGCCATACGCTTCAGAATGTCGTGTACACGCTGTTTACGTTCGGCAGCCTTGATGCCGAGATAGGTCAATGGCAGTTCCACGTTCTCGAATACGTTCAGTTCGTCTATCAGGTTGAAGCTCTGGAAAACGAAGCCTATCTTGCCCTTACGGACGCGGGTACGGTCTTTTTCGCGCAGATCGGCTACCTCCTGCCCCAACAGTTTATAACTGCCCGAAGTAGGGTTATCCAGCAGACCGAGGATATTCAGCAGAGTGGACTTGCCACAGCCCGACGGTCCCATGATGGCTACAAATTCGCCCTCGTCCACATGAAGGTTTACTTGGTTCAATGCTACGGTTTCTACTTCCGTCGTACGGAAAACTTTGCTAAGGTTGTTGATTTCGATCATAAAGCCTCTCCCCAACCCCTCTCCCAAAGAGAGGGGCTAACGGGGTCTCCTTGTTTTAGAAAGCCTCACCCCCGACCCCTCTCCCAGAGAGAGGGGAGGAAGGAAAGACATAGGTTATTATTATGTTATTAGTTTTTAAGTTTTTGAGTCTATAAGTTTATAAGAAAAGTACATATTCCGCCCCCTACTCCCCTCTCTTTTGGAGAGGGGCCGGGGGTGAGGCCTATTCGCTCTTAATGCTCAGCACCGGATTCTCATTCGCGATGCGCCACGACTTCCACAGCACGCAGCCGGCGATGACAGCCAGCACGGCCAGACCAATCAGTACATATTCGAAGACCGACATCGAGGCCTGCGCGCTGAACATATCCATCCACAGGGAGTTGACGTACCACGACGCCACAACCCCTATCACCACCGCAGGCACAGCCACATAGAGCACATCGCGCCCCAGCAGGCTGAGGATGGAAGATGCTTCCGCACCGTTCACCTTGCGGATGGCTATCTCCTTGCTTCGGCGCTGCACTTCGTCGGCTGTGTAGCCCAGCAATCCCATAAGCATGATGAAGAACATCACGACGCCAGCCACTACTGTAGCGTTGCGGAACACACGGACGGGGTTGTACATCCTATTCATGCCCTCTTCCATCGAAGTGAAGTCGATGGTCTTGTCGGGGAAGGCTTCGGCAGCATCCTTCGTCAGGCGTTGCAGGTTCTCGGCAAAGGGCTCCTTCAGCAGAAAGTGCAGGCCGTTGTTGAATTGCTTGGTCATGAAGCCGATGTAGGGCATCGGCTCGGTATAGAAGCCGTTTATCTGAAAGTCTTTCAGTACCCCCGTCACGGTAGAGGTTTCGCCCATCGTATGTACGGTGCGGCCGACGGCATCATTGCCCCACTTCATCAGATTGACGAAAGTTTCGTTCACCACCACCTCGCTGTTATCGCGCGGCAGTCGGCCTTCTTTCAGTTTCATGCCCATCAGGTCGTAGTAGTTGCTCATGCAGGCGTCGAAGCGGGCGGAGAACAGGCTTTCGCCGTTTTCTCCGGTGATGAAACAGCCGCTATAGCCTTCCAGCGGATTGCCGTAGGCGGAGGAGAGGTTTTCGACATAAGGCAGACTGCGGAAGAAGTTGTAAGCGTTGTCGCACTCCTTGGCCGTTTTAAAGGGCAGATAGGTGCCTACAATGCGCTCGGTGCTGAAGCCCATGTCCTTGCTCATGACGAAGTGGTATTGCATCATCACCATGCACATCAGTCCGCAGATGAAAGCCACACCAGCAAACTGCACGAACAGCAACGGACGTTTCCACCCCTTCTTGCCTTCGGTGTAGCGGCGGAACACCTGAGTCACAGGAATGCGGGCAAAGAGGCGGCCGGGCAATACGCCCCCCACCAACAAGAGCACGCCCACCGTGGCGGCAGGTACCCACAGACGACTTCCGGCGAAGAGGTTGGTCAGTTTGGTAGCCGCTGTATCTTCCACAAAGTCACGGAAGCCCCACAGCAGGAGGAACATCACGCCCAGTGCCAGTGCAACCACTATCAGCGTCTCCAGCATAAACATGCCAAAGATACCTTCGCCACTGGCTCCGCTACACTTGTGCACACCTACCATCTTGGCGCGGCGGCTCAACGAGGAGATGGAGATGAGGGCATAGTTCAGAGCCGTAATGAAGAGAATAGACAGTCCCAGTGTCAGCATGATGGTAAACATCCGACGGACATCGTCCTGCTGGCGGAAAGTATCACGCAGGGGCTGGATGTAAGCGGTGTAGCTCCAGCTATCGCGGGCTGGCAGATATTTTTCGGCCATCTTCTCCATACGGGCATTGAGGGCTTCTACATCTACATCCGGACGCAGACGAACGTACTGAAAGTAGGAGTCGCCTCCATCCCACGAATAGTTCATCTGCTGGGCTGCCCAAGCAGGAGGCAGGGAGATGACAGCTTCGGCGTTGACGGTAGTATTATCTGGCAGGTCGGCATACGTACCGCGCACAGTCAGATCGCGTTCGTGATTGTAGCTGATGACCTTACCGATGGGGTCTTCACCGCCGAACATCCTTTGTGCCAAACTTTTACTCAGATAAATGACATTGGGCTGCTGAAGGTCTTGCACGGGATTGCCGCTCAACACTTCGATACCCATCGTCTGGAAGAAGAGCGAATCGGCGCACAGCTTGGATTCGTTGAAGCGGGTATTACCGTAATACAGAGGCCTCGAAGCCAGATAGCGATTGGTGCAAGTGGCAGATTCTATTTCTTTCGGAAAGTTTTCCAGAATGGCACCTGCCAGCGGCCCCATGTTCATGTTTTGGGCATCATTCTTTTCACCGTTCATGATGAACTGGCTCCACACCTGATAAAGCCGGTCGTAGTCGCGGAAGCATGTGTCGTAACTCTGCTCGTAGGCCACACGGGCAAAAAGCAGGATGCTCATGGCAAGTCCCAGACCCAGGGAAACGATCTTGAAGAGGACACTCCCCTTCCCTCTGAGCAGAGTCTGGATGACGTAATAGATTTGTTTCATTGTATAACGAGTTTTTTTGATTGTTTTCTGCCTATCTCTATGCAGAAATCGTGCCAAAGTAGTAATCTTGCTGATAACCAGCAGATAAGCATTTTCTGATTTCGGACGCAGTGTCCAATTATTGGACAGTGGTGTCTAATTATTAGACACCGAACAATTCTGTTCATCCGAAGTGAACCGTATGTTTTTCATTTTGTAATCCCAAGTTTTTCATTACCTTTGTCCGTATCAACAACATAAAACAACAAGATCATGAAAAATACTCCTATCGAACGCAAGCTGATCGATGATACCATCGACGAATTTCATATTACCGACTTTTCGAAAGCCACCATCCGCGAGGTGAAAGCCATTGCCGCAAGAGCCGAAGAAGAATCGGGTGTCGAATTTATTAAAATGGAAATGGGTGTGCCGGGACTTCCTCCGTCGGCTGTAGGAGTGAAGGCCGAAATAGAAGCTCTGGAAAACGGCATTGCCAGCCTTTACCCCGACATCAACGGACTGCCGTCCCTGAAACAGGAAGCGGCACGTTTCATCAAGGCATTTATCAATGTGGATATTTCGCCCGAGGGATGCGTACCCGTTACCGGTTCCATGCAGGGCACTTTTGCATCGTTCCTTACATGCAGCCAATGTGACGAGAAACGTGATACCATCCTGTTTATCGATCCGGGATTCCCCGTACAGAAGCAGCAGTTGGTGGTGATGGGACAGAAATACGAAACTTTCGACGTCTATGAGTACCGTGGCGAGAAACTGAGAAGCAAACTGGAAAGCTATTTGCAGAAAGGTAACATCTCGGCTATCATCTACTCCAACCCCAACAACCCCAGCTGGATCTGCCTGAAAGAAGAGGAACTGAAAATCATTGGCGAACTGGCTACACAATACGACGTAATTGTGTTGGAAGACCTTGCTTATTTTGCAATGGATTTCCGTCAGGACTTAGGTACTCCCTTCCAACCGCCCTACCAACCTACTGTAGCACATTACACCGATCATTATATTCTGCTTATCTCCGGTTCCAAAGCCTTCAGCTACGCCGGACAACGTATCGGGGTAAGCTGCATCTCGGACAAACTGTATCATCGTGCCTACCCCGGACTGACCAAACGATACGGTGGCGGAACGTTCGGTACAGTCTTCATCCACCGAGTGCTCTATGCCCTGTCTTCGGGTACCAGCCATTCGGCTCAATATGCCTTGGCTGCTATGCTGAAAGCCGCCAACGACGGTCAATACAACTTCCTGGACGAAGTAAAAGTATATGGAGAACGTGCCCGACGACTGAAAGAAATCTTCTTGCGTCACGGTTTCCATTTAGTTTACGACAACGACCTGGGCGAACCTGTAGCCGACGGATTCTATTTCACCATCGGCTATCCGGGCATGAGCAGCGGCGAACTGGCCAAAGAGCTGATGTACTACGGTGTGAGTGCCATTTCACTGGTAACTACCGGCAGTCACCAACAGGGTCTGCGTGCCTGCACTTCGTTCATTCAAGACCATCAATATGCCCTGCTGGACGAACGCATGAGGATATTTGCAGAGAATCATCCGGTTAAGAAATGATATTAGGGGATTAGACACTCAAGTCTCATTTTTAACTTCTATGAATTCTTGACATATAGACCGTTCTGATGAAGGTATTGTGCTAGATTCGGAAGGAACACCTGTTAGCCTTAACATCCGATCTAATGTCAATTATACAATTAGTTAAATCTATTGAAAGAGGTACTTATGGATACTGAGCGAGCAAAGATTATCGGGATATCACGACACCGCCTATCTACTGATGGTGGCGGTGTTACCACTCTCGTTGCGTTTCATAAGTGTCCGCTTCGTTGCCGCTATTGTCTGAACCCCTTGTCACTTGGTGATGGTAAGCGTTTCCGCAGTTATTCACCCGAAGAATTGTATAAAGAAACACGCATTGATGAATTGTATTTTCTTGCAACCAACGGAGGTATTACTTTTGGAGGTGGTGAACCTTGTCTTCGTCCGCAATTTATTTATAAGTTTCGAAAATTGTGTGGCAATGGATGGCAGATAAACCTTGAAACATCACTTAATGTACCGATTGCGAATATCAGATATTTGCTCCCAATAGTAAACATGCTAATTATCGATATTAAGGATATGAATCCTGAAATTTATAACAATTATACAGGAAAAAGCAATAACCTTGTAATCGAAAACCTCAAGTTAATAACTAAGCTAAACCGACAGAATAATTGTATCATAAGGCTTCCGTTGATACCCAAATTCAATGTAGATGCCGATCGTATTGCCAGTCGTGCAGCGCTTGAAACTCTTGGCTTTACAAATTTTGATTTATTCACCTATATAATCCGAAAATGACTATGACACGAGGAAAAGATACTTGCCGTATTCTGAAAGAGATCCGTCGGCAGATAGCTGAAGCTAACGATATTGAATTCATTACATCGGAATGTCGCTACAAGGGGGATTGTTTGGGTACTTGTCCAAAATGTGAAGCCGAAGTGCGTTATATAGAACAACAACTTCGTCTTCGAAGTCTTACGGGAAAAGCAGTTGCCCTTGCCGGAATTTCGGTAAGTACTATTGCTATGTCTATGCCCTTACCTACTAATTTACCAATACAACCTAATTCCAATTCTTCGATAGATAAGATACATGTTGCAGCTTTGAAAGATACATTGGTGGTCAAAGGGAAAATTTTTGGGAAGGTGACTTCAAAAAACGAAACCAAAGAAAAACTTGACACTCTAATAGGGGCTATAATACATATTCTCAATACAAATGAAGGATCCGTTTCAGATTTTGAGGGTAATTTTGAAATTAACGCTTGTCGTGGTGACTCGATAGTATTTTCATACATTGGATATCAATCCCAAATTATTCAAGTTAGGGATGCAACTAACCCCATAAATGTAATTTTGGAAGAGGATCCTCAAATCTTAATGGGGGAAACAGCTGTTTTGGCAGGCGCAGTATCCCAGGAAATTGTCGATAATAATTATACTGATTTAAATATTGTTGATGAAAAAGGTAATTGTATCGACATTGACAATCTTTGTGTTGAGAGAATATTTTTTGATGAGGAGGGGAAAGAAGATTATGAAGAATTTGAATTGAATACCAGTGGTGAAAACAAACCATTTCGAATATATTGGAACACAAACAGTGCCCTAAAAGATGAAGATGGCAATCCGTTAAACAAGGCCACGCTCCGCATTAAAGCTGATGGGTATGAAGAACGGATGATTATCAAATTGAAGCGTCCAAAACGACACAGCCAAAAAACTATTCAATTCAAACACAAGAAAAGTGAATGAATGCTTTGACCTTTATTTCCTTTTAAAGAGGGTATGCCAAAATAGAGACATACTTGCATCTTGTCATTAGCTTCGCTCAAGACAGCGATAGTCTGAGCAAAGCGAAGAATCCCGAAAGCAGTTATTTATGTACTGAGATCCTTCACTTTGTTCAGGATGACATTGCATAATGATTATACTTTTCAGTGTGTCATATCCTCTTACTATGTTTCGATAAAAGTTAAAGACATAGCATTCTTCATTTTATTTCTTTACCTCCTTCCCGTTTTGGTAAGCCGAAACTTAAAACAATCATAACCTCGTCAGGAGACATGTCTCGGGCAACAGGGGCCAAACATTCTTGAATATTTTTCAAAAAAACAGATTCCTCCTTTGTTTTTCACAAAATAAACTGTATATTAGAGGCATGTATTCAGATGCAAGCATATTTAAAATAGAGAGTAACCACGCTGTTCCGGCTCGTGGTAAGGTCCTGATTTCCGAACCGTTCTTGTCCGACGATCTGTTCGGGCGTTCGGTCGTTTTGCTTATTGACCATACGGAGGAAGGCAGTATGGGATTGGTGTTGAACAAAAAGATGCCTTTGATGCTTCAGCATCTGCTGAAAGAATTTGAATCAATAAAAGACATACCCCTATACAAGGGAGGCCCACTGAGTAATGATACCCTGTTCTACCTGCATACCATTAAAGGAATAGCAGACTCATTGCCCGTCTCAAGAGGACTTTATTTGAATGGTGATTTTGAAGCAATCAAACGTTATGTGCTGAAAGGAAACAAGATAGAAGGAAAAATCCGTTTCTTTTTAGGATATTCGGGTTGGGGGCATGAACAACTTCGTACAGAAATTGAAGAAAACACCTGGCTTGTAAGTAAGGTGAAGAATGAAATAATCATGCATCCCCCCGGCAACCTGAATCTCTGGAAAAGCACCATGAGAACGCTGGGAGGAAAATACGAACTTTGGGCAAAATTCCCGCAGGTTCCGATCTGGAACTGAGCGGACATTCAGCTGTTACCTCTATCCGCGAAGATGCTGCAACAGAACAACGTCCTTGAACGTTCCGCCTACGCACCACCACTCTTTCAGTAACCCACACTGCACGAAACCACATGAAGTAAACAAGTGTATGCTTGCTTCATTGTCCACTGCTACGTGTGCCGTGAGCTGCTTCATGTGCAGAAAGCCAAATGCATAATCGCATAACAGATGTAGCGCGTCAGTGGCATATCCCTGATTCTGATATTCCTTCCGTATCACAATGCCCACTTCGCCCCGTGCATGCAAGGGCATGAAGTCGGTGATGTCGATGGTTCCTAACACCGTCCGGTCGGTACGGTGTACAATCATCAGTCTTAACTGACGGTCGGCGAACATGTCGCATTGGGAGTTTTCGATATATTGCCGCAACACATAGCGCGAATAAGGTACGGTAAAGTTGGTAATGTCCCACGTATGCGGATCGTTTTCCATGGCATACATGGTTTCCAAGTCTTCGGGTTCGACGGCCCGAAGGCAAATGCGGTCGTTTATGAAATACGATGTTTTCATGCTTCTTTTTCTTTATCGATGCGCAATTCCTTGCGCAGACGGTTTTCGCCGGGAATGCAAAACAAAGAGGCTGTCAGTGCTATCAGGGCACACAGCACTCCTTTGGTACTCAATGTCAGGTAATAGGTAAACAAGCCCGCCACAACCGGCAATGCCAGCAGTACCAGACGTACCGCGTTCCATCGTGCATACAGTCGCAAAGCCACCGGCAGACTGACAACATCTATTTTATGGTCGAGCACCCATGAAAAAAGTTTCAGCGAGACAGGTACGCAAACAACAGCCAGCAGAATCGTTATCGTTTCGGCTTCAAAGGTAGTGCGTACATCGTCGGCATACAATCCGGTCCAATAGTCGGTAGTTTCGGAGCATACTACAATGAAAACGGCCAACAGCCAGTAGCATGCATAAAGCACTTTCAGCAACCGTGTAACCTGTTTAATTCGTTCCTCCATTTTACAAAAGCTTACATTCTATAAAAACATGTCTTTATAACACTCCTCCCGTAAACAGTGTCCGGTTCACAATGCTACGGCCCAAAGTGACTTCATCGGTATATTCCAGTTCGTCACCCACCGAAATGCCACGGGCTATCACGGACAGCTTCACGTCCATCTTTTCCAGTTTCCGGTATATATAGAAATTGGTTGTATCGCCTTCCATCGTTGTGCTGAGGGCCAGAATCACCTCCTTGATGCCTCCTTCGGCTACCCGCTTCACCAGGCTGTCGATTTGCAGATCGCTCGGTCCCACACCGTCCATCGGCGAAATGACACCACCAAGCACGTGATACAATCCGTGAAACTGCTGTGTCGCCTCTACGGCCATGACATCGCGGATATTTTCGACCACACACACTGTCGATGCGTCGCGTTGCGGATTGGAACAGATGTGGCACACTTCCGTATCGGAGATGTTATGGCACACCTTACAATACTTCACTTCATGCTTCAGCGTAATGATCGCATTGCCAAATGCTTCGACCGTGGCCGTGTCTTGCCGCAGCAGGTGCAATACCAGCCGCATAGCCGTCTTCCGTCCTACACCGGGCAGCTTGGCAAATTCGTTTACAGCTTTCTCCAACAATGTGGAAGGATATTGTCCATTCATACTTTCATACGTAAATATATCGTCTCCCGCAGTTTAGGCAAACAACTAAATTCTACAACAGAGCAATCATCCTATTTTGACATCTTTTAGCTAAAAACCTGCACTTTCGGGCGTGCAAAGATAAACAGAAATCTGAATTATAGGCGAGATTTTTTTGAAATAAGTATTACCTTTGCATAAGGAGTTGAACGATAGGTCGATACTTCGACAGACTTCCTTATATAGCGAAACATAACTATAAACTAACTGATTATTATGAATATTACAAGTGCAGAATTTGTCATCAGCAATACCGATGTAAGGAAATGTCCGACAGGAAACCTTCCCGAATATGCGTTTATAGGAAGATCCAATGTGGGAAAATCGAGCCTGATTAACATGCTGACAGGACGGAAAGGACTGGCTATGACATCTGCTACTCCGGGCAAGACGATGCTTATCAACCATTTCCTGATCAACAAGAGTTGGTATCTGGTCGATCTGCCGGGATACGGCTATGCCAAACGGGGGCAGAAAGGACAAGAACAAATAGAGAAAATCATAAGCAGCTACATACTGCAGCGTGAACAAATGACCAACCTGTTCGTTTTAGTGGATAGCCGCCACGAGCCGCAGTCCATCGACCTGAAATTCATCGAATGGTTGGGCGAAAACGGAATCCCTTTTTCCATTATATTCACTAAAGCCGACAAGCTGAAAAGCGGGAAATTGGGGACAAACATCAAACTGTATCTGCAACGGCTACAAGAACAATGGGAAGAACTTCCTCCCTACTTCGTTACTTCGTCCGAGGACAAGACCGGAAGGGACGAAATACTGAACTACATCGAAAGCATCAATAAAGAGCTGAAAATATAACACTAAAATCAACGAACCAAATGAAAAAGTCTGTTTTTTTACAATTATTCATTGCCATGTTGCTGATAAGCGGCAGCAGTCGGGCACAATCCTTAAAGGATCTGTTCAGTAAAGACAATGTAGAGAACATCGTAAGTACCATCACCGGAAAGAATACGGCAAGTATGGTGGGCACATGGACCTTCTCCGGATCGGCCATCGAATTCGAATCGGACAACCTGTTGCAGGCTGCCGGAGGAAAGGTAGCGGCCAGTGCAGCCGAAAGCAAGCTGAACGAACAACTCAGCAAATTCGGTATCACCGAAGGGAAGCTGGCTTTTACGTTCAATGCCGACAGTACGTTTAATGCCAAACTGGGTACAAGAAACATGGGAGGCACTTACTCGTACAATCAGGAAACAGGCAAAGTCAATCTGAAGTTTGCCAAGCTGGTAGGCATTAATGCGAAACTGAACTGCACTTCCACCAACATGGACCTGCTGTTCAATTCGGACAAACTGCTGGATCTGATAACATTCCTTTCTAGCAAGAGTAATAATACCACATTGCAGGCAATCAGTTCGCTGGCCGACAGCTACGATGGCATGATGCTGGGGTTTGCCTTGAAAAAAGAGTAGCCCCGACATAGGATAAAAATCCATTTATTGAAAAGAGGCTCTTTAGCCGGCTAAAGTCCATAGTTAGCTTGCTAAAGAGCCTCTTTGTATTTCTAAACAGCTACTTTAGACGGCCACGAACAGAAGGAGTCGTCAGAGTCCCAAAGGCAGACCGGCTGCATACCAAAGGACAAACAAAAGCATCCAGGACAACAAAATGGCTATTGCATAGCGCCATGTATATTTCAGCAGAGAGCCGTAAGTAGATTTCGGAACATACTGTTGCATATACGTAAGTACCAGTGGCATGTAGAACATGAAAGGAGTGATGGCGTTGGTGGCACTGTCGCCGATGCGGAAAGCGCACTGCGCTGTTTCGGGCGTAATGCCCATCCGAGCCAGTACCGGAACAAAAATGAAAGCCATAAAAGCCCACTTGGCTGTAGCAGAGACCATGAACAGATTGACTATCGCAGTAAACAGAATGAACAGAATCAGTATCCACAGGCTGTCCATACGCAAGGACACGAGCATGTCGGCACCCATGATGGCCAAGCATTTGTCCAGTTGGGAATATTCAAGGCAGGCAAACATCTGCGAAGCAAAGAAAGCGATGACGAAATAGACGCCCAATAATTTCATCGGATACGTCAATCCCTCGATTACATCCCCATCGGAACGATAACGGCCGGAGACAAAGCCAAACACCATGCCCGTCAGTCCAATGCCGAATGAGAGCAGAAACAGAATGCCCATGATGAACGGTGAGCGCATCAGGCTGCCATTGACTCCGCGCAAAATGCCCCAGGAAGCGAAAGTCGCCCCCAATATGAATAACACGTAAAGCAGGCAAATGATACAGGCTATCTGGACTGCTCTGCGCTCTTTGCGCGACAATTGTTTGTAGCCTCCGAAGCTGACTTCACCGGCATAGGTACCTAAAGTCGGAAGAAGATTGCGCCGCGTGATGAAATAAATGATAGGGAGCAACAGAAAGGTAGAAACGGCGAAGAAGTAGTAATTGCACATAGGTCCAATCTGTCCCGACGAAACAGACACCGTATCGGCAGCTTCCTGTGTTGTGGCGGCCAATAGCGGATCGAGGGTACTCATCACTACGTTGGCACTGTATCCGCACGACACGGCGACATAAGCCGTTATGATGCCGCCCACCGGATGCAGACCAGCCGAATGGAATAAAGCGGCAGCGATGGGCAACAGGATGATGTAGCCGGCATCGCCCACTACGTTGGAGAGGATTCCCAATGCAATGACACCGAGGATGATCACTCTGGGATGCGTACCCCGACGCGCAACAAGACGGATGCAGGCGTCAATAAAGCCGGAATGCTGTGCCACACCTATACCAAACATGGCTATCATCACCATGCCCAAAGGCTCGAATCCGGTAAAATTGGTGATCACATGCCGCAGCCACCAGCGGATTCCTTCCGGGCTCAACAGGCTCTGAACATGTATTTCTTTGCCGGTTTCAGGATGGAGTACGCTTACATCGTAAACATTGAATATCCACGACAGGAACACCACTGCCATAGTCAGCACAAAAAACATGGTGGCGGGGTGCGGAATTCTCCATTTGGTTTTCATCGGGTACATGGATCGTTTATTCGTCGTCCGGTTCCAGATTGTCAATGTCGAGAATGCGCAGTTCCAAGGCACGTACCACCAATCGGGTTGCATTCACTCCCACCCGTTCGCCCGGCGGGAACAACCGGCCTACCAATTCGTTCTGACGTTTCTCGAGCGACTTTACACCGAATGGCATTCCCTTCAGGTTGGCTATCATTTCCTTTGTATATCCCAATGCCAGATGGCGCAGGAAACGTTCGTCGTACTCGTCGATGTCGTAACTGATGATGGCTTCCTGACGTTTGGTATCATTGATGACCGAACGCTTGAAGCGTTCGACAATCTTTTCCAGAATGGGATAATTGAACACTAACTTCTTGCCATCCATGACGGCTTGGACGTCTGTCCGGGTCAGCAGTTCGCCCGTTTTCAGGATAATACCGTCGGCACCGGCATCAAGTACATCAACCCACAGTTTCTCGTTCAGTATCTCGCCGGTAAATATCAGCACATGTACGCCGGGGTATCGCTTGAATATGTTACGGCATATCTCGACACCGATGGTTGTAGAACCACCTAATCCCAGATCCAGCAAAACCAGGTCGGGGACCTGTACCTGCATCAGTGCCCAAAACTCCTGTTCCGTCATAGCGGTGCCAATGACTTCCGCTTCGGGTATTTCGTGACGGAATATTTCTTCCGTCCCCTTCAGTTCCAATTTGACATCCTCTACAATAACAACTTTATACTTCATGTTCTATATGATATTCTAAGATATAACTTTATTACACAATCCGGCTCAAGCAAAATCTGCTATAACCATCATCTCCTTACAACCGGGGTCGAATTACCTACAAAGATATGGATTTAATCCTATCCGAGGAAAAGCCTCATTGACTTTTTACCCCCTGACGAAAAAGAAGATCAGGGTTATACTCCGGTGTCTTCTTTTCTCTCCGGTTCTCTCCATTTTCACACTCCTTTCTGCGGAATAGTGAAATATACCGTAAAACCGCTTTCACCGGCATTCACTTCAGCATTGATGCGACAACCACGCAATCCGGCAAACTCGTCGTGGTCGCGGATTATCTGTTTGCATATCAGGTATTCGGTGCCTTTCAGCTTGCCCTGTTCTCCGGCCGACATACGTTCCAGATTGGGATAGAATAGTTTATTCAGCTCATCTTGTGTCCTGGTGCGCCGGGTATCGACAAAGAAGAAACGGATAAAGCGTCCGTCCTTGCATGCTTCTAACCGAATCTCACCGGAAACAGAATCGGACAGAGCTTCATCGATCAGATTTTCCAGTAGAAAATTCAGCTGATTGACATCGCCTGTCACACTGGCTTGCAGACGTTTGGTGCAGAAGGTAATACCGGGATTCTTATTTTTGTGCGCCTTGCGGAAATATTTTTCCGCAGCCGTCATCAGGTCATCCACCGCAATGGTCGATCGACGGAAGGTGACTTCTTCCAGCTGGCGCGAAGCACACTGGCTAAGTATTGTAAAAATACCTTTATAGTATTCTATCAGCTCGGCTATGGCGGTAACGGTCTCCTGTTCCTCTTTTGCCGACAAGCTGCCGGAACGCAGCTTGCCTATCAGTTGTTTGATTTTACTGGGATAATAAAGGGTCTCGTGCTTGATGGTCGAAAGGCAGTTGTCCAATACCATATTCTGTACGTGCAGCATACTGTCTTCCCATGATGCACGCCGCGCTTCGTCTTGTGCGGTCTCAATGTCTCTGTATTTGACGGCCAGCTTCACAACGGCGTTGAACACGACAATGGCTACATAGCGGGCTATCAGTTCCAACAGCAGGTGGTCGGCTGTCTGTTCGCTTCCTTCGCTGCGTTCGATGCACAATACGCCGATACAGCGGTGGGTCTCACCCGTATCGAGTGTCAACGGGAATGCCTGAATACCGGTCTGTGACAGGTAAATTCTTTCTTCGTAACAGCGTTGCATCAAGGCTTCCCGCCAGTGTTGCGCGTCTGTCGCAGCTTCAGGAGCCGATGCCATCCCTGTCCCTGAAACCATGTTTTCCGGAGGACAGGAAGCGTATTGCAACTGATGCGACGATTCGTTGTAAACAGCAATACTCAACCGATCGATGCAAAGCAATTCGTTGACCGCATCGAAGGCTTCGTTCACAATCTGCCGGGGCACTTCGTCCAGCTTGTCCGGGCTATCGTGCGCCAGGTCGCTGTTAGATGCAGCAAAGACTATCCGGTTGATTTCAAGTACCTGTTCCAGATTCCAGCGGTTGACCCAACGCTTGCGGAAATAAAGTATATAATATCCGACCAACAGCGCAATAATCAGCATGATGGAAAGCCAGAGTCCTACCATCTTGTTGTTGGTGGAACGCTCCAGTTGCCTGCAATAGTCCTCCAGCGACTGGTCTTCACCAAGCAACTTGTACAGGATGGTATAGGCATTATTGTTATACCGGTAAGCGTCCCACTGCTTCAAGGCCAGAAATGCCACCGCTGCTTCGTTGCGAATGTCGAGGATGACGTGATAATCGGAATTGAACAGCTCGTTCCACCAATCCAATTCAGCCGGTTCTCCGCTGCCCTCAAGTGTCATGGTGCGTCCCACGACAGGAGCGTACTTCCGATAATGTTTGTTCAGACACATCATGGCCGAATCGATATATTGCAGTGCCCACGCATATTCGCCGTCAATGTTGCAGTAATAGGCCGCATCGGCATAACCGGAGGCCGAGTCGAGCAACAGCTCATATTCATGCCGGGCAATCAGTTCCAGCGAATCGGGAATCATGCTGTCCATGGGTTCCGACTGGACGCTGTCGTTGCAGGAAGTCAAACCGGAAATGCCTACAAACAGCAAAGCCAATGCAGTCAGCACTTTCCGCACTCCGACAGGCAGACGAAAGTAAAAACAGCTTCCTTTTCCGGGCGTGCTTTTCACCGCAAACAGACAGACACGGAACAGTTCGTTCGTCTTTCTGTACTTTTCGATAATACCCCGGCAGTTCATCAGTCCGAAGCCGCTTCCCTTGTTCTTCTGCAATGCTTCGCGGTCGGTAGCAAGATCCATACCGATATTCTTCGAATCGTACACTTTTTCTCCGATGATACGCGACACATCGTCGGCGGACAATCCACATCCGTTGTCTTCTACCGAAATCTCGACATAGTCCGGCTCCTGTCGGGCATATACTTTCACTGAGCCTCCGGCCTGGGTATATTTACGGGCGTTCTCGGCAAGCGTGTTGATCATAAAAAGAGTCAGTGCCTTGTCTGCCTTCACCCAGGCATCGGTTGATTCAACATTCAGGTTCAACTGTTTCATCTCGAAAGCCCGGCTCCCTTTGTGTATCAACTGGAACAATTCATTCAATGCAAAATTCTCGATGTTCAGGCTCAGCGTACCCTGTCGCATTTTTATCCACAATGCCAGAATATCGTTATATTCATTGATGGCCGTCACCAATTCATCCAAATACTCGTATTTTTCATTTCTTACTCGATCGCTCATGTTTGCACCGTCGCGGACGATTTTTTGCACCTCATTGATGATGCGGTCTATGTAGGGATGAATGCCATTCACGATGGCCAGACAGGCTTTCTTTACGATATTCTGCCGCTTGTTACCTGCAATGTGCTGTTCGTAAATGTAACGTTGTTTTTCTAATCGGCGGCGTTCGTCGCCTAACGAAATGGCAGTCATGCCGTTGTCCAAGGCCCATTGTACATAGGGGTTAATGACTTGCAACATGGCTTGTTCGTCCTTTCCTATTCGTTTAGACAAGACAAACTGCCCGTTATCAATGCCGATATCCTCCACTCCGAACAGGCTCTTCATTTGCGGACGTACAGCATCCTGTATGGCGTCAATAATTTCCTGTTCGGTCTGGGCGTCGGCCGGAATGGCAGCCGTTATCCTCTGACAGATATCCAGCATCTGTTTCAACCGATACAGGTGTTGCTTGTTGCGTTTCTTCGAGTTCTTATTGAAAAGCCAAAAAATGATGAAAACACCAATTAGGCCCAGAATCACACTTGCCAGCACCAGATTGAGCTGACGCGACTCAGTTTCCAATGCCTGATAGCGGCTTTCCAGCTCCTTGTCCTGACGGGTATTTTCCAAAATATCCAAATAGATGTTCCGGTTGTAGTCGGAATATTCCTTCATGCCCAGTCCGGAAAACGATACGCTTAACTGCTCCCGAATGCGTGAAATCCATTCGGGTACTGTCCGCAATTTCTGTTCCATCCATGCCCGTTCGGCATAAGGATTGTCACGATAATCGGCAGCCTTCATCCAGTCCAAACTGTCGTGGCAGTCGTAATACAACCGATGATGACTGTTGACGCACTCCAATGCCTGTTTTAAAGTATCCAATGCTTCAGCATAGCGCCCGTGAGCATTAAGATACTTACCTATCGACACGTAGGCGCCTGCAATCTGATAGAGATCGTTGTATCGGCGAAACTTCTGCAAAGCCAACTGCCCGAGCCGTAAGGGCAGAAGACTGTCGAGCGGATACCCGAACTGCTCCAGAGCATGTGGACGTTGTATCCTGAAGAGTTCATAATCGGCAGAAGAAGCCATCAGATTGACCAACCCCTGTATTCCGTTCCCTTCAAAATACAGATAACCTTTTCGTGAAGCAATGCGCCAAGTCTTGTACAATGCATCGAATTCCAACAGGCGTTGTACTTCAAGCGTATCGGCTTCGCATAAAGAGGTGGCTCCTTTTATATAATAATAGTAAAGTAATTGGCTCGTATCGGCAGCCAGTTCCGATTCCTTCAACTGATTGATGTTGTCCAATGCTTCGGGACGTTGTTGCAAATAGTAGTAATAGACTGCCGAAACAATGTAAAACTCCGAACGGGCATATTCCAACCTCGCCCGTTCGTGACGGTCAACAAACAGATTACTGTCTTCGGCAATGCGCTTCATCCGTCGCAAAGCACTGTTTCGGTAGTCATAAAACTCCTTGTTGAGAGCCGTACGCTGGTAGATTTTCATGAATCCGATATCGGCAATCAGCAGTTCCAGTTCGTTTTTAGTCAGACTGTAAACTCTCCGGAAATATTTCTCGGCTTCTTCAAAGTCCATGCGCATGAAAGCACAGAAACCTAAATTGTTGCAGGCTTCTGCTTTCCCGTCACGATACAGATTGACGGACTGATAGGCTTGCATGGCTGCATGACAAGAAGAATCGATGTTTTTATAGCGGAAAACATAGGCACGCTGATTGAGTGAATCAATCAGCCTGAGTTCTTTGCTGGGCGCCGTACCTACGCACGCCCCCAGTGCTGCACTGAGGCAAAGCAACAAGACGAGTCCTATGGCAGAAACCGGTTTCATATAGCAAATCTACAAATTTAATGAAGAATGAAGAATGAGAAATGAAGAAATTATGAAATATTTTCCGAATCTTCGTCCACAATATGCAACGGTTACGGATACTGCCCGGGGTTTTCTTCATGTTCCAAACAGAATTTATACAATAAGTCTTGGGTTATGTAACGGGAATTTCATACCTTTGCAGGTAAATTAACATATAGGTAAATCTATTCTTATAGAAATGAGCGAAAAAGCACCCTTTATGGTATTCTCGGGAACAAACTCGAGATATCTGGCAGAGAAAATCTGCGCAAGCCTTGGTTGTCCTCTCGGAAACATGAACATCACCCATTTTGCCGATGGCGAGTTCGCTGTTTCCTATGAAGAATCCATCCGTGGCTCCCACGTATTCCTGGTTCAGTCAACTTTCCCTAACTCTGACAACCTGATGGAACTTCTGCTGATGATTGACGCGGCTAAACGTGCGTCGGCCAAAAGCATTGTTGCCGTTATCCCCTACTTCGGTTGGGCACGTCAGGACAGAAAGGACAAGCCCCGTGTATCTATCGGCGCCAAATTAGTAGCTGACCTGCTCTCGGTTGCAGGTATCGACCGTCTGATCACAATGGATCTCCATGCCGACCAGATACAAGGCTTCTTCGACATCCCGGTGGATCACCTCTATGCATCGGCTGTGTTCCTGCCTTACATCGAATCGTTGAAACTGGACAACCTGGTGATTGCCACTCCCGACGTGGGCGGTTCCAAACGTGCCAGCACATTCTCCAAATATTTAGGTGTACCTTTGGTATTGTGCAACAAAACGCGTGAAAAAGCCAACGTGGTAGCATCCATGCAGATTATCGGTGACGTGAAGGACAAGAACGTCGTTCTCATCGACGATATTGTGGATACCGCAGGTACCATCACCAAAGCTGCCAACATCATGCTGGAAGCCGGTGCCAAATCGGTGCGTGCCATTGCCAGCCACTGTGTCATGTCCGATCCTGCCTCTTTCCGTATTCAGGAATCCGGTCTGACTGAAATGGTATTTACCGACAGTATTCCCTATTCGAAGAAGTGCGCCAAGGTAAAACAGCTGAGCATTGCGGATATGTTTGCCGAAACCATCAAACGTGTGGTAAACAACGAATCTATCAGCTCTCAATACCTTATCTGACAATACGCGAGAGGGTGTGTCGAAATAGAGGAATACTTGTATTTTGTCATTCTGACCCAAGCGAGGAATCATAAAAACGGATGCTTGGGTATTCAGATCCTTCACTTCGTTCAGGATGACATTACATAATGATTATACTTTTTCATTTTGACATACCTTCCCTGTAATAGCCCCACAAAAGCCGGAGAATCTTCTAAGCCGAAGCTCAGAGTAATTCTTCCGGCTTTTATTCTTCAACCTTATCAACTGAACAGACTTAGGCGTGATCATCGGCCACTGAACCAGTCTGAGGCAACTATAAATTCTTCTAACAACTTAAACTTCTGCAGGCTTTTCTCAATTTGCCTGACTAATAAACAAATCTCATGAAACTGCTCATTACCCTAATCGGATGTTTATGTTTTTTTCGTCCTGTCTGTGCGCAGGATGACCGTCTGCTCGAAAGAAGCATCACCCCACAAGAACTTCAGGATGTGTTGCAACCTACGGAAAAGTGGGTTACCTATCCTGCCTATACGGATCGTTCAGCTTGGGAAAGACGTATCCCTGACAACATACGGACCAATATCATAAAAGCCGGCGAAAAGGCCTTGTCGTATGAATGGAAACCGGATCTGGCAACCGACTATTTAGCTTATAAACGCAAAGGTGAGATACTGACAGGGCGAAAGAACCAGACGACGCTCAACACACTGGTACTTGCCGAACTGGTAGAAGGGAAAGGACGTTTTCTGGATGCCATCATCAACGGAGCCTGGTTCCTTTGCGAGGTATCCTGGGTACATTCTGCCCATGCCTATTTCCAGAAAGACCAGTCCGGACTCCCCGACCCGGAAGAGCCGACCGTCGAACTTGTGGTGGCTGATATCGGTGCCCAAATGTCCTGGATCTATTATTTCCTGCACGACGAACTCGATAAAGTCAGTCCGCTGATTGCCAGAAGAATCAGAAATACCGTTTACGAACGACTGATTGACCCTTATTTTGCACGTTCGGACTATTGGTGGATGGGATTTACATCGCAGGAAGTAAACAACTGGAACATCTGGATCAACTATAATATGTTGCAGGCAGTATTGTTGCTCGAACAGGATCCTTCAAAAAAAGCAGCATATGTATATCAGCTGATGCGCTCCGTCGATCGCTACATTGATGTCCAACATCCGGATGGAACTTGCGAAGAAGGCCCTTCGTATTTCGGTCATGCTGGTGCCAATCTGATTAAATTCCTCGACTTGTTGGATCGTGCCACTGCCGGACACGTCAATATTTTCTCCAACGAGAAAATCAGAAACATTGGACGCTACATACGCAGAGCCAATATCCATAACCAGTATTTTGTGAATTTCTCGGATGCAGCAGCCAAGTGTTTTGTCAGTCCGGGGGCTGTTTATCTGTATGGCAAGAGAATTGGAGACCGCCAGCTGATGGGCTTTGCGTCCGACTTTGCCCGTCGCAACAACTGGCAGGACAAATTGCATACCGGCAGCCTGTTTGCCCGCCTGCTTGACGACGTGTTGGATGCCCGGGAGATTTTGGAAGGAGACAGTGCTTCCATCGAAGAAACTTCCTTCTATTTCGAAGATGGACAACTCGTCGTAGCCCGCGATTCACACCGTTCCGACGAAGGTTTCTGCTTCGCAGCTCATGGCAGCAACAATGGTGTCTCCCACAATCACAACGATGTAGGCAGTTTCATGTTGTATTATAACGGAAAACCTGTACTGATCGATGTAGGAGTCGGTGTATATACCAAAAAGACATTCAGCAGCGAACGCTACACCATCTGGACCATGCAGTCCGGATACCACAACCTGCCGACTGTCAACAGCACCGACCAGCATGCAGGAAAAGAGTTCCGTGCTCGCGACGTCCGGTTTGCCGACCGTGGGAATACCGTTTCATTTTCTTCCGATATAGCAGCAGCCTATCCGAAAGAAGCCGGTGCCTCTCAATGGATACGATCATATACTCTGAAACGCAAACACCGGTTTACCGTCACCGACCGATGGAAACTGAACAAACTGAGCGGAGAGCAGATTCTCAACTTCATGACAGTATGCACACCGGAAATCAAGGAAGACTGTTTGCTGCTGAAAGACAAAGACTTCACTCTGAAAATGAAGTTCGACAACCGCCACTTAAAGCCATCTGTCGAAAGCATTCCCTTGACAGACAAACAACTCCGCAACAACTGGGGTGTAGAACAGTTATACCGCATCCGCCTGACAATTACCCATCCGACACTTCAGGGAAAGACACAGGTCAGCATTGAAGAGATGTAGAGACGGCCATTTCCGATACAGACAAAAAAGGAAAAGGTGTGGCAAAACAAAAGTATCTGAATTGCAGTACTTGGTTTTGCCACACCTTCTCTTTATTATTCAGCATAGTGCTGCCACCTACAGCACATGTCTATTTTTTCTTCATGCGAAGTATGGTCAATGAATTAGGTTTGAACTCGTATAAGAACGATGATGAAAAACCGTCATACTCAGTCTCGACAGGCGAAATCTTCAGCGGTTCCTCGAAGCTGTTCTCCTCTTCCAATGAAGCACTGCTCAGCGTGATGACACGACCTTTCGAAGCAACATCTCCACCTTTCAGGTTGATACGGGTCAAACAGGGTGTTTCCGAAGCATTCACCACCTTGACAATCACTTCACCAGCCTTCTCATCATAACCGGCTACGTGGAACTTACGGTTCACCGGTTTATTGGTATGTGACAGTACCAGTTTCCCATCCACATAGCAATCGGCTCCCATTTCTTTCGGCACGATTTTCACCTGATACCACTTGCCGCTTTCTACTTTGTCGTTCACTTGATCCGACAGCACACTGTTTCCATCGTTTTTCACTGTTTCAATAGCCGTCAAAGTATTGCCCCATCCTCCGGCATTCAACATATAACCGTCTTTCAGGTTGGGCTCTTTCATGCCGAAATAAGCAAAGAAACCTTCATCACCCGACAATTTGTTCACCTCAAATCTGATCGTATCACCTACTCCTGCCCGTGCCTTATTCCAGAACAGGGCTGTACGGTTTTCATTACCACTTTGAGTATATACCCCATTTTGGGCTTTCCATTCTCCTCTGACTGACGTCCATTGCGTTGCGTCGTTCATATCTGCTTCAGTTGTCACACCTACACTGTCGGTAATCGAAAGATTACGGAACTGTGCCTGAGTACTCCAAGTACCGAATCCCACATATCCTTTTTCCAAAAGCATCGGTTCGGTCACTTCCCACAACAGTTCCGATTTTGTCGGCAGGTTGTAGGTCGGCTTATTCTCGGCAAACATCTTCTGCACGTAATACGACGAACGTCCCACTACCTGACTGTTGCTTATCCAGATCAGGTTGGTAGCCCAACAACGGTCGTTCTTGTTCTCGAACAGCGGAGCATACGAAGCCATCGTCACCAAGTCGCTGTTCCGTTCCATACCGGTAATGAATGCCGCTTCGCTCAATGCAGCCAGCATGTTACCGCCACCTACGCCCTGATTGCAGGCATATTCTCCTACATACACTTTGTATTTTCCGCGTTCATGCTGGTCAAAGATGTGGCTATTATTGAAGAAGAAGTCCGGAGCCACATACCAGTGCGGATCAATCATATCGGTCTTGCGGGCTTCACCCAGTCCGTTCAGTCCGTGATTCGAGATCAGTGTCAATTGCGGAAATTTAGCCTTTATGGCATCGTAGAACATGTTAAAGCGACTGTCGTACAGGCTTCCCCAGTTCTCGTTTCCTATTTCTACATAAGCCAGTGGATAAGGTTCCGGATGTCCTTCCTTGGCACGCACGGCTCCCCATTCGGTGTCCGTACCGCCTATCGCATATTCAATGGCATCAAGCGCATCCTGCAGATACCCCTGTGCCTCCGCGTCCGAACAAGCCTCTCCGGAACGGTATTGGCAAGCCAGTCCCACATTGCAGACATACATGCCCTTAGCTCCTACATCCTCACAGAAATCCAGAAATTCCTTGTAACCGAAACCGTATGTATTGCGATAGCCCCACGTATCATACTCACCCGGACGGGCTGCGGGATCACCCAGCGTCTTTTTCCACTGCACGCGGTTGTTCAGTGTAATGCCTTCAACGATGCATCCGCCCGGCCAGCGGATAAAGGCCGGTTTCAGTCCTTCTATTATCTCTGCCACATCCTTGCGCATGCCGTTCTCCCGACCTTTATAGGTATCCGTTGGAAACAGGGATACATAGTCAAAGCCATACACTCCGTTTGCCGGCAGCTCAATGGCCAGTCGCCCGGCAGTAGTTGTATCGGTAGCCTGTATCTCAGCCTTGTATTCCTGCCATTTTCCGTCGTTCTTCAACGTCAGCACCGTCTTTCCTAATTCCTTGTCAGCCGGTCCCAACAGACGTACCGTCATTTCTTTAGCCTCACTGTTGCTGCGCATGAACATGCGTAAGCGGTAAGTAGCATTCTCTTGCAACGCCAGCCCCCAGTACCCCTTGTTTATCAGGGCTACGCCGTTTCCTTTTTCGGCTACGTTCACCTTCATCGAGGTTGGCGCCGAAGCAAAGTTGGGTTGTTCAGTTGTCAGAGCCATATCGGCACGTGCCGCATCAGCCACCTTCAGCTCCCATCCGGGATAAGGGTCACTCCCCCACCGGTAACGTCCGGACGAAGGTTTACCAGAAGAATGGTGCATCAGGGTTGGTGACACCAATTCATTGTTCTCCACTTTGTAGCCTTCGGGGATCACCCGTTCCTCAAAGCTTCTGTTCATCAGCATTTCGCCATAGATTCCCCCGTCTCCGGCATGATTGATTTCTTCAAAGAAGATGCCATACATCGATGCCGGTACTTCAGCTCCACGGGTGCTCATATCTACATCCAGCACCATTTGTGGCTCCGGCGATTTACATGCCGAGAATCCTAAAGTCAGAATCGCAGCATACAGAATTTGCCTTTTCATGATAATCGAATTTAAGTTGTTTGTGATTGTATAAAAAATCGAGCTATTTCTGTTTGGTTGTGGGGAGCTTTATTTCTGCGTTTCCAGCCTTCCCATCTTGTAAGTGCCCTTTCGGATGACATTCCCGTCTTTGTCTGTCTCAACAAACGGACCATGCTTCTTTCCCTGTTTGAAGAAACCCTCAAAGCGGTTCCCGAACTTATCGGTCTGCACACCGCTACCGTCCTCCAAACCGTTCACAAAACCGCCTTTATACACAGTTCCGTCTGTCTGAATCAAGGTTCCTTGTCCGTCAAACTTATTGTTTTTCCAGTCGCCTTCATACGAGTCGCCTACATTCCACTTATAGACACCGAATCCGTTGCGCTCGTTATCCTTCCATTCCCCTTCATAGACGGCGCCGTTGGCCCAGGTAAATGTACCTTTTCCATCCTGCATTCCATTCTTAAAGTTGCCTACGTACTTATTTCCGTTCGCATAATAGTAAATGCCGTCTCCGGTACGTTCTCCGTCCACGTATGCGCCTTCATACCGGTCTCCTGTATGGAAAAAATAAATGCCTTTCCCGTTCTGCATGTCTTCCGCCCAATCGCCTACATACTTGTCTCCATTGGTATATTCGAAGGTACCTGTCCCCTGACGGACGTCATTCTTCCATTGCCCTTCGTATTTGCTACCATCGTTCCAGACAAACGTTCCCTGACCGTCCTTCTTGTCATTCTTCCACGAACCGGTATATTTCGAACCGTTTTTCCAGGTATATGTACCCTGTCCTTCACGCTTGTCGTTCACCCAGTCGCCTTCATACACGTCACCGGTATAATAGTACATGGTTCCCTTTCCATGCTGGTAATCCTGATACCACATGCCGTCGTAGCGGTTGTTGTTCATGAAGTAATAGATACCCTTTCCATGCTGCTGGTCCTGATACCACTGTCCTTCGTATTTTTCCCCGTCAGGGAATACATACACACCGTAACCTTCCCGTTTCCCCTTCACATATTCTCCTTCATATACATCGCCGTTCTTGAATACGGTTTTTCCCTTTCCGTTCGGTTTCCGTCCCTTCATTTCTCCGGTATAGACCGATCCGTCCTTGAATGTATAAGTTCCAATTCTGATTTCCGATGAGAATGTGTTTTTCACCTTATCGAAGAAGCTTTCCTTTTCCTGTGCCAGGACTTCTCCCTGCGACAGACACAGCAGGACAAGTGCCGTATAAAAATATTTCATTGACAATTATTCTATTAGGTTTATATTTAGCCGGTACTTCCCGACCGATAGTAGTCAGCCAGTTTTCATAATTGGCAGGCTAAGATTCATCTCCACAAAGATACAATTAATCTTTTAAAGCATGCCCGTGTCTTTCTTTTTTATGATTTTTTTTTGCCGACAACCACTTCTTTTAAATTCTCTTTGCACAAATACTTTTGTGCCAGTTCCCTGATCTCTTCAGGTGTCACCTCTTGGGTCTCTTGCAACATCCGTTCATAATAGCCACTGTCCAATGCGCCTACTTGAGCATATATCCATGCGTCAGCCAGCGAAAACGCCGATTCATAACTGCGGCACATGTCTCCCAGCATGTAGTTTTTCACCATCGTCAGCTCTTCTTCCGGCACCCGCTCGTTCTGCAACCGGTCTATTTCGTGATATACCTCTTCAATCAGAGGTTCCACCGTTTTGTTAGCCGTTTCGGCATTGATCACCAACATACCGCATCCCGGATAGGCCACCGTAAATGCGGAAATACCATACGTATATCCTTTTTCCTCCCGGATGTTGGACATCAGCCGACTTCCAAAATAACCGCCCAGCAACGTCACAAGTACCTTTGCCTTCATGTAATCGGGATGTTTGTGATCGATTGTCAGCATTCCCATCCGTACGGCACTTTGCAAGGCATCTTCCTTTTCCACAAAGAAGCGTTTTCCCGAGGCACTTTCAGGTACGAATACCTTCTTTTCCGGCACCACAAACCCTTCGCCGAAAGGTGCGCTGCCAAACACCTGTTCCACTCTGTCCACGCAGTCCTTCGTCACTTTCCCCGACAGGTAGATCGTGCAGTTGCGCGAATGATAATACCGGTTGTAATACGCCCGCAACACATCCGACGAAATTCTCCGATAGTCTTCTTCCTCCACCACTCTGCTCAGCATACTTCGAGTGCCCAATACCGCCTTAACCAACGACCGGTGTGCCAGGAAGTCCACCTTCGACATGTTGACAAGAAACTGTCGCAGATTATTCTCCACCACAACATTCAGTTCCTTCTCCGGAAACGTCGGCTCCTTGATAATCGATTCCAGCACCTCCAACGTCTGAGGCAGGTATTTATTCAGCGAATAGAGGGTGACATACGAATATTCCAACCCATTCGACAGTTCTAACCATGCGCCATAATAATCTAACCGCTCGGCAATTTCAGTGGCCGACAACCGATGGGTACCTTCCCTCATCATCCTGTTGGTAAACAGCGCCTGCAACGGCTGTGACTGTCCCCACAGTCCTCCCGCCATCATCACGTCCAGTCGCATTACCTCATTGTCACCTGCATCCAATACGTTCAGTTGCACACCGTTCGGCATGACCGTACGTACCGGTTCCTGGATATTCAGATGCTCTGGCCGGCAGATGGGAGGCTGTATGCTTCTGTTCAACATTGCTTCTTCAGAAACTGTTCCGCTCTTTCCAGATCCTGCGGTGTATCAATACCAATCGTTTCCACATCCGTAATGCCAGCCTTGATGGTATATCCGTTCTCCAACCATCGCAGTTGCTCCAACGATTCCGCCAGTTCCAGCGACGATTGCGGCAGTGCCGTGATTTCCTTCAGCACTTCCACCCGATAGGCATACAGGCCGATATGCTTGTAATAAGTATGGTTCTTCAGCCAGTCCTTCTTTTCAGCATTCCGCTGATAAGGGATGATGGAACGGCTGAAGTACAGGGCATTCCTGTTCTTGTCGAGTACCACCTTCGGCGAGTTGGCGTTTTCCAGGGCATCCAGTCCGTTCTCCACGGTGAACGGCTTTACCAATGTGGCGATCTGCGTCTTCGGATCATCAAAGCAAGCCTTCACCGCCTCTAACTGTGAAGGCTGGATAAAGGGTTCGTCTCCCTGTATGTTCACCACCACATCGAAATCCCCGCCAATCTTGGTGCAGGCTTCGAAACAGCGGTCCGTACCACTCTTATGATTCACCGAGGTCATCACCACCTTTCCGCCGAAAGCCTTCACGGCAGCTTCGATACGCTCATCGTCCGTAGCCACCCAGGCATCGTCCAGCACGCCGGCCACCTGTTCATACACCCGTTCTATCACCGTCTTTCCTCCCAGCATGGCCAGCGGCTTTGCCGGAAAACGTGTTGACGCATATCGCGCCGGTATAATTCCTAAAAACTTCATAGTCAAAAAAATATCATTTAAATTTCGCAAGTGCTCAACCCATCAGTTGACAAGGCTCAGTCAACAAGACTGCAAGGCCGGAACACCTGCTTGATAAAGTACCGATTGAAACGGCTTGCAACAAACACCTTGTCAACTCGTTTACTGGTTACTCGTCAATGGCAACTTGGCTTGCGAAAGTTGGGAATGCTATACTAACTCAAAACTCCAGCTGCGACAGTCCTTTCCGTACATATTCTCTTTCCATGTCCTTCGGTTTCAGAATCTTCGAGTCGCATGCCAGCAAGTCAATGTCCAACCGGATGATATCCTGCGCCTTCTCTTCAGGCTTGCGGCCCGCTTCGCGTTCAATGGCCTTCAGCAACTTGTTCACCTCACCTGCCGGAGTGTCCGACCGGAATCGTGCCACCTGATTCGAGAACAGTTCCGCCCGCTTGCAGCACAAGGGCTTTGTCTCTTCCTCCTTCGCAAAACAGATGTCCGGAAACAACTCTTTCAGCCGTCTGCGTGCCAGCGCCAGATTATTCCCCCGCTGCTCGTTACTGCCTATGCAAATTGTGTAAACCAAGGCCTGTCCTGTTTAATAAGTCACTAACATCACGCCGAGTTCCGACTCCGATTCTCAGTTGAACAGATCATCCAATCCCTGTATCGGTTCGTCAATGGTCTGATTTTCGTCCGTCTCGCTACCTTGACAGGGGTCGTATCCTTCCGGCAACTGGAAGGTTTCTGTTTCATCATAACCCAACGTCTTGTCGGCATATACCTTATTCATATATTTGGCCCAGATAGGCAATGCCATCGAGGCTCCCTGTCCGTAATACATGCGGTCGAAGTGGATGTCACGGTCCTCACCGCCTACCCAGCAACCCGAAACCAACGACGGTGTGAAACCCATGAACCATCCGTCCGAGTTGTTGTTCGTCGTACCCGTCTTTCCACCCATGTCGGCTTTTACTCCCAAGCGTCGTACCCGTCCGCCCGTACCTTCATTGATCACGGCACGCAGCATCACCAGCATCTTGTATGCGCTCGACACACTGATCACCTCCTGCATATCGGGTGCAAACGTAGCCAGCACGTTGCCTTCGTTGTCTTCGATGCGGGTCACAAAGAGCGGTGCCACGCGGATTCCTCTGTTCGGGAACGCCGTATAGGCACTCACCATCTCGCCCACCGAAATCTCGCACGGTCCTAAGCAAAGTGCGATCGATGGCACAATCTCACGGTTACGCACACCGAAGCTGTGCACCAATCTCTTCAGTTCATACGGGTTCAGCTTGCTCATCAGGTTGGCGGTAATCCAGTTGTCCGAGTTGGCCAGTCCCCATTTCAGGGTCACCATTTCACCATATCTCTTGTTGTTGGCGTTCCTCGGCGACCACGGCGTTCCGTTTTCGTCAAACCCGTGAAACTCCACGTGTCTCATCTGGTCACAGGGCGAGAATCCGTTCTCCATCGCCAGCGCATACACATACGGCTTCATGGTCGATCCAATCTGCCTGCGTCCCACCATCGCCATGTCATATTTGAAGTAGTGGTGGTTCGGTCCGCCCACATACGCCTTCACATGTCCATTCTTCGGATCCATCGACATGAATCCGGCTCTCAGGAAGAACTTGTAATAACGGATCGAGTCCATCGGAGTCATCACCGTATCCTTTTCGCCGTCCCAGCTGAAGACGGTCATTTCCTCCGGCCGGTCAAAAGCCTTTCTGATTTCCTTTTCCGACGCTCCGGCATTCTGCATCTTCCGGTAGCGGTCCGACTGCTTCATCGCCCGGTCCAAAATGGCATCCACCTGTTCCTGCGACAGACTTCTTGTATAAGGTGCCGTCTTCTGCCCCTTCTTTTCCTTGAAGAAGTAATACTGCAATTCCTTCAGGTGTTCCGTCACCGCCTCTTCGGCATACTTCTGCATCCGCGAGTCGATGGTCGTGTAAATCTTCAGTCCGTCGGTATAGAGGTTGTATTTCGATCCGTCCTTCTTCCGGTTCTTCTCGCACCAGCCATAGAGCGGATTGTTTATCCAGTCCAACGAATCCTCGTAATATTCCTGCATCTGCCAGCCACGGTATTCCGAACGAACCGGCTTTTTGGCATTCATCACGCCACGCAGATATTCACGGAAATACGTAGCCAGTCCCTCATTGTGGTCCACACGGTGATACTTCAGCTTCAGGGGCAACGCCTGCAGCGAGTCGCACTCCTCCTGAGTGATGTATCCCGCCTTGCGCATCTGGTCCAGCACCACGTTGCGTCTTCCCCTTGTCCGTTCGTTATACCTCACCGGGTTATACAGCGACGGGTTCTTGCACATACCCACTAACGTAGCCGCCTCTTCAATCTTCAGATCCTTCGGTTCGCATGCAAAGTAAGTATAAGCCGCCGTTTTCACTCCCACGGCATTGTTCAGAAAGTCAAACTTGTTCAGATACATCGTCAGGATTTCCTCCTTCGTGTAGTAACGCTCCAGCTTCACGGCAATCACCCACTCAATGGGCTTCTGCAGCAGACGTTCCATCACGTTATCAGCATCGGGCGAATAAAGCTGCTTGGACAACTGCTGCGTAATCGTACTGCCGCCTCCCGCATTCTTCTGGTTCAGCACACCGCGCTTCAGCACCGCACGGAAGAGCGCCTTCACGTCGATGCCCGAATGTTCGGCAAAGCGCACATCCTCGGTAGCGATCAGGGCGTTGATGATGTATGGCGACAAGTCCTGATACCCCACATACACGCGGTTCTCCTTCTGATACGAGTAGGTGCCCATCACCACCCCGTCTTCCGAAATAACCTCCGTGGCAAACTTGTAATTCGGATTTTCCAAGTCTTCCACCGGAGGCATATATCCTATCCAACCTTTTGCAATGGCAAAAAACACACAGACACCGGTCAATATGCCCACTGCCAACAATATCCAGAGTATTTTTACTACTTTCCTTATCATAACGGATTACTTTCTTCCAAAAATCAATAATGGGGCAAAGTTACGCAATAATATGGAAATCTACAAAAATCCCTCCGTGCAAGTATTGGAAATGTTGCGACATCAATAATCACGGAAATTCCATTTCGAGTTGTCGCTGTCCATGTCAAACTCAGCCAATGTAGGCGTACTGTCGCCCACCGACACCAGTACCAGCTTCTTATCCGTACCCGGTACCTTCTTGGGCATGATGCGATAATTCCCGTCCGTCAGCTGCTCTATTCTCCACAACTGTTCGGGAGCTCCCGTAAACTCCGGCACCGTCACCACCTCTGCATCGGCAGTGGCAGCCAGCGCCCGTCCGGTTCCTTCAATCACTATCTTATAATAGGGACCGCCCAAATAGCCGCCGGCTTCCGGCACAGCCGTAATGGTCCACTTCTGATGAGGACGCATCATGTAGTCGCCTGTCCTCACGTCAATCTCCCCCTTGGGCCAGGTTCCGATCACGTCCTCTAAGGTCTGCATCTTCATCGGCACTACCGGTTCTTCCGTTTTCTCCCAGAAGCGGTGTCTGCTTCCCTGCATCCTGACAAAGTCAACCGCCAGTTCCAGGGCATACCCTCTTCTCACCGACTCAATCTCATACGTACCTTCCTTGAATCGGTCTCCAGCCACCGGCCATCCGTCTTTCCACAACAGCGGGAAGATGCTCAGCACGCTTCTTCCGCCCCGTTCCAGATCCGCTTCAAAGTGGCACGACATTTTCTCCACGCCCTCTTCTTCCACAAAGCGTCCGAAGTGTCCCGCACCTATCAGTCCGTAACGGGCAGCCAACACCATCTTTCCTCCGCCTTCCAGCATCTTCCGTCCCATGTTGTCCACGTACGGTCCGGTCACTTTGCGCGAGCGTCCCACCACGATGTTGTATGTCGAGTTCGGCCCGTCGCAGCAAGTCCCGTGTGTACCCAGCAGGTAGTACCATCCGTCCCTGTAGAGCAGATCGGTCGCTTCGCAGTCAATGGCAATGTCAATCGGCTCGTTTCCTTCCTTTCTCTTCCCGGTAGTCGGGTCCAGTTCCACCAGTCTGATAAATCCGAAATACGTACCGTACGACAGCCACAGTCTCCCGTCCGTCGGGTCCAGCAGCAGTCCGGCATCAATGGCGTCGCAGTCTTCATCTTCTTCCGACGAAGCCACCACCACCGGTTCCGTAAAGGCAAAGTCCGGCGAGTTCGGATCCAGCGTCTTGTTCCACATTGTCAGCACCTGGCCACTGTGTCCTCCGCCTAATCCTCCGCCGGTCGCGCTATAGGCCACTAAGTAGCGGTCGCCAATCTTCAACGCATCGGGCGCCGCTCCTCTTCCCGGTCTCACGGCTCCTCCTTTCCAGGTCCAGCCATCTTCCGAAATCAGTCCGCCACCACCCGTGCCGAACGTATAATACTTGCCGTCACACTCCACGATTGTCGATGGATCGTGAATATATGGTTCTCCGATCTGTGCGTCTGCATTCATCGCCGGCCAACCGGCCAGACAGGCAGCCACACCCAGAAAAATAGTCTTCGTTTTCATGCTTTCTTGTCACTGTTTTAATTCATTTTCCGCAAAATATCATTCCTCATTCCGGTAGTCTATCTTTATGTTTCTGACCGGTTTCCCCTCTTCGTCCACAAAGCGCAGGCAGAAGTCACTCATTCCCGGTCCGTTAATCACCGCTCCGCGAATGATGTTCTTCCCCTTCTTTAAGGTCAGCCGTCGCGACATACAGTCATCCCTCACCATCCGTCGGTCACCCGACAGAATCACGGCTTCTTCCCCGTTCAGCCACCACATCGATGCCGAGTTCGAACCTACCGACATCCGCACGTTTTCAATGTCCTTCTCACATTCCACCACGGTCACTACCCAGAACAGCACGCCATACACCTGCTTCTCCAGTCCCGAAGCAAAACGGAACAGTTTCACGTTGAACAGCTTGCTGTCCAGCCCGTGCCAGGTCAGTTTCTGTTTTCCCACACGCACTTTGTCCCCGTCCTCGGGCACCACGGTAAACTGTCCGTCGAAATATTCCGTACCGAATGCCTCGCGTATGTAGCTGTCCGTAAACACCGTATTCGTCCGGTTCGGCTTGTCTATCGGTTCCAGCAGCAGCCATCGCCGTATAAATCCGTCCGCGTCCGGCACCGCCGTTTCCTCTGCCGGCATCGAGAAGTAAGGCAGCATCCTCTCCGGCAACTCCTTTTTCCGCGCATAGCCCTGCAGTCCCATGGCTGCCGCCAAGCATAGCGCCAATCCTGTTTTCCAATAATCTTTCTTCATAAAGTCCTTGTTATTTCCTGTTTTTGACACACCGACACAAACATTCAGGAGCTAAAGGCCGTTCCTCGCCCACCCAGTTGGGCCGGGGAGTGTCAGCCCGCCCCAAGCAGGCCTTCACTCCTTCCACCGCCTTTAACTCCTGCACGTCTTAGTGAATTTCGCACCCCGGGTTATTTCGACTTGAACAGCAGCGGCGCAAATTCCTTCAAGCACCTGCGCCATGTCAGGAATTCGTGTGCCGTACCCGGCGATTCATAATAGATATTGTCAATACCTGCAGCTTTCAGCCCGTCACTCAGGCTCTTCGTCCTTTCCGGATGTTCTTCCGAACCGATGCCCAGGAAGAAGACATGCACCTTCTCGTTGAACGCCTTTCTGTCCTTGAACACACCCCCGTATGCCGTGTCCAGATTCTTCAGGTCAATCCGTCCGGCTCCGCTGAAACCGCCGATGTACGCAAACTTGTCCAAGTTGTTCAAAGTCGTGTTGAAAGTCAGCAATCCGCCCCACGACAGTCCCGCCATGGCCCGGTTGTCCCTGTCGGTCAGCGTCCGGTAGTTCGCGTCGATGTGCGGGATAATCTCATTGACTAATATCTTCGGGAATTCGCCTCCGAATCGTGCTCTTGCCTGAGCCGGATTCTCTCCGCGGTTGGTCTTGAACACCTCGATGTTCCCGTTATCCATCACCACAATCATCGGTTTGGCCTTTCCTTCCGCTATCAGGTTATCCATGATGAAGTTCAGCTTCCCCTGATTGGCCCAGCTCGTTTCATTTTCACCCATACCGTGTTGCAGGTACAGCACCGGATACCTCTTGTCCGGGTTCTTGTCATATTCCGCCGGAGTATATACAATGCACCTTCTCCATTCCTTCCGGATGTCCGAGTAATACCAGCTTTGGCTGATCAGTCCATGCGGCACGTCCTTCACCGCATAGTAGTCTCCCGCTTCACCTTCCGGTATCTCAATGCCGCTCACCCATTTTCCCATACCGAAGAACGGCTTTCCGTTCGGGTCGGCCACACTCACCCCGTCGATGATCACCTGATAATAGTGGAATCCCACCACTTCCGGTCCTTTCGATACCAATGTCCAGTATCCGTCCTCTCCCTTCGTCATTTCTCCCCGGAAACTGATCTCCACCTTCTTGGCATCGGGTGCATATACCTTAAAATACACCCTTCTGTCCGCCCCTATCCGCGGATAGTCCGCACCGCTGATGTTGTGTTCGTTGGGTACTGTGCCTTCCGGGAAGGCTGTTTCCTGTGCTCCGGCTGCGCAAGGCATAAGCAGCAAGGCCGGAAAAATCCATTTCAAAGCATTTTTCATGGTTCTTAAAGTTTTGTTTTACAAAAGTTTGATTATCTGTGTTTTTCAGCATTATGACTCTCAATGTCTCATTTCTGTTTGAACAGCAGCGGCGCAAACTGTGCTAAGCTTTCCCGCCACACGGGCCACGTATGTCCTCCGGGCGTTTCAAAGTAGGTATATCGGATGCCGATTTCATCCAATCTCTCGCGCATGATGCGGCAGTTGTTGTAGGCGATGTCTTCCTTGCCGCCCATCGAAATCCAGAACTGTTTCAGGTTGCTGTTATATCCGTCCTTGTCAGCCTTCAGCATCCCGTAATACTTCTCAGCCTCGTTCCCGTTCCCGAAACCACGTGGCGGATTAGCCCACCATCCCGAGCTGAACACGCCCAGATACGTAAACAGTTCCGGATGAGCGATGCCCACATTCAGTGTCTGTATGCCGCCCATCGACAGGCCGGCCAGCGCCCTGTTCTCCTTGCCTTCCGCCACCCGGTATCTGCTTTCCACCAGCGGAATGCACTCCTTCAGCAGTTCGCTCTCAATGTCCGACGTATTTCCGTCTGCCATCACAATAATCATGGGCTCTGCCTTTCCCGCGGCAATCAGGTTGTCCATAATCAGGTCTGTCCGTCCCTGTTCGGCCCATCCACGTTCGTCTTCTCCGCCTCCATGCAGCAGGTACAGCACCGGATACTTCTTGTCCGTACTCTTGTCATATTCCGCCGGGGTATATACAAACATCCTTTTCCAACGCCCGTCCGTCTTCGAGAAGTAACGGTTCTGCCGGATGTCCCCGTGCGGCACGTCAGCCGGATAGAACACATCCTTTCCCTCCGGATAAGGCACTTCGATTCCGCTCGACATCATGCCGCATCCGTAGAACGATTCACTGGCCGGATCAGCCACCTTCACCCCGTCCACAATCAGAAAATAATAGTGGAAACCTTCCGACAGCGGTTCCGTCGTGCATGTCCACGTACCGTCCGCTTCCTTCTTCATGTCATACTTCCTTCCCAAGTCAATCTGCACCTTCAGTGCCTCAGGCGCCTTCACCCTGAACACGGCCCGGTTATCCGGCAACAGTCTCGGATACTGTGCGTTTCTCACGTTCGATTCGGCACGCACACCCTGCATGTCGCCCGTTTGTGCCATCGGCTGCGCCATCGCCATCGTAGCCAGCCCTAACGAAAAAAGAATAGATACAAGTGCTCTCATATATGTGTCATTCATTTAATTATTTAATTTAAGTTTCGTATGTAATACTTCCTTGGAAGTTATGAAGTTATAGAAGTTATCACTCCGCTTTGCTCTGTTAGAAGTTAAAGCCGATAGACGGGAGAATGAAGAACAAGAAAACGAAGAACAAGAAAATGAAGAATGAAGAATGAGGAATGAAGAATTTAGGATGATGACTATTCTTTAATGTAAATATTAAAAGTGGTTTTGAGCGAAGCTAATGAAGAATTTCTACGCCTCATTACCCATTACCCATTTACCATTAACCATTAATCATTAACCATTTACCATTAACCATTTACCATTAATCATTTTCCATTCTCAATTATCAATTCTCAATTCTCTTACTTCTTATCATAACCTTACGAAGCTTAATTTCGTTTATTAGTAGTTAAGGTCATTCAAATATAACCAAAGTTCCGGTAAATCGTATCATTTTTAAACTATACACATAGTTTTTATCATCTTTTGTCTTTTCGCCGCACCATACGGAACGAGGGCCTGCCCCGACCTCCCATCCACAAAGGATTTCCTGTCGCGACAGACCCTCGCCCTCACTGCCGGTTGTTTCTCCTTACCTCCAGTGCTTCCATCGGTTCCCCCCTAACAGGTTCACCTTATATACCAATCCTGCCGACACATACTTCCCGTCCTGCAGTTCGAACAGCAGGTTGAAGTGATCGCTCCACATCGAATACGTGAAGCCCACGTTCACCGTCTTCGAGTCATATTCGGCAATCACATTCAGTTCCTTGTGGAAAGCCGGCCTGAAGTTCACGCCCACCGCCGGCCCGTTCAGTGGATAGTCCGTCCGTCTGTTGTACAGCCAGGCAGCATGTACGCCCAATTCTCCGCACCGGATGTCGAAGTGCTTGGTCATGGCGAGGTACATGCGGTTGAAGTAACCGTTACCTGTACCTTCTACAGCCATGTTGATGTAATCTCCTCCGCTTCCTGTTGTTGGATCACTTATGCCCAATACGACGGAAGGCATGTGTTTCCACCATTCTCCTTCCTTAAAGATTTGGAAGCGTGCCGCAAAGTGTCGGTCCTGATTCACAAATTTTCCCCAGGTAACTTCTGGCCAGAAACTATTTTCCGGCTTACCTTTTACTAAAGTACAAACATAAGCCAACTCCAGCCTGTCCAAAAAAGTCACATTCAGAAAATAGTTGAAAGTATCATGTCCCCACCACCATTGGCTGGGCAAGTTATGCTTATCCAGGAAATTACCTCCTATTATTAGAGTACCATCCCGCTGCATATCAGCACTGGGCATGTGCAATAGTCCGGTCACGCCACATGTCATCTGCGCTTTGCAAGGCAATACGCCGAACAGCAGGCATATCCATACGACTGCTATTCCTTTTTTATTTTTCCATATTCTTTTCTTCTTTCCAGCCATCTATGATTCTCTTAATGTAGTTAAGGACTTAAGAAGTTAAGGAGTTAAGCCAATACCTTTGTGAAAGTATGCTAATCACATACTCCAACTGTCGACTTTAACTTCTAAGAGGGTGTGTCAAATTAGGAAACTGCTTTCCTTTAGGCACGGATTACACGGAATTTCGCGGATGATTATTCTTCTTTCTCGGTGTTTTTCCGTGTAATCCGTGCCTAAAAATAACAAGATGTCAGTTACTTTTAGTTTTGACACACCCTTTTAACTTCTAAGCCCACTTTGGTGGGCGATAACTTCCTCTAACTTCTTTAACTCCTGAAAGTTTCGCAAGGCTTCAGTCAACAAGTTTACAAGGGCCAAGATGCTCTGACTGTTTGATAAAGTGCTGCTTGAAACGGCTCGCCACAACCACCTCTTCAACTTGTCAACTCGTCAACTTGTAACTCGTCAACTTGTCAACTCGTTAACTCATTCCTCGTCAACCGCAACCTGCCTATACACATGCAAAGAAACGCAGATTTCCGCACATTCCCATCCTCAGAATCCTTCCGATTACAAGAATTTGCGAAAATCCGCGTTTTTTCACGTTTCCCATTGATTGTATGCAGCACTACCTAAACAGACTGACGATGGTCGCCGCCATGGTTGCCAACGACGAGAACGAAGTGGCATAGCCCAAGATGTTTCCAATGTTCGCCTTGTTCTGCTTCTTGCTTGGCACCACAATCTCGCATCCCGGTTCTATCTGGTTCTTTCCGCTTCCTTTTATCTTTGCTACCTGGCCGTTCATATAAATAATGAACTTCTTGCTCTTCTTGGCGTGCTGGCTGTATCCTCCCGCCTGGCTCAGGTAGTAACCTATTTTCTCGCCTTGCTTGTACGACACCGTGTTGGGCATCATCACCGCCCCGTTAATCTTCACCGTGTTCACATATTCCGGAACGTTCAGCACATCCCCTTCTCTCAGCACCAAGTCTGCATCTCCTCCGGGATTTGCCAGGGCAGCCTCTAAGTCGATACCCACCGAAAACAGGCTGTCCACCTGCAGACCCAATGAGTCAATGGCGCTTTCACCCAATTCCCGTCCCATCAGCTTCACAACGTCCTGCATACGTTTCCTTTCCTCGGCATTCGCCACACGGGTCAGCTTGGCACCCCGCACGTAGGCCGAGTTCGTCACGCCTCCGGCTTTTTTCACCAAGTCGCTCAGTCTTTCAGCCTTCGAGGTCAAGGTATAGGTTCCTCCGAATATCACTTCCCCCTGTATCCTCACGTTCTGCTGCACCTGATATCCCGGGCTGCGACGCACATACACCTGATCATACGGCTGCAGCACGAATCCCGGCTGTCCGTCAATCACGAATCCGTCTTTCAGGCCGAAGCTGAACATCTGTCCGATGCTGTCTGTGCTGTTCATGCTCTTCGCGTCCTTGATGCGTCTCGACACGTCCACGCGCACCGTCGAAGCCGCTTCCTTCAATCCACCTGCCTGGATAATCAGGTCCTCCAAGGTCATGTTGTCCGCATACGGATACGTATCCGGCTTCGTCACTTCTCCGTAGATGGTCACGCTACCCAAGTCCTGTAGGTCATGAATGCTGGGGATGTACAGAATGTCATTTTTCCTAAGCGGAATGTCCGGGATGGTACCGTTCATCAGGGCCTTCACATCCACCGACAGAATTTCGCTGGTCAGGTCGTCCCGCTGGCGTTGCAGCACCGCCCGGTTTGTAAAGGCATCCTCTCTCAGTCCCTTAGCCACTTCGATCAGCGCCTTCACCGTGTTCAGTTTTCCACTCAGTTCGTAGAAGTCCGGCCGATAAACAGCCCCTTTCACCTCTACCCGGTTGGTATAGCGTTTCAGGATGGCTCCCACTGTCACCACGTCCCCATCGCTCAGCTTGCACACACTGTAGTCCATCTCGTCCACCGTTTTCACCTCGTATTCGATGCCGTTCTGACGCACAATGCGCAAGTTCCCTTTATAAGCATCCGCGTTAAAACCACCGGCATATTTCAGCAACGCCGCCACCGTCTCGTTCTTTTTCAGTTCGAACAGCATCGGGCGTTTCACGTTACCTTCCACTTCCACCAGCATCTCATAAGCCGGCACAATAATCACGTCTCCCTCCTGCAGGCTGATGTCTTCCTTTATCTTTCCCTGCATGATGAATTCATAGATGTCCACATCGGCTATTTTCTTGCCGTTTCTCACCAACTGCACGTCTCTCAGGCTACCGATGTCGTTCACACCTCCTGCCCTATACAGCGCATGAAACACTGTCGAGAAGGCCGACAACGCATACGTACCCGGCTGCACCACTTCCCCCATGATGTTAATCTGTATGGTCCGTGTGCTGCCCAACGTCATCCGGATCTGGTTGTTCTCGTTCGAATACACCTTTCCCAGTTCCGCCTTCAGGAATCGGTTGGCCTCCTCCACGGTCTTTCCGCTCAGATAGATGGGGCCTAATTCCTGCACGTTGATGGTACCGTCCGGCGAAATCGTCTCACGTATGTTTGTCTGGCTGGCCCCCCAGATGTCGATAATCACCTCGTCTCCCGGTCCCAACCGGTAATTGGGTGGCGTAGCCAGATTCACGTTCGGTTCGAAGGTCAGGTTGCGGGTATTAAAGATGTTCCGTCCGAACACCTGTTTCTTGTTCGGGTTCTCCAAACTGTCCTGCAGGGCAATCAGTTCATCGATGGGCAGTTCGTCCCTGCTCCATTCTCCTTCCGTCATCATCCATTCATCCCCCGCCTGCATGTTCGGATCCGTCATGCCTGTTTTCCCGTTACGCATTCCGTTGACATTCCGATTCCGCAATCGGCTTTTTTCCGTCATCGTCCCGTTGGCATTATCTCCGCTCTGCGCATTCTGTTTGTACAGTTCCTTCACCCGTTCCATTTGTTCGCGTGTCACCCCCTGCCGGGCCAGTTCCGTGGCTATCAGCCTCTGATCCTTACCCTGTTCCACGCCTGTTTTCACGTATTCCATTACCTGCTCGTCCGTCAGTCTCGACTGGGCATGGATGTCTGCCAGCGAGCACATCGCCAGAAACAGCGTTATAATCAAAAAACGTTTCTTTCTCATTGGTTTCAATCAGTTGTTATAGAGTTTGCTTTCATTGTTTCTTTCATTTTTTTCCAAATGTCTTCTCCGAAGAGTATCCAGCCGGCCGTTCCTACAAAGGCTAAGAACAAACAGCCTACGATGATGACCATTTTTCGAGGGGCAGATGGAGCTAAAGGTACGGTAGCCGGTTCTACGACTGCAAACACAGGTTTAGCTTCCTGTAATTTTCCCTGAGCCATTTGCAATTGAGTAGCTGTTTGATTATACACCTGATAAGCTAAATTCATTTCATTTTGGAGTCGTTCCCCTTCGATTTTGGAACGCTGTGTAAACAAACTTTTATTGCCGTCTGTATAGTCAGCATATTTCTGCTGTGCTTTATAATAGTCGTCCTGCTTTTCTTTATAGAGTTTCTCCCAATAAGCACAGTCAACAGACGCTTTCTTAATTCTGTATGCAGTTACATAGTCCTGTAATTTAGCTACGACGCTGTCGGCAACTATAGCGGCTACTACAGCATCCTGCATTGTTACTGTAATTGTAGTGACCCCTGTTTTTTTATCCACATCCGCCTGAATAGCTCCCTTAATAGCAGCTAACTTTCCGGTTTCCACCTGTGACAGCCTGAAAGGATTCAAAGTATCTTTTTGACTGCCCTCCTGTTTTTTTTCTTTAAACAACGATACAATTCCTCCTACTGCTTTACTAGGCAACCCCATTATAGTACTCCACCACGGACGTTTTGTTTGCTCCAAATATTTATTTAATGGTACGGATTGTTCTTCATCCATTAACTGTACAGGCATAGAATATAATTCCAATACAAAAGGATTGGAACTTAAGATATTCGGATATAGCAATACATTCAGTGCATCTCTTTCAGAAACACCTGATAGGTTACCCAATCCCATCATTGCAGCCATACTTGCCAAACTGCTACTGGTTCCTTTGGACGACTCGGGAGCTAATGTAACTGTGACACTATATTGCTTCGGAATACTGAAAGCAATTATCAAAGCTATGATAAAAGCAAAGCCTATGGTCTTATAAAACAAAACTCTTTCCCGCCAGAGTTTTTTAGTTAATACTAGCAAATCAAATTCTTGTTCTTCCGGTGTGTGTTCTTGAGAGAGGGATGTCATCTTTTAAACTTAACTTTTAATATAATCAAAATATTTTTGAACTGCAAAAATACAGTTATTTTAAATAATTAAAAAACAAATCACATCGTTTATCAATTGTTAACCACTTAAAATAATCCTCTTCGCATTAAATCCTTAATAATTTTTTATATAACCAACTCCGTACTTGGTTTGGTGCTATTCTAACAGGAAAGCGAGTTATGACATTTAATACGAATTGTCTATAAGTTATTATATTCATGTTTAACATGACTTTGATAAACCGAAATTCATCTATCGCATATTTCCATCCCCCGCGGCGTTTAAACATATCAGGAGAAATCCGAAAATATAGCAAGCTTTCTTGGATATTATAAAATATAGCTCCATTTTTCAACATTCTAAGCCATAAATAATAATCTTCAAACAAAGGAAAATGTTTATAACCGCCAGCAGCTAAAACAGCACTTTTCTTAAACATCACTACTGGATGATTAACAGGATTCCTGCTTTTAGCATAAGATTGAATGTCGATATGGAATTCTGGCAATTTCCGAGTGGATTTTACATTATCTGTACAACCCCAAAATTCATCGATCCATGAACCACACACATCAATCTCAGGATGTTTTTGAAATAAATCATACTGCTTTAGGAAACGATCCGGTTTAGAAATATCATCAGTATCCATCCGAGCAATCAAATCATACGAACAATGTTTTAGACCTTCGTTCAGAGCCTTACCTAATCCCTGGTTATGTTCCAGAGTAACTACTTTTAAATTTGGATAACGGCATTTATAATCTAAGACTACGGATTTCAGTTCATCTGTCAAAGGTCCGTCTTCCACTAATACTACTTCCGTTGGGAGCAACGTTTGGGTAAAAACGCTGTCTAAACTTTGCTTAAGAAAAGCAGGGTTTTCTTTAGCATATAGAGATAAAAGAACTGAAAACATTAAATAAAAAAATTATGAGTTAAATGTTACGCTTTATTATTTGATATGCTAATATAAGCCTATACCATACTTTATACCACAATGGATTAGTATTATTTTTAGCGGAGGGTGAAACATTAAATTGATGCCTACGATATTTTATTAATGGTTTCTCGATATAACCAATCTTATACTTTTTCCAATTAGCATATAAGCCAATCCAATTGTCATGCATTACCATGTTAGAAGGGAATGGCAAAATCTCTGCTAAAAGCTCTTTCCTAAATGCCATGCAACAACCATGGAAAGGCATTTTTATTAAATTTATTAGAAAGTTATGACTAATAGGATTATTTTTAAAATAACTATTAGTTAGTTTATTATTGTCTGCATCAATTATGGAATAATTTGACATAACTAATTTATTCTCTTGCAATGCAGAAAGAGTTATTTTTACTTTTTCTAATTCCCATACATCATCTTGATCAGACAAAAAAATATATTCACCTTTAGCATGAAATAAGGCGTTCTCAAAATTAGTACTTACTTTATAATGTGAATAAGAATACTTGTGAGGCGATATAGAGTTTGCGTTTGTATATATATGAATCCGCTTATCATTAATGCTATCAATAATGCGTAATGTATCATCAGTTGAATTATCATCTGATATAATGATCTCATCATCATCAGACAATAAGCATAATATTGATCTTATTTGTTCTTCAATATACTTACGTCCATTATATGTTGCAATACATACTGAAATCATTTCTTTAAAACTTATAATAATGAATTATAAACCTCTAAATGTTGTTTTACACACCTTTCCCATGTAAAATCCTTAACTCTAATAGATGCATTATATTTTAGTTTTTCTCTTAATGCTGAATTCTCTATAACACACTTCATTTGTGTATATATATCATCTATGCTATAAGGATTAAAATATAACCCTGCATTGTCTGCTATTTCTGGGAAACTTCCTGTGTTAGACAAAACTATAGGACAATTAGCAGCCATAGCTTCCAATATAGGTAAACCAAATCCCTCATACAGAGATGGGAACACAAAAAATAATGCATTTTTATACAGTGAGACCAATTCTCTTTCAGTAGCTTGAATAAATCTTACAGAATCTATAATTTTCTTTGAAAATATAAGCTCATTTTCAGCTTTTGTAGGAGATGGGCCAGCACAATATAATTTTATCTGTGAATATTGTCGTCTTAGAATCGTGAAAGCTTCTAATAGGTTTTTAAAGTTTTTGTATTTATTTCTAGCACCAACGAATAAAATATACTGTTCTTTATAATTTTTATCACTCTTTTCGCTCTGAAATTTTTTCAAATCAACCCCATGATATATTACACTTACTTTATTCTCTGGTACATCCAAATAATTACATAAATCACGTTTTGAATTGTTACTAATTGTTATAATTTTATCTACTTTTTTAATGGAAGTTTCCATCTGTTTTTTTAGATAAATTCTTTTAGGATAATATTCTGGTATAACATAAAAATTCATGTCATGTATAGTTGTGATCGTCCTTGTTGTTTTAGATAAATATTTAAAAGCATATGGATCATAATGAGTTTGATGATAAATATCAAAGTTATCTCTAATTAAGTAAGGAATTGTAAATAATTTGCCGATTTCACTTTCTAATCTAGCTTTCCCCTTGAAATAGAAATTATCCAAAAATGAACAGTATTTAATATTAGGTAATTCTTTCAAATATTCATTATTTGAAAATTTAACTGTCAAAATATAGTAATCATTTGGCAAATGTTTCATAAGCTCCACAAAATAACGTGGTACTCCTCCAAATTTTTGCCAGAAACATAAATGGTCAAATAAAACTTTCATATGAATATATTAATTAAGAAAAAACGTAATCACATATCGCCCATATATTGATAAAAAAGATCCTCTCTTTCTTCAAAAGAACGTATGCCCCATAATAAATTATCGTATAACATTAAAATATGATTATTCTTTAATACTTTAAGCAAACAAAACAAGAGGATACATCCAATTATTATTTTTTTATATTTTTTATTT
>CAJKOW010000001.1 GCA_905201685.1 uncultured Bacteroides sp. | reverse complement strand
GGCTTCGTTACCATCACAAGTGATGAATTTTTTCTGTTTAGTCATAACTAAATGAGTTTTATAAAGTAAAAAAATCTTTTTCTTTTTTAGTTGACGAGTTGACAGGTTAACGAGGCTACGAGGCTTACTTTATATACGCCTCTTTGTCCTGTTCCCTTGAGACTCGCCCTTTGTTGACTCGTTGACTTGTCATCTTGTCAACCGAATCAATATAAAAATCCGAACAGCCATAGCGGTATCTGGTTGTTCCGTCCTATCTCTGCTTTGTGCAGGGCGTAGGTGATACCGGGGTTGTTCTTTATCTTCATGCCTTCCGGACATATTTTGAACGGCATAACTTCATCCACCATGAACGAGGCATTCTTATCGCCCTTGTTCACCTTATGGTCTTTCCACATGGTGTTCACGAAGAATGTGTCGAGCACATCCTGCTCTTCTACCTTTACCGGATAGATGGAATACATCAGGTTGGGGTTGTGCATCATTATCTTCGACGGTTTTTTGGGGAATTCTTCTCCCTTCGGATAGACCATGTTGATAAGGCGCGCATCTGCCAGATACTTGATGTAGTTCATCACCGTGGCACGCGATGTCTGTATGTCGTTTGCCAGTTGGCTGACGTTTGGGGCCTTTGGCCCATCTACGGCCAGCAAATATAACAATTTTTTTATTTTTGAGAGATATTTCAGCTCGATTTGTTTGATGAGCAGGATATCTACTTCCACCATCATGTTCATCGTTTTCAGCAGGTTTTCCGAAAAGTTTCGCTTTTCGAGGAAGAACGGGTAGAATCCGTGGTGGATATAGTCCTGAAAATAATCCAACGGGCGTACTTTTGACAGGATGCCTTTGGCTATCTGTTCGTGGCTGCTCAGGATTTCTTCCAACGTATAGGCATGGAATTTCATTCCCGTTTGCAGATTCAGAAATTCGCGGAAGGAGAATCCGCGCAGGTTGTAGCTTTTTACTACATCGCGCAGTTCGAGGTTCTCTTCTTTCAGGCGCATGACCGATGAACCGGTGAATACTATTTTCAGGTTAGGGAAGCGGTCGTAGCATATCCGCAGTTCCCGGCTCCAGTCGGGGTGTTTGAATACCTGGTCAATCAGCAACACTTTCCCCCCACGACGTTGAAACTCGTAGGCAAAATCGACCAGGCTATGTCCCGAGAAGTAGAAGTTGTTCATGTTGATGAACAGGCAGGAACGGTCGGTACCGAATTTTTCTTTGGCATATTGCAGCAGGAAAGTGGTTTTGCCTACACCGCGGGTGCCTTTGATACCGATGAGACGGTCGTTCCAGTCGATCTCGTCCATCAGGTCACGGCGGACAGGAGCGTTGGTATGCTCTACCAGATAAGCGTGTGTACGATAAAATGCTTCCATGCTTTACATTCCATATTTATCAGGCGACAAAGATATATCTTTTTTATAGATTTGCAAAGTGGAGATAGCAAAATATTGGAGATTAATTCTTATCTTTCGTCCCCAAACCGATAGGACAGTAGGTATATGGAACTTAATCTTTTCAATCCCGATGCCGATATGGCACTTGCTGATAACAGTGCACATTACATTGCACCGGCTTCCATAAGGCGTATGACCAATGATTTGGCTTTGCTTCCTTTGTGGTATTCCCAGCCGGGAAGCTTTGTTTTGGTGGGCGAAGTTGTCGATGAGGCTTTTCTAAGGCAGATGCAGCGGCTTTTCCAGTTGGATGTAGAGGTTGTTCCGTGGAGCAGTTTGCCGAACCTGTCATCGGTGCGGATTCATTCATGGGGATGGAACCTGGCATTACGTCAGGCACTACTGAAGTCGGGGCTAAAATCAGATGTGTTGCCGACAACAGAGGAACTGGCACATTGGCGGACTTTGATGGGTCGTGACGTGGCGTTGCAGGTTTTAGAATCCTTGGCGGGGCTTCCTTTCTGTTGTGGCAGTGGTGCGGTTCTGTTAGACGTGCAGGCATGTAGCGACTATGTACACAGACAGGGAGGTTGTGTGTTCAAGGCTCCTTGGTCGGGCAGTGGAAAAGGTTTGTTATGGTGTCGCAGCGGTTTTACGGAATCTGTTGCTGACCGCTGTGCGCGTGTTATCCGTGAGCAGGGATTTCTGACAGCATTTCCTATATATAATAAGGTGTTGGATTTTGCGTTGGAATATCTGTCCGACGGACAGGGAAACGTGGCTTTCATCGGTTATTCCTTGTTCGATACGGACGATAGAGGAGCTTATTCGGGGAACCGATTACTGTCCGATGAAGAGATCGAACGGCAGATTCTTCGTTTTATTCCTTTGGCAGCTTGGCAACTGGTATGTACCCGCTTGCGTCAAGAGCTGACATTGTGTTATGGCAGTGCATACAAAGGGTTTATGGGCGTGGACATGATGATTTGCGATGTGGGGAATGCAGGGGACAGTGAGTATCGTGTTTTTCCTTGCGTGGAGGTGAACTTGCGCATGAACATGGGAGTACTTGCGCACCTTTTTGCCGACCGTTTTATGTCACCTGCCGGATGCGGGTATTTTCGTGTGGAGTATTTCTCCGATTCAGCCGCCTTACATCAGGCGCACGAGGCCGACGAGCGCAGTTCGCCGGCTGTGATACGCGCCGGCAGGTTGGCGTCCGGCTATCTGCCATTGGTGCCTGTTGGTGAAGAAAGTCGTTATAGGGCTTACGTCAAGGTAGAGGAATAGGTTGGCTTGTTGTTCGGAATATTCAGAAAAAATGCTTTTATAGTTTTATTTTTTCTTTCTTTTTATTATTTTTGCATATGGCAGCCGGAATTTTCCTGACTACTGTAAAACATTACCCATGGAAGACTATGATAAATTAATCAACGGACAGTTGGAAAGCATTCTGTCCGTAATGGACCGACGGAACGTGTCGGCAGAAGACCGTTTGCGTATTAAGGATGCTTTTGAGTTTGCCCGCGAAGCCCATGCCGGACAGAAGCGTAAAAGCGGTGCACCTTACATCATCCATCCGGTGGCTGTGGCGCGTATTGTGGCCGAAGAGCTACAGTTGGGACCCAATCCGGTGATTGCCGCGTTCTTGCACGACGTGGTCGAAGACACGGCATTTACACTTGATGATATCAAGGCGCGTTTCGGACCGGATGTAGCCTACTTAGTCAGAGTGGTGACGAAACAGAAAAAAAAACAGTATGAAACCTCCAAGCAGGTCGAAAACTTCAAGCAGATGCTCGACTCGCTGCACTATGACATCCGTGCTATCCTTATCAAGCTTGCCGATCGTTTGCACAATATGCGTACGTTAGACAGTATGCGCCCTGAGAAGCAGATGAAGATTGCCGGCGAAACTGACTACTTCTATGCACCGCTTGCCAACCGTTTGGGATTGTATGGCATTCGCCGTGAATTGGAAAACCTGAGTCTTCGTTACCGTTGCCCGTTGGAGTATCAGGAACTGGAGCAGGACATTGAGGCCGACAAGGCTGAGGACCGCCAGCGACTGGAAGCCTTTACCGGCGAAATGTTAGAATTGCTGCGTCGTAATGGCATTCAGGCTCGTACAGAGGTGCGTTATCGTATGCCTTACAGCATCTGGCGGAAAATACAGTCCACCGGTCGCGACTTTAAGCACTTGGATTACCGCCATGTAGTCCGGCTGATTTATCCGGCTGAGCGCGAAGAAGATGAAAAGAAAATCTGTCTGCACATCTACTCCATTCTGACCGACCGCTTCAAGGAGAAGCCGGGCAGTATTGTCAATTTCATCGATTCGCCCAAGGAGAACGGTTACCAGAGCTTCCACATCCGTCTGCTTAGCGAACATGGCATTTGGGAAGAAATTCATATTTCATCCGAGCGTATGGTACTTAATTCCAAGTTGGGTTGTGCCGTCGAAAGGATGGAAGGGGCATGGGACAACTGGATTGCCAAGTTCCGCGCTCTGTTGAAGGACGCTGCCAGCCAGACTGCTGAGGGTTGGTTTATGGATAGTGTAGTAAGTTCTCTTTACAATGAAGACATTACCGTTTTCACCCCTCAAGGTAAGCCCATCAATCTGCCGCAACGGGCTACGGTGCTTGATTTTGCATTCGAGTTACATAATTCGATCGGTTCGCATGCCCAGTACGCCAAGGTGAACGGGAAGCTGTGTTCTGTCAAGACCGAACTGCATCATGGCGATTGTGTGGAAGTAGGAATCAATCCGGATTTTGTACCTCGTCCCGACTGGCTCGACTGTGTTCAGACCTATAAGGCAAAGAGTTTTTTGCGATCTTATCTGGGACAGGTAAAGTCTATTCCCAAGAACCGCTGTCTGAGCTGTCATCCGTTGCCGGGCAATGAGGTTATAGGCTTCAGGGAGGTAGATGGTACGGTTACCATTCACAAGCGCGATTGTGCTGTGGCTATCCGTCAGGCATCACAGGACGGCGATTCCATTGTTTCGGTCGATTTTCCCGAAGATAAGGATGTGCTCTATCCTGTACGTATCAATGTGCGTGCCGTCGATCGATATCATTTGTTGATCGATCTGGTGGATTGCATCACCAATGGCATGAAGCTTTCCATCTCCAGCCTGAATACGGTGACTGTTGACGAGATTGCTGACTGTACCATTAATTTCTCGGTTCATTCCTTCAGCGAGCTGCAGAACGTCATTACATCCATTGGGCGAATCAACGGAGTGGACGAGGTTCATCGGGTAGAACTGTAGGATTCGGCTGCTGTCCGGCTTTCGTTTCCACACCGGTCCATGGCGGTGACGGCGAAGTAATGTCTCACAGTCCAGGGTAGTATGGGGGCATAGATATATTCTGTCCCTTGTATGCGCTGTGCCACGATGTTCTCGGGGCGACTGGTATCGACAGGGTAAGTGTCGGATGCGTAAACCACGTAGGTGGGTGCATTGCGTTGGTCATTGTCGGTGCCGGGTTGCCAGCTGAGTTTCCAGTAGCCTTCTTTCAGTTCTTCCACTTTCAGTGCGGTGGGGGCGGTAGGCGGTATGCTGTCTATCCACGTCATGGGTGGTTGCAGGGCAGGGGCTGTGTAATACTTTTCGGTCAGAATGTCGTACAGTTCCTGTGTGTTGTCCATCAGGTATTTCACCCGGTAATGACCTTCTCCGTCTAACTTGTGAGTGCGTACGAAATGGATCTGGCGTTCCACTTCGTCCACTGTCCAGTTTCCTTCGTTGGGGTCCAGAAAGTAAATGCCTAAGCCGGGGATGACCTGCCGTCCGTTGGATTGTTCCTTCCAATCGAGGGCAAAAGGATAGAACCCGTTGCCACGGAAGTACATCATGGGATAAACCTGATCCTGTATGCCTTCTCCCAACCATCCCTGCACATCCTGATAGACGGTATGGAAGGCATTCCAACCACGTGAGGAGTAACGTGAGGTATCTCGATACTTTCCGACCGGACATGTGCTTACTTTGACCCACGGCTTCAGTTGTTTTACACCTTTATATATATAGCGTACGATTTCGGTGATGTTGTCTCTTCTCCATTGGTCAAGGGTGCGGCCTTTTCCGTATTTGCGAAAGTCGGCTTTGTCGGGAAAGTTGGGTGCATTTTCCGGATAGCGCAAGTAGTCGAAGTGTACGCCGTCTATATCGTAGCGTTCTACTACTTCGCGCACTAAGCTCATCAGGTATTCTTTGGTTTGCGGATTTCCGGGGTTCAGAAAATATTCCCGTTTGTAGGGAACGCAGATGCCAGGTTTCTTTTTTGTTACCGAAGCTTTACCCAATGCGGCTACATGCTTCCGGTTGCCTAAGGGGATGGTTACCATCCATGCATGACACTCCATGCCTCGCTTGTGGCATTCTTCGATGGCAAAAGCCAACGGATCGTAACCGGGATTTTTCCCTGTCTGTCCGGTCAGAATAGAATTGTAGGGTTCGATGTCCGATTGGTACAGTACGTCGCCCCGTGTACGTGTCTGGAAGAGTACAGTGTTGAAATTGGCAGCTTTCAGTTTGTCCAAAATCTCGATAAGTTCATCTTTTTGTTGCTGTATTTTTCGGGGAGTGGTAGCTCGTGTCTGTGGCCAGTCCAGACCATAGACAGCAGTTACCCATGCTGCCCTGACCTCTAATTTGGGTTGTGCGGCAAGGCGGGGCATTATCATCGGGCAAATAATAAACATCAGAAGTATAATGATTGGTCTCATTCAGATCTTACTTTTTTAGGCCAAAGATAGTAAAAATGGGAATAAAGTTATGCCGTTATTTTAAAAACTGTTACATTTGTGCCTATTAATACGATAAAAAGAAACACACAATGATTACTTTTACACTTTGTTTGCTTGCTTTAATTGTAGGCTATTTTGTTTATGGGCGTTTTGTAGAGCGTATTTTTGGTCCGGACGACCGTCAGACTCCGGCTTTGACAAAGGCCGATGGAGTGGACTATATACCATTGCCCCGTTGGAAAATTTTCATGATTCAATTTCTGAACATTGCTGGTTTAGGACCTATCTTTGGTGCTATTATGGGGGCAAAGTTCGGAGTGGCTTCTTACTTATGGATTGTGCTGGGTAGTATTTTTGCCGGTGCTGTTCACGATTATCTGGCCGGTATGCTGTCCTTGCGGCACGGCGGAGAAAGCTTGCCCGAAATTATCGGAAGATATTTAGGAATGACTACCAAACAGGTGATGCGTGGTTTTACGGTGATTCTGATGATACTGGTCGGTGCCGTTTTTGTAGCTGGTCCGGCCGGGCTGTTGGCCAGTCTGACTCCGGAAACACTCGACACTACGTTCTGGATTGTCGTGGTCTTTGTGTATTACATTCTCGCTACGTTGTTGCCGGTGGATAAAATTATCGGAAAGGTTTATCCGCTGTTTGCCATCGCCCTGCTATTTATGGCAGTAGGTATTTTGGTGATGCTGTATGTCAATCATCCTGCATTGCCCGAAATCTGGGAGGGAATACACAATACGCATCCCAATGCCGATTCTTTGCCTATCTTCCCGATCATGTTTGTCAGCATAGCCTGTGGTGCCATCAGTGGTTTCCATGCTACTCAAAGTCCTTTGATGGCTCGTTGCATGACCAGCGAACGTCATGGACGTCCTATTTTCTATGGTGCCATGATTACCGAAGGTATTGTCGGATTGATTTGGGCGGCTGCCGCTACTTATTTTTTCCACGAAAACGGCATGGCAGAGACTAATGCGGCCGTGATTGTGGATGACATTACGAAAGGTTGGTTAGGACCGATCGGAGGTGTATTGGCTGTTTTGGGAGTGATTGCCGCTCCTATTACCAGCGGTGATACGGCTTTCCGTTCGGCTCGTCTGATTGTTGCCGATTTTTTGGGAATGGAACAAAAATCCATGCGAAAACGTTTGTATATTTGTATCCCGATGTTTGTACTGGCTATCGCCCTGTTGCTTTACAGTATGCGCGATGCCGACGGCTTTGATATGATATGGCGTTATTTCGCCTGGGCTAACCAGACGTTATCCGTCTTTACTTTGTGGGCCATTACCGTTTATCTGGCTCGTGAGCAGAAAGGATATTATTTCTATGTCACTTATCTGCCGGCCTTGTTCATGACGGCTGTATGTACGACGTACATTTGTGTGGCTCCCGAAGGCATCGGTTTGTCAGTTGATAAGGCGGCGATCATTGCCGTTCTGGCTGCCGTGATTGCTGCCGTGTGGTTCAGGATGTGGTATTTTAAAGTTGCCAAAAAGCTTAGCTGATGAAGAAAATCAGAAAATCAACCGGACTAACTCTTGCTTTGCTGATCTATGTTTCGGCAACGGCGGCTTATTTTTTGCCGCGTAATTCGGAGATTTCATCGGCCGAAAAATACATCACGGTGGTGGCTTCGTATGTGATTGTGCTGTTGCTGTGGTTGGTGTTGCGCAAGAAGGAAAAGCTGCAGCAGAGACGTCGGGACGAAGAACGTAAAAGCTGAATACTTACTGATAAAAATTGAAATGATATGAAGAAGCTAATGTTGCTTGTTTGTCTGTTGGTCGCTTCGGTGGCGGCACGGGCACAGTTTGAGAAAGGAAAATGGATTGTCAGTCCTTCACTGACGGGATTGGAGTTGTCGCACGATACAGGAACGGACAAAACTTCTTTCGGATTGGAAGTAAAAGGTGGAGCTTTCCTGGTTGACAACGTGGCTTTGCTGGTGAACGGTGCTGCCAAATGGAATGAAAATGGAGCCGACATCTATTCTTTGGGTGTGGGAGGCCGTTATTATTTCAGTCAAGTCGGTGTCTTTCTTGGTGCCAATGTCAACGTGGACCGTTACGACTTGGGCAATCTGGATGATACCAAGTTCTCGTTTGGGATGGAAGCCGGTTATGCATTCTTCCTCTCGCGTACGGTGACCATCGAGCCTGCTGCCTACTGGAACGTCAATGGCGACCGTTCCAAGTTCGGAGTAAAAGTCGGGTTCGGATTGTATTTCTGATAGAATTGGTGCTTATATAAAAAGGCGACCCGTCATTGATGCTGATCTCTCAATGACGGGTCGTTTGCTTTCTGGTGTCATAGGGGGGCTACACCTATCTGTTCATTTTCCACCAGTCAAATTCCAAAAGTTCTTCATCATCGCCACGGTACAGGATGGTCAGATCGTGAACGCCCGTTACTTTTTCTACAGGGGCGGAGAGCTGGTGCCATTCTTTGTCGGCTGTCACATGGATGGTGGCTATTGCTTTGTCGTCAACTCTCATTTCTATGGTTCCGCCGGCCTTGCCTCGTACACACACTGTGACCGACTGGGCTCCGTTGCCGAAGTCAACACTGCGCAGACGCTGCCATGAGCCGTTGTAGATGCGGGTCAGCCAATGGTCTTTTCCTGCCTGGCGGTCGGTTTTTAAACCATAGCTGTCCGCCATCGTTTCTGCTTCTACCCGTTCGTAGGGATTCAGGTTTTTTATGGGGTTTTTCACTCCTTCTCTGGTGAATGCAATGTGCGGAATAGAGCCGTCGGCATTGCGGGTGAATTCTTCCACGCATGAGGCGCGGCGATAACCGCTTCCGTTAGGCAGAGTGCCGTTGTGATAGAACATGAAGTTACGTCCCTTGAATTCGATTGAACCCCCGTGAATGGTAAAGCTGCCACGGGCTTCGTCCATTATGCGTCCGCGGTATGTCCATGGTCCTGCTATGTTTTTGGCAGTCGAATAGGCCATGTGTTCCGGAACTCCGCCGGCAGCATATTCCATGTAATAGGTATCTCCGCGCTTATATATCCACGGGCCTTCTTCGTATCCGGTTTTCATGATTTTCTTGTTCAACTGCCAGTCGTGCTTCAGTACCTGTGGTCCGAAAGCCGATTCGCTGTCCGTATCGACTTTGATTATCTCGCTTTCCAGCGACACCATGTCGCGTCCCAACTTGGCATACCACAATCCGTTGTTGCCCCAAAACAGGTAGGCCTGTCCGTCGTCGTCGATGAAGACGGACGGGTCGATGTATCCAAAACCACCCGGAATGAGTGGTTTGCCTATGGCATCTTTGTACGGTCCTTCGGGATTGTCTGCTACGGCTACGCCGATTCCGTGCAGATGGATGGTTGTGTCTTCTGCGGCTACATACCAATACCATTTTCCGTCCCGCTCTATAGCTTGCGAAGCCCATGCATTATCGCCTTGTTTGGCCCACTTGAATGTTTCGGTCGATATGGGGACACCGCGGAATGTCCAGTTAACCATGTCGGTTGTGGTGAAAAGCAGCCAGTCTTTCATTTTGAAGTATTGGGCATCGTCTTCATCGTGGTCGGTGAAGAGGTAAACCGTATCGCCATGTACGTATGGTGCCGGGTCGGGGGTGTAGCAGGTTTGTATGATAGGATTTTGTCCGGACAGTTGGAACCATGAGGACAGCACTCCTATAGCCAGAACGATTGCTCTTTTTTGTTTCATGACATTAAATTTTTATTTATTACTTGCGTGTTAAGTTCTAACTGAAGTTATATCAGTGTCACACTTTTAATCACAATTACTGCCGGTTCTTTGGTAAAGAAGAAAATGTAGTATATGCAATCGGGTGACACCCGTTGGTTGGTCATGCTGATCATGTTGTGCAGATCGATTTCGATCACGTTGCTGCCGTTGAATTTGTATTCAATATGATTCATGGTATATAACGTGTTTTCGGGAATCAGCCTGAATGCAACACTGCTTCCTGTAGGGGCGCTTTCCAATTCTACACGGATTTTAGAGTAGTTGGAGAGGTCGAGCCCGTTGTTGTAATGCCATCCGGAAAAGCTTTCTTTGCCTTCTTCGCCGAAAGTCAGTGTCTTGGTAGTTTCGTCGAAGCTGCCGGGGCCCTGACCGCCAAATAGAACGGGATTGAACATTTCCTTGGTCAGTGCAAACGGACCTAAGACGGTGACTTTAAAGGTCAGGGATTTGGTGATGTCGCCCGATGTGTATGTAGCGGTTACGTTCGTCTCACCGAAATTGTGAGCAGTAATTTTACCCATATCGCTGACTGTCACGATGCTTTCGTCGGCACTGGCGAACTTCAGGTTTCCGGTAATCATTTTGCTGCTTCCATCCGAATACACGGCTTTAAGAGCAACATAGAGGTCGTTGTCGATGGATAGTTCGATGTGATCGGATGCGTCGGATAACTCCAGCCCTACCAGTTCGGCTTCGGAAACATCTTCGCCGGCATATTCCTTCAGCCAGTGATATACTGGCCAGGGACAGGCTTCAGGGTCGTTGAGGAATGTATAGTTGCCTTCTTCTCCCGGTATGTCTTTGAAGTCCAAAAGCAAGTGTGTGCCTGTGTAAAGCACCCAGCTTACGTTACCTTCGCGGTCGGTAATATACTTGAAGTTGGCTCCGAATCCCCAGTCGCCGGCAACGCCGGTATAGCTTTTGCCCCAGCTGGAATTGTACTTGGACGGTGCCCAGTCCATCTCGGTGACCATAATCGGGGCTATCTTGGCAGCAGGACCTACCTGTTCGTCCCAGCCCCGCTGGAAAGCCTGGTAGCCGCCACCCCAGCTTCCTCCGAGTTCGGGACTTGCTTCTTCTCCATCGCTGCCATACCAACCCGGATATACATGTACGGCATAGCCGACATTCTCGCCTTTGACGGGATTGGTGGCATAGCCGGCATATTGCGACTGGTAGCCAAGTCCCGGAACCCATACGATGTTGTTGCATTGGTTTCCGCGGATTTTATCGACAATGGCCTGGCAGAATATGGTCAATTGGTCATAGTATTCCTGGCTGCCGTTTCCAGCACGGGTGCCGTCAGCGCTCTTGATGTTGACGGGCTCGTTGAACAGTTCAAACATGACACCGGGATTGTTTCTTATCTTCGGATGTCGGGAGAACAAATCCCACATGCGGATGATGTATTGATGGAAATCGTCGCCTACGGCAATCGTTTCACGAGGTCCGCTCGGTGGGGCGATTACCACATAAAGGCCTTTGCTGTTGGTATATTCAATCAGTGGAACAAACAGTTTTTCCATGTATCTCTGGAAGTAATCTTCCGACAAGAAGTCGTATTTGGTTTCTTCGGTAGAAACGAATTTGGGGTCGGTGAACCATTGCGCGTCCACAATCAGACGCAGGAAAGTAAACTTCCAGCCGGCATTCAGCACGCCATCCAACTGCTTTTTATTGTGCCTTATGCAGCCGTCCACATCGTAGTTTTCATAAGCGTTTTGGGCAAAATATGGGTTGGAACCCATCACTGTGCCATGGAGGTTAATCAGGTTGCCGTCCGCATCTTTCAGATAACGACCTTCTACGTGAAGAGGTTTCAGGTCACAGACAAAACTTTCTTCCGGGATTTCTTCTTCGGGAGTTTCTTCCGGTGTTGGTGGTTGTTCGACTATCACATCATCCTTGCAGGATATGAACAAGGAAAAACATAGTGTAAAAAATAACAGGTAATTTAAGGCTCTCATCTTTATAACATTTTATAAGTGTTTGCTATGTGGATGCACATTCGCGACGTGCAAACTTTTGCAAAGTTAATGAATTGTTTTGATCTGTGAGTATGAACTATTGCTAAAAATGATTCCGGCGCTATCGCTGTCGAAGAAAATTTTGATGGACAGCTCTTACTGATGTCCGGATGAGCAATCAGGTGGGTAGAGTGAGAAACACTTGAACGGCTCCTGTTCCACACTTGCACGGCTCGCGTTCCACACTTGTGTGGCTCGCGAACGACACTTGCATGGCTCGGGCTTCTTACGCGTATGGTAGTAAATGCTTACTATCGATGAGTGAAACATTCCATACTGCCTGAAATAGTCGGGCCATGATTCCAACTACCGTTTGATTTTATTTTTTCCGAAATATCCTTCACGGCTTCACGGAGGTTTATTCGATTGATATGCAATGGAATATGGTGAAACATGATGTTTCACAATCATTGCGTGAAGGGTTCACGAGGCTTTGTAAAGGGGGATTCTCATGGCCCGGAATGCAGGTGAAAGCAGACGCTATGTAACGTACGTGCAAGTGGAAATGTAACGTAGAGAAAAGTGGAGGAAAGTCTGTTTTGCGTGATTTTCTTACAAAATAAGACGCACCCGCACCCTTACGGAGACTCGTGCTCCGTCGGATGCGGATGGCGCTGTTCTTATGCCTGAAGTTTTTCTTGCAGGAATTGTCCGGTATAGCTGGCAGCACATTGGGCTACCTCTTCCGGAGTACCTGTGGCTACGATGTAGCCGCCTTTGTCGCCACCTTCGGGACCGAGGTCGATGATGTAGTCGGCACACTTGATGACGTCAAGGTTGTGCTCGATGATGACAATGCTGTGCCCCCGCTTGATCAGAGAGTCGAAAGCTTCCAGCAGTTTCCGGATGTCGTGGAAATGCAGACCCGTGGTAGGCTCGTCGAAGATGAAGAGGGTAGGGTCGGCCTTTTCCTGACTCAGGTAGTAAGCCAGTTTGACGCGCTGGTTTTCGCCTCCCGACAGGGTGGACGAGGACTGTCCTAACTTGATGTAGCCCAAACCGACTTCCTGCAACGGTTGCAGCTTCTTTACAATCTTTTTCTGTCCGTACTGCGTGAAGAATTCGACAGCCTGATTGACCGTCATTTCCAGGACGTCGTAGATGCTCATGTCGTGGAACTTCACTTCCAGCGTGTCTGCCTTGAAGCGTTTGCCGTGGCACGATTCACACTCCAGTACCAAGTCGGCCATGAACTGCATTTCGACGGTGATGGTACCTTCGCCCTTGCATTCCTCGCATCGTCCGCCCTCGCTGTTGAAGCTGAAATAGCCGGCGGTGTATCCCATTTGTTTGGCCAATGGCTGTTCGGCCCATAGTTTTCGTATCTCGTCGTAAGCCTTGATGTAAGTCACCGGGTTGCTCCGCGATGACTTCCCGATGGGGTTCTGATCGACGAACTCCACGTTGCTCAGGCTCTTCAGGTCGCCTCCTATCGATACGAATTCGCCGGGGCGTTCGGTGCATTCGTCCAGTTCACGCTTCAGGGCGCGGTAGAAGACATCGCGTACCAGCGTACTTTTCCCCGATCCGCTGACGCCGGTGACTACCGTCATCACGTTGAGGGGAAAGCGCACGTCCACGCCTTTCAGGTTGTTCTCGCGCGCACCTTTTATCTCGATATAGTTGTTCCACGGCCGGTGGTGGGTCGGTACGGGGATGGTTTCTTCGCCCAGCAGGTAGCGCACGGTGTAGCTGTCACTGCCTTTCTGTAAGTCCTTCATGTCGCCCTGATAGACAACTTGTCCGCCTAATCGTCCGGCTTTAGGACCGATGTCGATGATGTAGTCGGCTGCGCGGATGATTTCTTCGTCATGCTCTACCACGACAACGGTGTTGCCCAGTTGTTGCAGCTGACGCAGTACGTGTATCAGTTTGTCGGTATCGCGGCTGTGCAGTCCGATGCTGGGTTCGTCCAGAATATACAGGCTGCCTACTAAGCTGCTGCCTAACGAAGTGGCTAAGTTGATGCGCTGGCTTTCACCGCCCGAGAGTGAATTACTGAGCCGGTTCAGGGTCAGGTAACCCAGTCCTACGTCGAGCAGGAACTGGAGCCGGCTGTTTATCTCGGTCAGGATGCGTCGGGCTATGTCGGCATCGTGTTTGCTCAGCTTCAGGTTGTCGAAGAAGACTTTCAGTTCGGTGACAGGCAGGTCAACCAATTCGGAAATGCTTCGTCCGCCCACTTTCACGTATCCGGCTTCGGGTTTCAGCCGTGTGCCGTGGCATTTGGGGCAGAGGGTTTTTCCGCGGTAGCGGGCCAGCATGACGCGGTATTGTATCTTGTACTGGTTTTCCTGCAGCATCTTGAAGAAAGCGTTGATGCCTTCGAAGTATGGTGTCCCCTCCCACAGCATGCGGCGTTGTTCGTCGGTCAGCTGATAGTAGGGGGTGAAGATGGGGAAACCAGCCTTTTCGGCTCCTCTGATCACCATGTCTTTCCATTCGCCCATCTTTTCGCCACGCCAGCATACGACAGCACCGTCATATACGGAAAGGGAGCGATTGGGAACAACCAAGTGTTCGTCGATGCCGATCACCCGTCCGAAACCTTCACATTCGGGACAGGCACCGATGGGTGAATTGAACGAAAACATCTGGTCGTTGGGCTCTTCGAAGGTGATGCCGTCTGCTTCGAACTTGGTGCTGAAGCGGTAGAGGCTGGTGCCGCCGTCCGCCTGATAGAAACGCAGCAGGCAGGCGCCGTCGCCCTCGTACATGGCGGTTTCGGCCGAGTCAGTCAGGCGGCTGATGTTGTCTTTTGCGGTAGAGGCGGTCATGCGGTCAACCAGCAGAAAGATGGTGTCACCTTCCCGGGGCTGATATTCATCGATGCGTACCATCTGGCCGTTTACCTCTAACCGATTGAATCCCTGCTGCATGTCCACCTCTAACTGTTGGGCCAGTGTGCGGTTGTCGCGCAGCAGGAGGGGAGCCAGTACGGTGAACCGTGTCCCTTCGGGATACTCGGTCATGCAGTTCACGATGTCTTCGGTAGAGTGTTTCTTCACCTCCTGTCCGCTGATGGGGCTGAAGGTCTTGCCCACCCGTGCATAGAGCAGGCGCAGGTATTCGTATATTTCGGTCGATGTGCCCACGGTAGAACGCGGGTTTCGGCTGCTGACTTTCTGTTCGATGGCGATGGCGGGCGGTATTCCCTTTATAAAGTCGCACTCGGGTTTGCTCATTCGTCCTAAGAACTGGCGTGCATAGCTGCTGAGGCTTTCCACGTAGCGGCGTTGGCCCTCGGCATACAGTGTGTCGAAAGCCAGCGACGATTTTCCCGAACCGGACAGTCCGGTGATGACAACTAACTTGTTGCGCGGTATTTCGACATCAATGTTTTTCAGGTTGTTGACCCTTGCACCCTTGATGATGATAGATTTTGATTCGCTCATGTTTCGTCTTTCGCTTATTAGGATGCAAACTTACGCAAAAAACGGATGAAACTGTAATTTTGTGGTGGATTTTATAAGCCGTGGATGCAGTCTTTGTCTTTTATGGAGATGGTTTTTAGCGGACTAAATCGCTGAACTGTTCGTTTTTTCCCCGGAAATGTTTACCTTTGCGACCTTACGTAGAAATAGTTAATAGAATATATGGGTATGATGAAGATTAGAATATGGCTATTGCCTTTGTTGCTGTGCGTATCGTTGCTGACGGTTTCGGCACAGAATATAGCGTCGGGACGTTATCCTAAACGTGAATTCCGCGGTGCGTGGATTCAGGTGGTGAATGGACAGTTTAAAGGAATGCCGACGGAGAAAATGAAACAGACTTTGATTGAGCAGCTGAATTCGTTACGGGGAGCAGGCTTTAACGCAATCATCTTCCAGGTGCGCCCCGAAGCCGATGCACTTTATGCTTCACGTCTGGAACCTTGGAGCCGTTATCTGACAGGCGTACAGGGACAGGCACCCGATCCGTACTGGGACCCCATGCAGTTCATGATTGAAGAGTGTCACAAGCGTGGCATGGAGTTTCATGCGTGGATCAATCCGTATCGGGTAAAGACGTCTTTGAAGAACGAACTTGTGCCCAATCATGTTTATAATCTGCATCCCGAGTGGTTTGTGACTTATGGCGACCAGATTTACTTCGACCCGGCTTTGCCGGAAAGCCGCCGGCACATCTGCCTGGTAGTGGGCGACATTGTTTCGCGCTACGATGTAGATGCCATTCACATGGACGATTATTTCTATCCTTATCCGATTAAGGGAGTCGATTTTCCCGACGATGCCAGTTTTGCCCGCTACGGAGGCGGCTTTGACAATAAGGCCGACTGGCGCCGCAGCAATGTGAATACGCTGATCAGGCAGCTGCACGAGACCATCCGTGAGGTGAAATCCTGGGTGAAGTTCGGCGTTTCGCCTTTTGGCATCTATCGCAACGAAAGCAGCGACCCGCTGGGCAGCAAGACGAAAGGATTGCAGAACTATGATGACCTGTATGCCGACGTACTGCTGTGGGCACGCGAGGGTTGGATCGACTATAACATTCCGCAGATATACTGGCACATCGGACATCCGGCGGCCGACTACGAAACGTTGGTAAGGTGGTGGGCCAAGCATACTGAGAACCGTCCGTTGTTTATCGGACAGTCGGTGCAGAACACCATCCAGAATGCCGATCCGCAAGATCCGGGAATAAACCAGTTGCCGCGTAAGATGGCTTTGCAACGTGCTTATCAGACCATCGGTGGAAGTTGTCAGTGGTATGCAGCTGCCGTAGTCGAGAACCAGGGACGTTATCGCGACGCACTGGTTGCCGAATATCACAAGTATCCGGCTTTGCCTCCAGTGTTCGACTTCATGGACAATCAGGCTCCCGATAAAGTACGTAAGCTGAAGCCCGTATGGACAGAAGACGGATATATCCTTTTCTGGACGGCACCTAAGTATAAAGACGAGATGGACCGCGCCGTGCAGTACGTGGTATATCGTTTTGACACCAAGGAAGAAATTGATTTGGACGATGCCTCACACATTGTAGCCATTACGCGCGACTGTTTCTACAAGCTGCCATACGTGGACGGGAAGAAGAAATACCGGTATGTGGTGACTGCTCTCGACCGTTTGCAGAATGAGTCTAAACATGTTTCGAAGAAAATAAAACTGTAACGGGAACTAATGTTCCGATAGCCGACTTGCCCGTCGGTATCTTTGGAAAGAATAAAGGCGCGGATTTCGCAGACACGACGGATCACTTGTTTTTTTGATCCGTAGCCTCTGTGAAATCCGTGCCTTTTTATATCGGAAAGTATAGATAGCTTAGTAAAACAGTAGCCCAGCCAGACCGCAGGCGATAATCATTCCGATAGGATTCAGCTTATACTTCTTTGTTCCGACAAAAGCCACTAAGAAAATGATGCAGCTGATGACGAACGAGTAGGTATCTTCGGTAGGCGAACTGAAGTTCTCGGTGTTCATCAGAACCAGTGCAGCTGAAGCGAGCAATCCGACTACGGCAGGCCGTAAGCCGCTGAATACGGCTTCTACAGCCGGATGCTTCTGGTACTTCAGGAAGAACTTGCTGATGGTGAGCATCAGGATGAAGGATGGAAGCACTACGGCAAATGTCGCAATCACCGAACCCCATACGCTGCCCGTCGCCGTGAAGCCGACATAGGTAGCCGAATTGATGCCGATCGGACCCGGAGTCATCTGGCTGATGGCGACAATGTCGGTAAACTCCTGAGGAGTGAGCCATTCGTAGCGTGTGACCACTTCGCCCTGTATCATTGAAAGCATGGCATAGCCTCCGCCAAAACCGAAAAGGCCTATCTTGAAAAATGTATAGAACAATTGAAGGTAAATCATAGGTAATAAGTATTTAGCAGATTAATGATTGTTGTGTGTCGATTTGGCTTTGTATCTTCCCCATACGTATCCACCGACTCCTGCAGCAATGATAATCCAGATGGGTGAAAAGCCGAGGAGCCAGATCAGCAGGGCAGAAACAACCGGAATCCAGATGTTGTACTTGTTTATTTTTGCCGATTTGGCCATGCTGAAGGTCGGTGCGGCAATCAGTGCAACAACGGCCGGACGTATGCCTTTAAAGATGCGTTCGACAACCGTGTTCTCCTTGAAGTTATGGAAAAACAGGGCGATAGCCAATATAATAAGGAAAGAGGGCAGGATGGTTCCCAATGCGGTGACGATACTGCCGCGGATGCCTCGCAGGCGATAACCGATAAAGATGGATATGTTGACGGCTAAGATTCCTGGTGATGACTGTGCAATGGCAAGCAGGTCTATAAAATTTTCTTTGGCTATCCAGTTGCGTTTCGTTACAATCTCCTCTTCTATCAGCGGTACCATGGCATATCCACCGCCGATGGTGAAGGCACCAATCTTAAAGAAGATGGAGAAGGCTTCGAGATAAATGTTCATATAATCCGATAGTGTAAATATTTATTGGTTAATGTTTAAGATAAAATGCTGTTGGCTGATCCTTTCACGAGGGCTTTTCCGGTGACATCCGCTTTTCTTTCTCCTGTATCTTGTCCTTGGCATATTGGCTGGGACTGACGTTGAAGTGCTTTTTGAATACTTCGCGGAAATACTTGGCATCGTTGAAGCCGGTTCTTTCGGCTATTTCAGTGATGGTATATCTTTGTTCTTCCAGTAATTGGGCGGCATATTTCAGCTTGATCAGGCGGATATAGTCGGCCGGTGCCTGGTCGGTCAGGGCCTTTATCTTGTTGTAAAAGCTGGTACGGCTCATGTTCATCAGGCTGCAGAGGGTATCTACATTGAAGCCGGGATTATCCATGTTGTCGTCCACGATTTTCTTTACGGTGGCGATGAACTCCCTGTCAAGGTCGTTATTGCAGTTGGCACAGGGGATGTCTTCGTTTTTGTCGTTCAGCTCCAGATTGGCATACTTGCGACGAAGCAGGGCACGGTTGGCCAGCAGGTTGGCAATGGTAGCCCGCAGGATACCGATGTTAAACGGCTTTACAATGTATTCGTCTGCTCCGCTTTGCAGGCCTTCGATGATGTTCTTGTCTGTACTGAGGGCAGTCAGCAGGATGATGGGGATGTGAGATGTTTCGATATCCTTTTTCAGAGTCTGACACAGTTCGTCGCCGCGCATTTCGGGCATCATGATATCCGAAATGATCAGATTGGGCATCATCTCCTTGACAATGCCGAGTGCTTCTTTCCCGTTGTTGCAGACACTGATCCGGTATTCGTCATGCAGACTGTTTTGCAAGTAGTTCCTCAGTTCGTCGTTGTCTTCCACAACCAGTACCTTCGGCAGGTTTTCTGACTGCGAAGCCGAATCTGTTGTACCTTTTCCGTCCGAAGGACTGGCCGGTGCAGGGCGGGCGGTTGTCGCCACTGTCGTGGCGTTATTGGCAGACCCGTCGGTTTGTACCGCGTTGGCAAGAGCCTTTCTGTATTTCCGTTTGTCCTTCGGGAAGGTGACTTTAATGGACGAGCCTTTGTTTTCGATGCTGTTGAAACTGAGTTTTCCCTTGTGTATGTTGACCAGTTTCCACACCAACAGAAGCCCGATGCCACTTCCCGTTATTTTCGAATTGATGGCGTTGCTGCCGCGGAAGTGCATTTTGAACAGTTTTTTCTGTTCGGAGGCCGGAATGCCGATTCCTGTGTCCTTTACTTCAATGCTCCACGAGTCGTTGTTGTCTGTCGCACAGATTGCTACGCTTCCGCCTTCGGGAGTATATTTCAAGGCGTTCGAAATAATGTTCTTCAGAATCGAATCCATTTTGTCCTTATCTAACCAGACATTGAGATACTGGAAGTTCTTTTCATAGGTTAATGTGACATGTTTGACGTCGGCATAGGCCTTGAACACGTGGATGGTCTCTTCAATGTAGGCATTCAGTTCGTATTCGGAGACATGCAGGTTGCTGGAGTAAGTATCTGCTCTTTCAAAGTTGAGCAGGTTGGTGGTCAGCCGCAGCAGGGCGTTCACGTTCCGTAAGGCTGTGTTCAGGTTGTTTTTCCCTTTTTCGCTCAGTTGTTCGCGCTCTTCCACTTCCTCGAGGGGGGCTTTGATGAGGGTCAACGGGGTACGGATATCGTGTGCGGTATTGATGAAAAAACGGATTTTTTCGTCAGATACTTTTCTTTGTTTCTTCATCATCAGCAGTCGGATGCCGACAGACACAATACTGAGCAGTACGATTACATAGAGGCTGATGGCCCATCCGCTGAGCCATATCGGTTTTTCGATGATGATTTGCATGCTGCGTTCCTCCAGAATGATGTTCCGGTTTTCATTGGAGATGGCTCGGATGCGCAGGGTGTATTCACCCGGGTTCAGGTTGGTGAAACGAATCGTATTTTCCCGTCCGGGACGGCTCCATGCATCGTAGAATCCTTCTAATTTCCAGGAATAGAGGATGAGGGAAGGATAGTCGTAATTAATGGACGAAACCTGCATGGAGAACGTATTCTGATTGTACTTCAACCGGAGCGTCTTTGTGTCGTTGATGTCTGCCTTTAGCGGTGATTTTTTGTCGTTGGGATAGACGGTTTGGTAGAGTACTTTCAGATCACTGAGTATCATTTTGAATTTGTAATCATCGGGCAATTCAATGTCTTTGCTGAACTCGATGGCTCCATCCGTGCTTCCGAAGATGAAGTTGCCGTTCCGGCGCAGTGTTCCTGACGAAGCGTTGAAATGGTCTGAGCTCAGCCCTTGTTCCTTTGTCCAGTTGCGGAAAGTCTTGCTGACGGTATTGAAGTTGGTCAATCCGCTTTCTGTACTGAGAAAAATGTTGTGCTTCCCGTCGGACAAGATGTCGTAGATATTGTTGGATATCAGAGCACTGTTATCCGTATAGAACTGTTCGAAGCTGTCTGTTCGAATGTTGTAGATCAGCAACCCGGCGTTGTTTGTTCCTATATAGAGCAGGCTGTCTCCGGCCTGGTATAAGGAATAGATGTAGTAAGAGTCGATAGGCAGTGGGACAGGGTGTTGTTCGCCCGTCTTTTTGTCGAGCAGACTGAGCCCGTTTGTGGTTCCTATCCACATGTGGCTGCTGTCTTTTTCAAGGATGGTGGTAATCCCTGTCAGGTTGTCGAAGTTGCGTATTTCTTTCTTCTTGTAGTCTATCTCTTTCAGGTTGTAATATCCTCCCGACCATACTTTGCCTTCAGAGTCGAGGGTAATGGAGCGGATGTATTTGTCCGGTCGGATGTTCAGGTTGCCAAATAGCGACGGGTTGAAGAAGTCCACGCTGTTTCGGTGTTTGTTGATTTCGTAGATGCCCGAACTGTATCCGCCTGCCCAGATGATGCCGGGAGCAACCTCGCACAAGGAGAGGAAGGCGTGGTTCTTGCTGTGCAGTTCCTGATCGAATATGCTGAGGAAGGAACGCCAGTTACCGCTTTTTTCTTCATAGAGGCTGATGCCGTTGTTCGTGGCAAACCACAGGTCGCCTTCGTGGTCTTCGATGATGGCGTTCACCTGGTCGTTGACTAACGACTGGCGGTTTCCGATGGAATGCTTGATCCACTGGTAGGCTGCGTAGCGGTTGTTGCGCACTGTGATGCCGATGGGGTAGTTGGCCATCCAGATGCGCTGTTCGTCGTCTATATAGATGTCGCTGATGTTATTGCCGTTCATCCCGTTGTTGCTGTTGTAGTCGGCCACGATATAAGGCTCCGATTCGTAGGTGTGGACATTGCTTTTATAAATTCCTGCCCCATCGGTAGCTATCAGTATTTCGTCGTCGTTCAGGGCCTGGATGCAGTTGATGGTGATGTCCATCAGTCCGGCTTGCAGGGGCCGTACGCGGTGATTGTCCAGTTCGTAAACATATACTCCGCGCTGGAAAGTACCGATGAACACCTTATGTGAAGGCTTGTGATAGTATAATTCATTGATTTGCAGGGCAAGTGAATCCAACTGCTCGCAAGGTGACAGCGTCAGTTTGTTCTGTTTCAGTTCGGCGTAGTGGATGCCGATGTCTGTGCCTATGAAGTAGTGCGTGGAGTCTATTTGCTCGATATCGGTGATGTTTCCGCTTATTCCGTTCCGGATGTTTGTCACTCTGTTGTGGGTGGAATCGTACAGATAGATTATGTCCGTGGTGCAGAGCCACACGATGCAGTTGTCATCAACAAAACCATAGCTGACCGGTGAGTGAGGTTCCTTGTTGGCTGTGTTTTTAGGTAGTTTGTACACTAATCGGAATGTGTCGTGTACGGCATCGTAGCGGAACACCCGTCCCTGTCTGCCAATAACCCACACTGTCCCTTGGGGGTCGAGGCAAAGCCAATTCAGGTTGAGGATGGAACTGATTTCCTCTTCTCCATCCATCAGTTTGTACGATTTGAAGTCCTTTCCGTTGAAACGGTCTATTCCGTCGTGAGTCAGAAACCACATGTAGCCTTTCTTGTCCTTTTGAATGGCATATACTTGTCTGTTGCTTAATCCGTTTTCTACTCCGATGTATTTATAGGTCTGAGCCAGACAGAGCAAAGGACAGAGAAGGAATATGACAGAAAGGATCTTTTTCAGCATGATTGTCGGTTTTTATTTGAAACGAACAGAGTAGCTTACCTTATTATAATTGGATTACAAATGTAGAACTTTTATTTGAGATTAGCAAAAGGGAAGCTGAGTAAGTTGCAGATAAAATAAATACGGATTGTACATGGGGTCACTGAAAGATTGGGATCTGTTTTCGTGACGTTTGTACAATCCGTATGGTTGTTAGTAGTGGGAGGAAGTTACGGTTGCAGCCGTCCTTCCGTACTCCCTTGTTATTTCATTTTCTGCTCTACCCACTTGCGTGCGTTGACGAAGGCTTCGATCCATGGCGTTACTTCGTCGTGGTGCAGGCGGTCGGCGGGATAGTAGGCGTTCTGCCACGGGAAGATGGCGCGCTCCAAGTGGGGCATGATGGCCAAGTGGCGGCCGTCGGGGCTGGCGATACCTGCTACGGAGTAGTCGGAACCGTTGGGGTTGCCGGGATACTCGTCGTAGGTGTATTTGGCTACGATGTTGTAGTGGTCCTCGTCGTAAGGCAGGGAGAACTTGCCTTCGCCGTGAGCTACCCAGATGCCTAACTTGCTACCGCTCAGCGAACCGAACATTACGCTGCGGTTTGTCGGGATCGTGACGCCCAGGAAGCGGCTTTCGAACTTGTGCGAGTCGTTGTGGAGCATGCGTCCGCGCTTCTCGTCGGTGGGGTTGATGAGGTTCAGTTCCATCATCAGCTGGCAACCGTTGCATACACCCAGCGACAGGGTGTCTTCGCGGGCATAGAACTTGTCGAGTGCCTCTTTGGCCTTGGGGTTAAAGAGGAAGGCGCCTGCCCAACCTTTGGCTGAACCAAGTACGTCGGAGTTGGAGAATCCGCCGCAGAAGACAATCATATTGACGTCTTCCAGCGTTTCGCGTCCGCTTACGAGGTCGGTCATGGTCACGTCCTTCACGTCGAAGCCGGCCAGATAGAGCGAGTAGGCCATTTCGCGTTCGCCGTTCGTACCCTTTTCGCGGATGATGGCGGCGCGGATGCCGCTCGGTGTGCGGCGGTCGGGGCTGATGCCGTATTGGGCAAGCTTGCCTGTGAAGCCAGGCATGAAGGCCAGGTCCATGGGTTGCATCTTGTAGTTTTCGAAGCGCTTCTTGGCGCAACCGTTCATCGACTGTTTGCGGTCGAGCAGGTAGGAAGTGGAGTACCACACGTCGCGCATGTAGTCGATGCCGAACTGATAAGTGGCACCGTCTTTCTCGACGAGGATGTGACGCTCATCGGTCGGCTTGCCAATCTTCACGAAGCCTACACCGGCGTTTTCGAGTATCTTCTTCACTTCGTCCTTGTGCTTGTCGGCCACCTGGATGACGATGCCCGGGTTTTCGGCAAACAATATCTTGATGAGGTCGTCTTCCTTAATCTTGTCAAGGCTGATTTCCATACCACCTTCCATGTTCGAGAAGCACATTTCGAGCAGCGTGGTGATGAGACCACCGGCCGAAATGTCGTGTCCGGCCAGGATGAGGCCCTTGTTCACCAATTCCTGAACGGCCAGGAAGGCGTCGCGGAAGTATTCGGGATTCTGTACGGTAGGTACGTCGTCGCCCACCTTGCCTAATGACTGTGCGAAGGCCGAACCGCCCAAGCGCAACTTGTCGAAGCTGAAGTCGATGTGGTAGAGCGTCGTCTTATGGTCGTTCACCAGTACGGGCGAAACCACATTCTTCACGTCGCTCACCTCGCCGCCGGCCGATACGATGACCGTACCCGGAGCGATGACTTTGCTTCCGTCGGGGTATTTCTGCGTCATGGACAAGGAGTCCTTGCCGGTAGGTACGTTGATTTGCAGGGCACAGCAGAAGTCGCTCAATGCTTTGACTGCCGTGTAGAGGCGTGCGTCTTCACCTTCTTGTGAGCGGCAAGGCCACATCCAGTTGGCGGAGAGTGATACGCTATCCAGTCCTTCGGCCAGCGGTGCCCAGACGAGGTTGGTCAGTGCTTCGCTGACGGAGAGTACGGAGCCGGCGGCCGGGTTGGCCAATGCGGCTTGCGGAGCATGACCCAGCGAAGTGGCGATACCGGCTTTGCCGCGGTAGTCGAGGGCTACCACACCGCAGTCGCTCAGCGGCAACTGAAGCTCGCCTACGCATTGCTGGCGGGCAATCTTACCCGTTACGGAGCGGTCCACTTTGTTGGTCAACCAGTCCTTGCAGGCTACGGCTTCCAGCTGGAGCACGTTGGCCAGGTATTCATGCAGTTTGGACAGTTCGTAAGTCGGCATTTCGTAATGTCGTTCTACGGTTTTGTCCACCATGTATGTTTTGGGTGAGGAGCCGAACATCTGGTCAACGGCCAGGTCGAAGGGGCGTACGCCATCGGCCTGCTCGAAGCAGAAGCGGTGGTCGCCGGTCGTTTCGCCTACGACGTACATCGGGGCGCGTTCGCGTTCGGCAATCTTGTGAACGTGTTCGATGGCTTCTTCCTTGATGAGCAAGCCCATGCGTTCCTGGCTCTCGTTGGCGATGATTTCTTTGGCCGAGAGGGTCTTGTCGCCGATGGGCAGTTTGCTCATGTCGATGTGTCCGCCGCACTCTTCTACCAGTTCGGAAAGGCAGTTCACGTGTCCGGCCGAGCCGTGGTCGTGGATGGAGACAACGGGGTTTACCTCTTCTTCGCAGAGGGCGCGCACTACGTTGTAGGCACGTTTCTGCATTTCGGCGTTGGCGCGCTGTACGGCGTTCAGTTCGATGCCGCTGCTATAGCGTCCTGTGTCAACGGATGAGACGGATCCGCCACCCAAACCGATGCGGTAGTTGTCACCACCTATTACAACAATCTTGTTTCCGGTTTCGGGTTTGCCCTTCAGACAGTCGCGCTGGGTGCCGTAGCCTACGCCGCCGGCCAGCATGATGACTTTGTCGTAGCCGTAAACAGTTGGAGAGGCTTCAGTTGACGAGTCAACAAGGCCTGCCTTGTCACCTTGTCCACTTGTTTCTTGTTTACTTGTTTCCTGGTGTTCGAAGGTCAGCACCGAACCGCAGATGAGCGGCTGGCCGAACTTGTTGCCGAAGTCGCTGGCACCGTTGGATGCCTTGATCAGAATCTGCTCGGGTGTCTGATACAACCATTTGCGTACGGGCAGGATTTCCTCCCATTCGCGTCCTTCTTCCGTGCGGGGGTAGGAGGTCATGTAAACGGCAGTACCTGCGATGGGCCAGGAACCTTTACCGCCACCCATACGGTCGCGGATTTCACCACCCGTACCGGTTGATGCGCCGTTGAAGGGCTCTACGGTGGTGGGGAAGTTGTGTGTTTCGGCTTTCAGCGAGATGACGCTCTTGATGTCCTTCACCTGGAAGTAGTCGGGCTTGGAGTGGTCGGCGGGTGCGAACTGCTCGATGACGGGACCTTCGGCGAAGGCTACGTTGTCCTTGTAAGCCGATATGATTTTGTTGGGATTCTCCTGTGTGGTCTTCTTGATCATCTGGAAGAGCGAGGATTCCTGCTCTACGCCGTCGATGATGAACGTACCGCCGAAGATTTTGTGGCGGCAGTGTTCGGAGTTGATTTGGGCGAAGCCGAATACTTCGGAGTCGGTCAGCGGACGTCCGAGGTCTTTCTCCACTTTCTTCAGATAGTCCATCTCTTCTTTCGAGAGGGCCAGACCTTCCTGCTCGTTGTAGGCTTCGAGGTCTTCGATGTGGATGATGGGTTCGGGCTTGCGGTTGGTGGTGAATACTTGCTGGTCGAGTCCTTTGTACATGCGTTGCAGCATCGGGTCGTGGTCGGCGTTTTCGTCGGCTACGGGGAAGTACTCTTCGATGCGTGAAATGCCGCTGAGGCCCATGTTCTGAGTGATCTCTACGGCATTTGTACTCCAGGGAGTAATCATTTCGCGGCGGGGGCCAACGAAATATCCTTTCAGGTTTTCTTCACTTTCGGGGGTGGCTTCTCCAAAGAGCCAGCAGAGCTTTTCGCTTTCTGCTTGCGAAATGGCGTGATCGCATTCTACGGCAATTACGCTTTTTTGAGGAGTTCTGTAGAAAGAAATCATAATTGTTATAGCGCTATGTTGATGATAAAATCCTTTATTATCAAGGTGTTTCGGGAATTATGTTTCCCTTTGTCCTTTTCCGTATGCAAAGATAGTGCAAACCGAGTGAAGTACAAAGCAAAAACCTTGTTTTTAGCTTTTACTTCGGAGGTGCCGCCTTTCTTCTGAAAGGACTGCGCATTGTTTCATCTTTTGATGTGTTCGGTCAGGCGCGATGGTTCCCGGCGGGTATCCCATAGGTCGGCAATGTACAGAGTATCGTTGGGCTGGTCGATGTAGTAGATGAGTTTGAAGTGCTCGTGGATGACGAGCGAGCGGTATTGGTGGCGTTTCCTGTCTATAAGCAAGGGTTCTATTTTCCCCATGTATGGTTGTAACCCTAAAAGTTTTACTTGCTTATCCACACTTTCGATGAAACGCATGGCAACCCTTGCTCCGAAATGTTGTTGGCAATATCTGACTTCTTTGGCCATTTGTGTTTCAGCCTGTTTTCTCCATTGATATTTCATCGCATTGCAATAAGTTTGTGCATTCTTATCATAACTTCTTCATGGGGTGTAGCAGGGGTTCCTGTATCTTCTTCCGCTTCAGCCTCGTCAATCCTTGCATTCAGCTCTTCCATTGTATAGGGGCGCAGGTCTTCTGTTTCCTGGGCAGGAGTGGCGTGGTTGGCGCACAGACGGTTGAAGCTTCGTTTCATTTTTTTGAGCACGTCCAGGTCATCTACGTCCAAGATGTCGCGTAAGAGTTCGCGGCGCAGACTTTCCATTTCCAGTGTATCCATTTGTTGTTCTCCTTTCTTTGGAACAAAGATAGTGCAAACCGAGTGAAATACAAAGCAAAAAGCTTGTTTTTAACTTTTACTTCGGAGGCGTGGTCGGTTTCACCTCGGTCTTTAGGATAGCCTAAAAGTTGTTTCACTTGCACGTACGTTACATCGGCACTTGCATGTACGTTACATCTTTCACCACATCTGTCTGTCTATCAAATGATTATAACTTTCGCTTTTCATGGGATGAAGCTAAGGAAAATGAGAAGATTCGGAAGAGGTGAAACCAAAAGGTGAAACTTTCGTGAAATCGTATGTTTCACCGTAGTTCGCTGAAAACCAACGCGCTGCAAGCCGGGTGAAGGCGTGAAGGCAAATAGGAGGATTTAAGGTTTAAAGTTGGGGGGGATGAGGGTTGAGGGTTTATGGTTGAGGGTTGAAGTTTAAAATGTATTCCTTTCACTATTCATTTTTAATTATTCATTTTCCATTTTCAACGTCCCACTTTGGCCGCGTAACATCGGTAGTCAGCCGGAGTAACAAGCAATGTTCGGCAGCGTAACAAGCAATGCCGTCGGGTTTCGGAAGCAATGCCGACTGGTTTCATTGACAAACCTCACGAGTTTTACTTGTAATCCCGCCGGGTATTGCCTGCAACTCCCACGAGTATTGCTTGCGTGGCTCGTGAGCCGTGCTTGTGTCTCTCGCGAGCCGTGCAAGTGTGGCTCCCGAGCCGTGCCAGTGTTGTTTTTTGTTTCGCGTATCGTTTGCTTTCATCGTCAGTTTTTGTTATAGGGCATGCAAGTGGAAGTGCAGGAGTCAAAAACTCATTTTTCGCTTTGTACTTCCCTTTGTTTGCACTATCTTTGCAGCCATGATTCAGATAGAAACCATATTGGACATATTGTGGAAAGGGTTCATTATAGGTGTCATAGTGTCGGCGCCGTTGGGTCCTGTGGGGGTACTTTGCATACAGCGTACATTGAACAAGGGTCGTTGGTATGGCTTTGTCACCGGGATCGGAGCTGCATTGAGCGATATACTCTATGCGCTGCTGACAGGATACGGCATGAGTTTCGTGTTTGACTATGTGAACAAGAATATCTTTTATCTGCAGCTCTTCGGGAGCGTGTTGTTGCTCGCATTTGGTATCTATACGTTCCGCAGCAATCCGGTTCAATCCATCCGTCCGGTTTCGGGCAGTAAAGGCACTTATTTGCACAATTTCATAACCGCTTTTTTGGTCACGTTCTCCAATCCGTTGATTATATTTCTGTTTGTCGGCCTTTTCGCACGCTTTGCTTTCGTCAGCGAAGGTGTGTTGGTATTCGAGGCCGTGACCGGTTACTTGGCCATCGCGTTAGGCGCGCTGAGCTGGTGGTTTGGTATTACTTATTTCGTCAATAAAGTACGTACGCAGTTCAACTTGCGAGGCATCTGGATACTGAACCGTATCATTGGAAGCATTGTGGTGATTGTTTCCGTGCTGGGCTTGGTGTTCACACTGATGGGAGAATCGTTGTACTGACGAAAGGGGAAGGCGCGAAAAAGGATAAGTCGTCCGCCCGAAACGGGTAAAACTCTTTCCAACTTCGTAAACGAATTTTTGCACGTTTCGCTGACGTGCGCAATTTAAAGAACAGGAATGAAGGTAGCACAGAAACTGAAAGAAGAGAATATTGCCGAATATCTGTTGTACATGTGGCAGGTAGAAGATCTGATTCGTGCCAACGGGTGCGACATCGATCGGATGTGCAGTAACATCGTTTCGCGTTATCCCGAAGAAGAACGTGCCGAGCTGACGGAGTGGTACGGTAACCTTATCGAGATGATGCGCGCCGAAGGAGTGATGGAGAAAGGGCATCTGCAGATCAACCGCAACGTGATTCTGAACCTGACCGACCTGCATGCCGCCCTGTTGTCGTCCACCAAATATCCGTTCTACAATGCGGCCTACTTCAAGGCACTGCCGTTCATCGTGGAGTTGCGGCAAAAGAACGGAAAGACCGACGAACCCGAGTTGGAAACCTGTTTCGAAGCCCTGTACGGCGTGTTGTTGCTGAAACTTCAGAAGAAGGAAATCAGCCAGGGAACGGCACGGGCCATCGAGGCCATCAGCAGTTTCCTTTCCATGTTGGCTGCATACTATGCCAAGGACCGGAAAGGGGAATTGGAAGACCTGTGACCGAGCGTTGCCCGGAAGGGCGCTCCTGATGAAAAAGTGAAAATTGTTCATCGTAACATTATATATTATAAGTATTAATCTTTAAATGAATATTTTAATAACCGGAGCCAACGGTCAGCTTGGCAATGAGATGCGGGTATTGTCCGCCGAAAACCAACAATATACCTATTACTTTACCGACGTGCAGGAGCTGGACATTTGCGACGTTCAGGCCGTACGTGCCTTTGTCAGCGGTCATGCAATCGACCTGATTGTGAACTGTGCTGCTTACACGGCCGTGGACAAGGCCGAAGACAACCGCGAACTGTGCGACAAACTCAATCATCTGGCTCCCGGCTATCTGGCCGAAGCAGCCGAAGCCTGCGGAGCAGCACTGATACAGGTATCGACCGACTATGTGTTCGACGGTACGGGACACCTCCCTTATACAGAGGAAATGAAGCCCTGTCCCAACTCGGTATATGGCGTGACGAAGTTAGGTGGCGAAGAGGAAGTGATGAAGAAGTGCAGCCGCGCCATGATTATCCGTACGGCATGGCTCTACTCCATCTACGGCAACAACTTTGTGAAGACCATGATCCGTCTGGGGCGCGAACGCGAATCACTCGGAGTCGTGTTCGACCAGATAGGTACCCCGACTTATGCACGCGACTTGGCCCGGGCCATCTTCGCCGCTATCCGTCAGGGAATCGTTCCCGGCGTCTATCATTTCAGCAACGAAGGCGTCTGCTCGTGGTACGACTTTACCGTGGCCATCCATCGTCTGGCAGGCATCACGACCTGTAAAGTCAGCCCCCTGCATACCGATGAATATCCGGCCAAGGCACCCCGTCCGGCCTATTCGGTGCTCGACAAGACGAAGATCAAGAAAACGTTCGGCATTGAGATTCCCCATTGGGAAGCATCGCTTGCCGAGTGCATCGGAAAATTGTTAGAAGAATCAGAAAAGTAATTCAGATATATGGCAAGTAATCAAGAAATAGAAAGACGACGTACATTTGCAATCATTGCACACCCCGATGCCGGTAAGACATCGTTGACCGAGAAGCTACTGCTTTTCGGCGGACAGATACAAGTGGCAGGAGCCGTGAAGAGTAACAAAATCAAGAAAACGGCTACGTCCGACTGGATGGATATCGAGAAGCAACGTGGTATCTCCGTGACCACCTCGGTGATGGAGTTCGACTATCACGACTATAAGATCAACATCCTCGATACGCCCGGTCACCAGGACTTTGCCGAAGACACTTACCGCACACTGACGGCTGTGGACAGTGTCATCATCGTGGTGGACGGTGCCAAAGGTGTGGAAACGCAGACACGCAAGCTGATGGAAGTGTGCCGCATGAGGAACACGCCGGTCATCATCTTCGTCAACAAGATGGACCGCGAAGCCAAAGATCCTTTCGACCTTCTTGATGAATTGGAAGAAGAACTCCACATCCACGTGCGTCCGCTGACGTGGCCTATCGAAAGCGGTATCCGCTTCAAGGGCGTTTACAACATTTACGAACAGAAGCTCAACCTCTTCCAGCCCAGCAAGCAAGTAGTGACCGAGAAGGTGGAAGTGGATATCCATACCGAGGAACTGGACAATCGGATAGGGCACGACCTGGCCGAGAAGTTGCGCAGTGAACTGGAGCTGATAGACGGCGTCTATCCCGAGTTTCAGGTGGACGACTATCTGAAAGGCGAGCTGGCTCCCGTCTTCTTTGGTTCGGCTCTGAACAACTTTGGTGTGGAAGAGTTGCTCGATACGTTTGTGGAGATTGCCCCCAGTCCCCGTCCCGTAAAGGCCGAAGAACGCATTGTGATGCCCGAAGAACCCAAGTTCACCGGTTTCATTTTCAAGATTACGGCCAATATCGACCCGAACCACCGTTCGTGTGTGGCTTTCTGCAAGATCTGTTCGGGCAAGTTTGTCCGCAACGCACCCTACTATCACGTACGCCATGGCAAGACCATGCGTTTCTCCAGTCCAACACAGTTTATGGCACAGCGCAAAACGACCATCGACGAGGCCTGGGCAGGCGACATCATCGGTTTGCCCGACAACGGAACCTTCAAGATTGGCGATACGCTGACCGAAGGCGAACAGCTCCACTTCCGCGGTTTGCCCAGCTTCTCGCCCGAGATGTTCAAGTACATCGAGAATGCCGACCCCATGAAGCAGAAGCAGCTGGCCAAGGGCATCGACCAACTGATGGACGAAGGTGTGGCACAGTTGTTTGTCAACCAGTTCAACGGGCGCAAGATTATCGGTACGGTAGGACAGCTGCAGTTCGAGGTGATCCAATACCGTTTGGAGAACGAATACAATGCCAAGTGCCGTTGGGAACCCGTCAGCCTGTACAAAGCCTGCTGGATTGAAAGCGACGATCCGGCCGAGCTGGATGCCTTCAAGAAGCGCAAATACCAGTACATGGCCAAGGACCGCGAAGGTCGCGACGTATTTCTGGCCGACTCTGGCTATGTGTTACAGATGGCGCAGATGGACTTCAAGCACATCAAATTCCACTTTACGAGCGAGTTCTGATTCAGCGGGTACGACTCAGTTCAGAAATGATATTTCCCTAAGATGAGGAGATGGGGGAAAGCGGACGAATCTCAGCTTTCCACATCGTCCTCATCTTTTTTCTTGTTTTCTGCGCTGGCAGTGTCGTCGCCTCCTTTCCGGTATGCAGCCGGATTGATATGGTATCTTTCCTTGAAGCATTTGCTGAAGTACTTGGGGATGTTGAATCCCGTCCGGTCGGCTATCTCCGATATGTTCAGTTCCGGATTGTTTCTCAACATATAAGCAGCACGTTTCAGGCGGATGGTGATAATCAGTTCGTTAGGAGTTTGTCCGGTGACGGCTTTCAGCTTGGTGAACAGTTTGGTACGTGCAATGCCCATCTTCGAAGCCAGTTGGTCTACGTTGAAGTCGGCATTGTCTATCTCTTCTTCAATGATGGCCATTGCCTGGTCCAGGAATTTTTTATCGAGGGTATTGGTTGCCAGTATCTGCATGTCGGTCTGGGGTTGTTTGCTGAACTTCTCTTGCAGCATGATACGGCTGTTTACCAGATTGTTGCAACGCGACAACAGCAGGTTGATGTTGAATGGTTTGGTTACGTAGTCGTCGGCTCCCATTTTCAGCCCCTCCATATTATATTCGATAGCTGTTTTAGCTGTGAGCAGCACTACCGGAATGTGGCAGAGGTCAAAGTCTATTTTGATGGCATGGCATAGTTCTGTTCCAGACATTTCGGGCATAACTATGTCGCTTAGTACGATATTGGGCTGCTCGGTCCGTACTTTTTCCAGCCCTTCCTTTCCGTTGGTGGCAGTGACTACCGTATAGAACGATTCGAAGATTCCTACCAGCATTTCGCGTAACGAGTCATTGTCTTCTACGATCAGGATTTTGTATTTTTCTTTCGGGTTTTCATTGTCCTGCATAGCTATCTCCTGTTTGTCCAAGTAGGCTTTGTACTGGTTGTATTCTTTCAGGTCGATACCTGTCGAGGCATCCTGACAGTTTTGCTGAGTACAAATTTGTTCGGGAGTGAAGTGTTCGTTTCCTGTTTTCAGATGAATGCAGAAAGTAGAGCCTTCTCCTTCTTTACTGAAAACTTCAATAGTGCCATGATGCAGTTCGACAATACCTTTGGTCAGTGATAGTCCGATGCCGCTTCCTGCCTGTGACATAGAGTTGATATGATCGACCTGATAAAAACGATCGAATATTCTTTCGATGTCTTTGGGAGCGATTCCCTGTCCGTTGTCAGTTACTTCGATAATGACCTCATTGCCTTTTTTCCGGACAGAGATAGAAATGCGTCCTCCATCTGGTGTGTACTTGAAGGCATTGGATATCAGATTATTCATTACCTTCTGCATCTGCTTTGCGTCATACCACATCGGTATGTCATCATGGCTCTTTTCAAACGTGAAGGTGATGTTGCGCAGTTTGGCATAGTCGGCAAAGAGCAGATAATGCTCGTATACGAAGTCTACAATGTTGTACTCGCTTACTTTGATGTTCATATAGCCTTGTTCCTGCTTGCGGAAGTCAAGTAGCTCGGTTACCAAGCCTTTCAGTTGCAGGCAGCTTTTGTAGGTACCTAACAGCTTGTTATAAATTTCGGGCGAAAGCTGGCGTGAGAGCAACATTTCCATTTGCCCGATGATGAGCGATAGAGGAGTGCGGAATTCATGCGAAATATTGGTGAAGAAACGCAGTTTAAACTGGTTCATCTGTTCGATATCGTCAGCATGTTTCTTTTCATATTTCAGCATTTCCTGCATTCTGATACGGCTTTTGTAGACTCGGTTCAGGTACCATACAGCCAAAACCAGAATGATAAAGTAAAGCACATAAGCCCAAACCGTTAGATAAAACGGAGGAAGTACCCGGATAGTCAGCCGACTGGGGGGAACCAATGTCTCGTCGGTATTTTCGGCTTTTACAATCAGAGTATACTTGCCGGGTGACAGATTGGAATAAGTAATAGTATTCTGTTTCAGGTCGTTCCAGCTTCGCGAGAATCCTTCCAAACGGTAGATGATGTTGGCTTTGTTGAAAGGCAGAAAGTCGGTAGTAGTATATTCTATACTGAAAATGTTTTGTCCGGCTCTGAGCGTAATTTCTTTGGTGAAGCTGATATCCTGTTTTAGTATTTTACTTTTGTCTCCTACTTTTACTTCTCTACCATTAACAAATAGCCGGTAGGGCAGAATATTGTACGAACGCGATTCTTGTTTCAGATCCTGTTTGTGGAATGAGATGGCTCCTTGAGTTCCACCGATGATGATTTCTCCTTCCCGGGTTTTGTAGAGGGCATTTTCGTTGAGGCAGCTTAAAGGTAGCTGATTGTAGTTTTTGAATGTTTTTTCCTTATAGTTTAGGATGGACAAACCTTTGTCGGTAGTAACCAACAGCCTGTTGCTATCGAGTTCGCAAATGTTATAGACAATGTTACTGGAGAGTCCGTTATGGCTAGCATCGAGATTCTCAAAATTATCTGTTTCTGCATGATATAAGTCTAATCCGTTCTCGTTGGTACAGAACCAAAGCCGATGCTGGCTGTCTTCATAGATTGAGTTGACACTATTACTACTAAGGCTATGCTCAATGGCGTGGCTTACTTTGTAAGTAGACAGTTTATTGGTCGTTGGATTGTAGGAACATACTCCGTTATTGTTTCTGATAATCCATAAAATGCCCCGACTATCCAGTACAAGTCCTTTGCTATAGCGCGTTTTTTCGTACATTTCATCGTTTTTGAAAAAACGTTCGCATTTTTCTGTGGTTGGATCGAAGAAAATGATTCCATTATCAGTGGCAACCAGAAGTTTGCCTTGATAAGGGAGTATAGATTCAACATTATTGGAAGGCAGGTTGTGGGTGTGTTTCAGATAACGTGTACCTTTATTTGTTCTGATGTCAAGTTTGTAAAGTCCTCCCATGTGTATACCCATCCACAATACTTCCTGTTGCGGATCGTAGTAGAGGGCTTTTATGTTGTTTTTTATAGTTCCGTTTTCAGGCTTTTCAAGTGTATACCATTTGTATGTTTGTGTCTGCTTGTTGTAGAAGTTCACTCCGCCTCCTTCTGTTCCTATCCAAAGGTTACCTCGATTGTCTTCGGTAATACGGCTAACTATACTAGAGCTTAACCCTTCTTCTTCAATAGGAGAGGGTTGATATTCGCGAAATACTTGTTGCTTGGGATTGAAGTAGTTCACACCTCCAAAATAGGTTCCTACCCAAATATTGCCTTGACGGTCGCAATACAAACTCCAGATAGATGAATAGGACAGACTTTTCGGAGTCTGTTGTTTCTCATAATGTCGGAACTGTTCGTTTACTGGGTTATATTTGTCCAAACCGTTAAAGGTGCCTATCCAGATATTTCCTTGCGGGTCTTCGCAAAAACGGTGAACGAAGTTGGAACTAATGCTGGCGGGATTATTGGGGTCGTGTACGAAATGGGTTATCTGTTTCCCTTGTATGCGGAATGCACCCTCACCTGAACGTGCTGCCACCCAATAACAGCCTTTACTGTCTTTGAAGATGTCACTAATGTGTCCGTTGGGTATGAGTGTTTGCAATTCTTTGGAGGGGGTAAGCAGATAAAGTCCGCGATTAGTTCCGATGAAGATGGAATCGTTGGATACAAGTAACCGACGTATGTTCCGTTGATTGTTTAACTTATATACGGGGCGAAGTTTGCTACCATTGTATTTGAATATTTCGTAAGAAGTAGCTATGTATAAGGAGTCGGTAAAGAATCCTGCAGCTACGTCTTGAGTTGTCAGATGGGTGAACTTATCTTCAGATATGTCATATTCTGAGGCTCCTCTATTTGTTAGGATATACAAGTGTCCTTTCCGGTCACCCAATATCTGATAAATGTCGTTGTACTGGATACTGTTAGGATTGTCCTTCTCTTTTTGATAGATTTTGAAGTCTTTTCCATTATATAGGCTGAGTCCATTAGCTGTTGCGAACCACATAAAATCGCGTTCGTCCTGATAGATGGATACTACAGAATTGTGTGATAGCCCATTGTCGGTTGTCAGGTGGTGAAAAGGTATGCTTTGTGAAAAGCACTGAAAAAGGTATAGAAATAAAAGATAAAAGGTCAGCAGAAATTCTTTTTTCATTGTATTTCGGTTTTATAAGAAGCAAAGATAGTTTTTTTAATTAAAGAGGAGATGTTTTTTCTAGGTAAAAATGGTCTTCTTTTATACGTTTTGCCTGTCATTTTTGTACATTCTCCGATTTTATCAGATAACGTATGCTTTTTCCCTTATCATGAATATTAGGCTACATCATATAATGTGTTTTTGGTTACATTTGTAATGTCTTTGTTGACCGTTTGAAAAATATAAAGTTATGTGTCTATGAAAAAGCCAATAAAAATAGGATTGTGTACTGGAATACTGTGCTGGATTATTCTAAGTTGTATCGCGGATAATCATCCTGTTGGATTTGTTGCAGAAAATGTGATATTTGCAACCGAACAGTATGCTATGCAACTAAATGAACTGACGGATAGAGGAGAGAATCACATTCCTCGTACGATAAAGTCTGACGGGACGATGGTGTATGCTTCAACTGCCGGATGGGATTGGACAGCAGGGTTTTATGCTGGCAGTCTGTGGTATCTTTATGGATTGACGGGTGACGAACATTGGAAAAGTCTGGCAGAGAGATACACTGCGTTATTGGAAAAAGTGCAATATAACAAGTCGACTCACGATGTAGGGTTTATCATTGGTTGCAGTTATTTGAATGGTATCCGGTTAGGAGGGGAAGAACAATATAAATCGATTATTGTCTCAGCTGCACAGTCCTTGTCGACTCGTTTTCGCCCTGCAGCAGGAGTTATCCAGTCGTGGAATGTGCATTCGGGTTGGCAAGCGAAAAGGGGGTGGAAATGTCCTGTTATCATTGACAATATGATGAATCTGGAATTGTTGTTCGAAGCTACTCGCATGTCTGGCGATTCGACATACTACCGTATAGCGGTATCTCATGCAGACAAAACGTTGCAAAATCATTTTCGCAGCGATGGAAGCTCATTTCATGTAGTCGATTACGATGGAGAGACAGGAGAAGTACGCAGCCGATGTACAGCTCAAGGATACTCTGACGAGTCGGCATGGGCTCGTGGACAGGCATGGGCCATATACGGCTATACAATGTGTTATCGTTATACACAGAATCCTGCTTATCTGAAACAAGCCGAGAAAGTGTGTGATTTCATTTTTACTCATTCCAATATGCCGAACGATTTGGTTCCTTATTGGGATTATGATGCAATAAACATCCCTCATGAACCACGTGATGTTTCTGCTGCGGCTATCACTGCTTCGGCTCTTTATGAGCTGAGCGGTTATACTCGTAAAGAGCAATATCGGAAAACGGCCGATTTGATACTGAAATCTTTATCATCTCCGGCATATCGCTCACCTTTGGATATGAATGGAGGATTTTTACTGATGCATTCGGTCGGCAGTATTCCGCATGGAAGTGAAGTGGATGTTCCGTTGGTTTATGCAGATTATTATTTTCTGGAAGCCTTGAAGCGGAAACGGGATATGGAAAAATAATTCGAATCATTTAAAATCAAGATACTATGATAATACGTAGATTATGCTTATGTTTTTTGTTGTTATTCTCAGTCGCTCGTTATCTGTCGGCACAAGTGATGGGATTTGAGGATGGAATACCTGCTGGTTTCCGGTGTGACGGGAATGGCAATTTGGCGTTGACTTCTCTTTATTATAAAGAAGGAACAAAGTGCCTGGAGTGGAATTATAAACCCGGTTCGGCATTGTATATACCGTTAGAGTCTCCTTTGGAACTGACGTCAAAAGTAAAACAACGATATGGCATTACGTTGTGGATGTACAATGAAGTTCCTCAACAGGATTCTATCCGTTTCGAATTTCTTTCTTCGGATAATAAGATTGTTTATCAGTTCGGGTTCCGGCTGGCTTCCTCCGGCTGGCGTGCCTGCTGGATTGGTTTTCAGCATATGGCAGGCAGTCAAGAAGGAAAGGATATTGCAGGCTGCAGGTTAGTTGCTCCTCAGCGGAAAGGACGTGTCTTTTTAGACCGCCTTCTCTTCCCTGAAACTGAAACCAATGACCGGACTACTCCGGATATGCAGATGCCTTACAACAATTCTTTTGATTTTAGGGACTTATGGCATTGGTGTCGTGTCTGGCAATGGGAACAATATGAATATGATATTCCTTTATCTTCTGCATTGACTTTGCAGGAGCAAACAGAGCTTAAGACGATAGAATCCAGATTGACGGAAATGCTTTGTTCTTCAAAAGGCGATATGGATAAAGCTGTTTCTGACGCATATTCTGTATTTCGGCAGGTTGCTATCCGTCCTTCGGGTTCGGGGTTTGTGGGGGCTCCGCTTGTTGCACCCGACGAGTTGAATCGGGAAAAAGGTGAGATTTCGTGGAATGACTTGGAAACCATGTTGTCTGGCTTTGCTTATGATGCGTATTATAATGGTTCTTCTCAGGCTGCTGAGTATTATTTTCTGGTTTGGAAATATGCTATTGATCAGGGCTTTGCTTATGGAAGCGGCATGGGGACTAACCATCATTATGGATATCAGGTTCGCGATATTTATAAAACAGCATGGCTGATGCGGGAGGCTATTTGGAAGAATCGGGACAGGGACCAGATTCTTTCAGCCTTAGTGTTTTGGTCTGCTTTGCAGGAAACGCGTAAGCCTTGCCAGTACGGACGGGATGAACTGCTGGACAGCTGGCATACCTTGCTGATGCCTAAAATCGTGTCAGCTTTGATGTTTGTAGATGAAAGAGAGCGGGTACGGGCATTGAAAGGACTCTCGCGTTGGCTGTCTACATCGTTGCAATATACGCCGGGAACCATAGGCGGTATCAAGGTGGATGGAACGACTTTTCATCATGGTGGTTTTTATCCGGCCTATACAACGGGAGTACTGGCGACGGTTGGACAGTTTGTTTCGCTCACCACTCATACGGACTACGAACTGACGGTTGATGCCCGGCAGGTTTTAAAATCGGCTTTTATAGCCATGCGCAATTATAGTAACAAGTATGAATGGGGAATAGGTCTCAGTGGGCGTCATCCTTTCGGCTTTTCAATGGCCGAGGAAGATGTTGCGGCTTTTGCTTATCTGGCTCTTTCAGGCGATTTGTCCGGCGAAGGCCGTGAGTTCGATCATCATTTGGCTGCCGATTATCTTCGGCTTTGTGAAAAAGATACGCCTGAAGCACACTATTTCAAAGAGCAGGGCATCAGGCCGGCCAAAGCTCCTGAAGGCTTTTGGGTATATAATTACGGTTCGGCCGGTATTTTCAGGCGTAAGGACTGGATGGTCACTTTGAAGGGATATAATACGGATGTATGGGGATCGGAAATATATAAGAACGACAACAGATACGGACGGTATCAGAGTTACGGATCGGTTCAGATTATGGGGCAGCCTTCGCGGCGGTTGAGCGGATATGAGGAGAATGGCTGGGATTGGAACCGCTTACCGGGCACCACTACGATTCATTTGCCATTCGACTTGTTGGAAAACCCGTTGAAGGGAACCATGATGGCGCATTCCAAAGAGAATTTTTCAGGAAGTTCTTCGCTGGAAGGTACGAACGGCATGTTTGCCATGAAGCTGATGGAAAGGAACTATCGGAATTTTACACCCGATTTCGTAGCCCGTAAGTCAGTCTTTTGTTTTAACGACAGGTTGATATGCCTCGGAACGGGCATTCGTAACAGCAATAAGGATTATCCGACAGAAACGACACTGTTTCAAAGTGCATTCCGCAACGGTATGAGCATCCGGTTAGGAAATAATGAGATGACAGAAGTCGGGAGTTCATTGGAAATGCAGGGAGATGCCTTGAATCCGCTTTGCCTGCAGGATGCTTATGGAAACTATTACTTTGTGAAACATGGAAAAGTCAGAGCACAGATAGCCAGACAGGAGTCGCGTCATGAAAAAACGAAAGAAGTGACTCATGGAGAGTTTGCTTCGGCCTGGATTGATCATGGCAAGTCTCCTCAGGGTGAAAGCTATGAGTATATGATCTGGATACAACCGGATGAGCAGGATTTGAAGAATAAATCTGCGCAGAATACTTATACCGTACTTTTGTGTAATAATACGGTTCATGCTGTGCGCGATGCGCAGACTGGAATTACCGCCTACGCAGCGTTCGATTCCGTCAGCTTGTCGGATGACGAGTTGCTTTTACGTTTACCGGCAGAGACGATGACAATGTATAGGCGTGTAAATGAAGGTATCCGAATCAGTGTGTGTGATCCTAACCTGAATATAAGTACTAAGACTTATACAACGAAGGAACCAAGTCGGGTTATAGTTAAACAGATTCTGTTGAAGGGTGTTTGGAACTTGAGTTGCAAGAACGAAAAACTCTCTGTGAAACATCAGGAAGGAAATACCCTACTTACTGTCTTCTGCCAACATGGTCAGCCCGTGGAATGTGAGCTGCATTTAATCTCTGATAACTCCATAAATTAGGATTCAGAATCGGGCTAACTGAGTTTCTGCACGCATTCTTTTATTTCGTTAGTTTCTCATAGGTATGAGAAGACCATTCTCATGCTTATGAGAAAACTATTCTCATAGTTATGAGAATGTTATTCTCATACTTGTAGAACCGAAACGGACCTTAATAAGGCGAGGAAAAGATTGCAAGCCAAATCGAAATCCGAAAATCAGGTAACGTGTCTATGGGGTAAAATTGTACTTAAAAGGGTGCTTTTTGTACGCCTTTTGCGTTATTGGGTATTTGTATGTTTTTTACCGTTTTTTAGAATATTTGTGGGAGGAGGGATTGGCGGAGAAATTCTATATTTGTCGTACTCATCATTGCGAATAGAGTTTAAATTAAAAATGTTACTAACTTAAATTTAATTGAGATGAAAAACTTCTTCACTCCAATGAAGATACCTCAAAAGCAGGTATGGCTGTTGACTGCCTCCTTACTGTTCGGGCAGACAGCTTTTTCTTCAGAGAATCTTGTGCCGGAAGGAACAGCAGTTGCTATCACGCAACAGAATCGCAAAACGGTGACAGGTACAGTGACGGATAATTTTGGTCCGGTAATTGGAGCCAGTGTGTTGGTGAAAGGCACCACGAATGGTGTTATTACGGATGTAGATGGTCACTTTACGTTAGAAGTCCCTGTTGGAGCTACTCTTGTGATTTCTTATGTGGGCTACGAAGACAAAACCATTGTTTACAAAGGTGAGCCTAAACTGAACATCAAACTGAATGAAGGTATTCAGGAACTCCAGGAAGTGCAGATCATAGCTTATGGTGCCCAAAAGAAAGTTACGGTTACTGGTGCTATGGCATCTGTTAATTCCAAGGAACTGTTGAAAACTCCTGTTTCCAGTCTTTCCAATGCCTTGACCGGTAAAATGCCTGGTCTTTCATCGATTCAGAGCACTGGTCAGCCGGGAGCTGATGATCCTACTATCTTTATACGTGGTGTAGGTTCTCTTTCTACCGATTTGTCTGCTCCGTTGGTATTGGTGGATGGTGTGGAACGTTCTTTTAACCAGATCGACCCCAATGAAGTAGAAGATATCACTATCTTGAAAGATGCATCGTCTACTGCAGTGTTTGGTGTACGTGGTGCGAATGGTGTAGTATTGGTGACTACAAAACGCGGAACAGAAGGTAAGCCGAGAATGAATTTTTCTACTTCCTTTGCAGTTCAGATGCCTACCCGTTTGCCTGAATTTGCAAACAGTTACGAGTATGCGACAACGTATGTCAATGCACAACGCCGTGACGGAGTAGCAGAAGATCAATTGGCGTTTACTGATGAAGCCATTGAGGCTTATCGCACTCATAGCAATCCGTTGGCTTACCCCGATACTGATTGGACAGACTTGCTGATTAAAAAGGCTGCCTTGCAGAGTCAACACAACTTCTCTATTTCCGGTGGTTCGGAGAGGGTGCGTTATTTTGCTTCTATCGGTGTATTTACTCAGGACGGTCTTTTCAAATCGTTCGAAGACGAGTATGACGGCAATTTCAAATATACCCGTTATAATTATCGTATGAATTTGGATTTCGATTTGACCAAAACAACTTTGATGCGTATTAACTTGGGTGGCCGGGTGAACAATAAGAATCAACCAAACTATGAAGGCAGTAGTGATATCGGTTATCTGTTCCGTGATATTTATTGGGCACCGCCTATGTCGGGTGCCGGTGTAGTAGATGGCAAATGGTTGTGGATTGACTCTAAGACTCATAACCTGCCGGGTACGGTGCGTGATGCTTTGTATCCTTATTATGGTAAAGGATATAACACTCGTAATGGCAATACACTGAACTTTGACTTCCAGTTGGAACAGAAATTGGATTTCCTGACCAAAGGACTGAAAGCACATGTAAAAGCTTCCTATAATAATACAATGACTTTGACTAAAGTATTTAGTTGTTCGTATCCGCATTATGAAGTGGTTGCCAATGAAGACGGAACCAATAATTTCCGCCGAGTGGGAGATAAATCTAATTTGAGCTATTCGGAAAGTCCGGGTAAGGCAAGAGACTGGTACTTGGAGTTCGCTCTGAATTATAAGCGTGATTTCGATAAGCATCATGTGTCTGCACTGGCTATGTATAATCAAAGCATGACTTACTATGTAAGCGGACCTTCACAGTTTGCCTCTATTCCCCGAAGCTATATTGGTTTTGTAGGACGTGTTGCCTATGACTGGAACAACCGTTATATGGCAGATGTGAATATCGGTTATAATGGTTCGGAGAATTTTGCTCCAGGAAACCGTTTTGGCTTGTTCCCAGCTTTCTCTCTGGGTTGGATTCTGACAGAAGAGAATTTCATGAAACCTTTGAAGCCGGTTCTTGACTATCTTAAGATACGTGCTTCTTACGGTATTGTAGGTAATGACCGTACCAGTGACAGTTCACGTTTTCTTTATTTGCCGGATTCATATACGACAGGACAAGGTGGTTTCTATTTTGGAAATACGTCGAAAATCTTGCTGACAGGAGCAAAAGAGTCTAAACTCGGTAATCCTTATGTGACATGGGAAACTGCAGCTAAGCAGAACTACGGCTTGGATGCTTACTTTGTTGGCAGCAAGTTGAAACTGAATTTTGATTACTTTATCGAACACCGTAAAGACATTCTGATTACCCGTCAGGTATTGCCTACTTATTTGGCAGTAACATTACCTACGGCCAATTTGGGTAAGGTAGATAACAAAGGTTTCGAAGTTGCTTTGAGCTGGAGAGATCAAATTAATGATTTTGGCTATAATATAGGTTTCAATATTTCTTATGCAAAGAATAAGGTGGTCTTTAAGGATGAAGTGAATTATCCTTATGAATATATGCGTCAGACAGGTCGTCCGGTAGGGCAGAACTTTGGATATAAATACGACGGTTTCTTCTCGGAAGAAGATGTTGCCAATTACGAGAACTTGAAAGGCAAGGAAGGTGGAATACCTGATCACGGTTCCGGTTACACTCCGTTGCCTGGTGATGTGAAATATAAAGATCTGAATGGTGATGGCAAAATTAACCAAAATGATAAAGCTGCCATCGGATATCCTATTTATCCGTTGTTGACTGGAGGTCTTAATCTAGGCTTCTCTTATAAAGGTTTTGATTTTAGTATGACATGGGCTGGAGCAACAAAGACTTCACGTATGTTGAATGATGTGTATCGCGAACCGTTTGGTTCAACCAATTCACGCTCCTTGTTGAAATATCAGGTAACGGATGCTTGGACTCCGGAAAAGGGAAACTCGGCTAAAGCACCGGCTATCACGTTTGTAAATAAGACCAATAATTATTTGGATTCAGACTTGTGGTTGCGTGATGCTTCTTATATTCGTCTGAAGAATGTAGAAGTTGGATATAACTTCTCAGAGAAAGTTCTGAAGAAATTACATGTAGGTAACTTACGTGTTTATGCTACAGGTTATAACTTGTTGACTTTTGATAAACTTAAGATCGTAGATCCGGAATCGGATGCAAATGGTAATATCATGTATCCGCTGGTAATGGTAGTGAATCTGGGTTTGAAAGTAGGTTTCTAAATATTAAAAACGAATAATCATGAAAAGGATAAGAAAACATATTCATCTATTGGTGTTATCTTTATTGGTATCCTTGTCTTCATGCGAAGATTTCGCTTTAGGCGAAAAGTTCCTTCAGAAGGCCCCAGGTGGAGATATTACAGCCGATACTATTTTTTCTACTGCAGAATATGCAAAACAGGTATTGTGGTATAGTTATTATACAATGCCTTATGGATTTCCGACTAACTATAATACTACAACAGCTATGTGGGTCGGTGTACTTGAAAATTTGACAGACTTGAGTCAGTCTTGTATTGGTTACGGTGGTCCGGAAGAACTTTATTATAGCGGTGTGTACAATGCGGCATCCGAGGATAAGACTGGTGCAGCGAAAGGTGCGACTAAATATAAGTTTCAGGGCCGCTATTCCTGGCAGGGCATTCGTAATGCGTGGATCTTGATAAAGAATGTAGATCGGGTTCCTGACATGTCGGAAAGTGAAAAATTGCGTCTGAAAGCTGAAGCCAAGATTATTATAGCTTTACACTACTCGGAAATGTTGCGTCATTTTGGAGCTTTGCCTATTGTCGATCATGCCATCGATGTCGAAGAAACTAATCTACCGGCTCGTGCCACCCTACAGGAAACGGTCGATTTTATTGTGAAGTTGTTGGATGAAGCTATTGCTTGTAAGGAATTGCCTTGGGCGTTGACCGGTGATGACTTGAGTAACTGGAGTGGACGTCTGACACGTGCATCGGCTATGGGTTTGAAACTTCGCACGTTGTTGTTTGTTGCCAGTCCGTTATTTAATTCCGATTCTCCTTATTATCAGGGAGAAGCTTCCACAAAGCTGATGACTTGGTTTGGTGGATATGATCAAAAGCGTTGGGAAGCAGCAGCTGAAGCAGGTAAGGAATTTTTTGATGCAATGGCAAGTGAAGGTTTTTATCGTTTGGTCGATAAAAATACATCGGGCACGTATCGACAGGCATTTCAGGATGCTTACTATACACGTGGTACTACCGAATCTTTGGTTTCAGTTCGTAGACATTATAAAACTGATGGGCTTAGCTTCTTGTTGAAATCAATGCGTTGGGGTGGTTGGTGTCCGACCAAAGAGAGTTTTGATATGTTTCCTATGGCAGATGGAACTGATTTTGATTGGGATAATCCGGAACACCGTAAAAACCCTTTCATAAATCGTGACCCTCGTTTGAGTGAGACAATTTTGCTGGATGGTGATGACTTCCAAGGTACGAAAGCTGAAGTTTTTCAAAAGAAAAGTGATGATCCCAATAATTATCCTGCAGGCAAACATTGGAACAGTAGTGCTGCTTCTTTGGATAGTAAATCTTTGGCTACTGGTATAGCAGATCGCAAATTTGCTCTTGACCGTAAGAATGAGTATAAGGGACGTATTATTCAATGGCCATATTTGCGTCTGGCAGAGGTTTACTTGTCGTACGCCGAAGCTTTGAACGAATGTGGACGTACAAGTGAGGCTTATCAGTATGTCAATGCAGTACGAGCTCGTGTCGGACTGCCGGGACTGGTTCTGAAAGGTGAGCAAGACGAAAAGACAGAATTCCGTGAGGCTGTGCTTCGTGAACGCGCTTGTGAGTTTGCTTGGGAAGAAGTACGTTTCTTCGATCTGATTCGCTGGAAACGTGAAGCAGACTTTACAAAGCATCTACATGGTATCAATGTCTATCGTAATAAGAATACTTTAGAATACGATTTCTCTTTCCCGCAATTGGCAGAACGAGCTTGGCAGAAACCCGGTGGTTTCTCTCCTAAATGGTATTTGAGTGCTTTCCCCAGCAATGAGGTGAACAAAGGGTATGGCCTTGTACAGAACCCAGGATGGGAATAACAAAAGATGATTCAATGAACAAAGTAACAAGAATGTACTTATGAAAAGAAGTATGAAATTTATCGCTGCTTTTTTACTGTTGCCATGCGTAGCAACGGCACAAGTAACAGACAGCATTCAACAATATGGACGAGGTATTTCTTTCGATATGAAGGAATCGACTGTCGCAGGGGCAATGGCTACATCCGAACAGATTTCGCATAAGACCAGTATTGACCCGTCGAATTCATTGTATGGACTAATTCCAGGATTGCAAGTCCTTCAAAACGGAGGATATGCCTGGGACGATGGCGCTACCTTATATATACGTGGAGTAGGAACCAGCAACAGCAGTACGCCGTTGATTCTGGTAGATGGATTTGAGCGGGAAATATCTTCTTTGACCGTTCAAGAGATCGAATCGGTTACAGTTCTGAAAGATGCTGCATCGTTGGCACTTTACGGTATTCGTGGAGCCAATGGAGTAGTATATATTAAGACCAAACGTGGTGCGGTTCATGCTCCGGTAATTAATTTTGGATATGAGTTTAATTTCTCTACTCCTAATCGTTTGCCCGATTTTGTAGATGGATATACGTATGCGCAAGCGCTGAACGAAGGCATGAAGAATGATGGACTGTCTCCTCGTTACAGCCAGCGTGAACTGGATGCCTTCCGTGAACAGACGTATCCGGAATTCTATCCCAATGTGAATTGGTGGGATGAAGCATTGCGCGATCATGCTTATGGCAACAATGTGAATTTCTCGATTAGTGGAGGTGGTGAAAGGGTGCAGTATTATGTACAGTTGAATTACCTGAATAATTTGGGTATTTATCAGCCTACTGAGGAGAACGACGGATACTCTACACAGTTGAAATACTCTAAAATGAATATTCGTACCAATCTGGATATCAAGGTGAGCAATACGACGAAAGTGAAGTTGAACTTGCTGGGAGTTTTCTCTGAGAACAATCGCCCTCAAAGTGATATCTCCGATGTGTTCGGAGCGTTGTATCAGGTCCCTTCTGGTGCTTTCCCTATTAAAACTTCGCAGGATATATGGGGGGGAACAACTGTGTATTCCAATAACCCGATCGCGAACATTGCAGGTTCCGGGTATTTACGTACACAGGGGCGTACCTTATATGCAGATATGAGTATTAACCAGGATTTGAATTTCTTATTGCCAGGTTTGTCAGCCACTGTAAATGTTGGTTATGACAGTTATGGATTCTATCGTGAAGGAAATGTACGTACGTATGCCTATCAGTCGGCAGTAAAAGGATGGGATGGCGCAGCAGATACTTATACAAAGTTGCGTGAAGAAACTGATTATGAGTTTAGCACTTATCTTCAGACAATGGATACGCATTTTAACTTTAATACTCAGGTCAATTATGACCGTAATTGGGGAGAACATAAATTGAATGCTGTATTGTTGTATTCCATGGATAAGAAAACGGGACGTGATCAAAATAATAAATATGCGTTTATGGATGTAGTAGCTCAAGGTCACTATACTTATAAAAATCGTTATATTTTAGATTTTGCCTTGTCTGGTTCTGCATCAAGTGTTTTGGAACCGGGTAACCGTTGGGGAATATTTCCTTCGATCGGAGCAGGATGGATACTTTCAGAAGAAGATTGGTTGAAATCGGATAATCTGAATTTGTTGAAGCTGAGAGCATCTTATGGTATAGCAGGACGTGCAGATTTTGATGCTAATCTGTATAAATATTATTTTGGCAGTGGAAACAGCTATTATTTCAAAGATACTCCTGCCAGCCAGTCTGGAATGAAAGAATATCGCATTGCGGTGGACGGGTTGACTTATGAAAAGTCTCATAAGCTGAACGTGGGTGTTGATTTGATGGCTTGGAATAAATTGTCTTTGACCGTTGACGGATATTATGATCATCGTACCGATATTTTGGTTGACGGTAGTGGAGCGATTTCATCGGTATTTGGTATGACTGTTCCTAAACGGAATGATGGTATTATCAACAGTTACGGAGTGGATGTAGCTGCTAACTGGACCGATCATATCGGAGATTTTACTTATCAAATCGGTGGACAGTTCTCATTTGCCCGTAATGAAATTATTGAGATGAATGAAGAATACCGTCCGTATGATTATTTAAAACGTACCGGTCATTCAGTTGGACAGATTTTCGGTTATGAAGTGGAAGGTATTTATCAAAGCCAGGAAGAAATTGATCAGCGTGATGTTAAACAATATTTGTCAGATGTTCGTCCCGGTGATTTGAAATTTAAAGATCAGAATGGTGACAAGCGTATTGACCAATACGACCAAGTGGCTTTAGGATATAATGAAACTTGTCCGGAAATCTATTACGGATTTAATGTGGGTGCGGAGTATAAGGGATTAGGTTTTACTGCTTATTTCCAAGGAGCTGCCAATTATAGTAAAATATTGGATACGAAGAGTGTATATCGCCCGTTGGTATCGAACAATACCATATCTCAATATTATTGGGACAACCGTTGGAGCGAGAGCAATCCGAATGGAACATTGCCCCGTCTGACTACGCAAGGATCTGATAATAACTATAATACCAATTCTTTGTGGGTAGCCGATGCTTCGTTCTTGAAATTGAGAACGTTGGAAGTATATTATCAGTTGCCGGAAAAATGGCTGAAGAACATTGCTTTTGTAAAAGGTATAAAGATCTTTGGTCGTGGACACGATCTGTTCTGTGTGGATGGAATTGATATTGCCGATCCAGAGTCTATTGGCGTTGCTCATCCTACAATGAGACAATATGCGTTTGGTTTTAATTTGAAGTTTTAATAAAACGTGATTAAGATGAAGAATATTAAAATAAAAGGACTTGCATTGCTTCTGTCGTTGTTTACGCTTACTGGATGCGACTTTATGGATTGTGATGAGTCCGATAACTATACCAAAGAGGATGTTCTGGATAGTTATACTCGTGTAAAACAGTTGGTGACGAACATTTATGGATATTTGAAAGCCGATTTCTGTTCGATAGACGGAGCTATGCTCGATGCTGCGACAGATGATGCTATTCATATATACGATTCTTCCAACATTCAACGGTTTGTGAACGGTACTTGGTCTGCGAACAATACGGTTGATGATCAGTGGAGCAATTATTACACAGGCATTCGGGCTGCCAATTTGTATCTGGCAGAGACAGCTAATCTGACTTTCGATGACTGGAAATATTCCGATGAATATGAGAATATGATGAAGTGCTTTAACAATTACAAGTACGAAGTACGGTTCCTGCGTGCTTATTTCTATTTTGAGTTGATCAGACGCTATCATAATGTTCCTTTTGTTACAGAAGTATTGACACAGGAAGAAGCTAATCAGGTTACTCCCGCTACCTTTGAGACGATTGCACAGTTCATTGTGGACGAATGTTCTGATTTAGCTAACTATTTGCCGGTGGATTACAAGAGTTTTCCGGATGCAGAGACTGGTCGCGTTACCAAAGGTACGGCATTGGCTTTAAAAGCACGTATGTTGCTCTATATGGCAAGTCCGTTGTATAGCAGTGACAATGCGGAGAACTGGAAAAAAGCAGCCAAGGCTGCTTATGAAATCATTGGCTCTTCTTCCGAGCTGGGCTATAAACTGGTGAATTATTCCGATTTGTTCAATGATACCAATAACAAAGTTACCGAAGTTATTTTAGCTCGTGCCACTGGTGAGAACGGAGATTTTGAGAAGGCTAACTTCCCGATGGGAGTAGAAGGCGGTAGCACTTCCACTTGTCCTACTCAGAATTTGGTGGATGCTTATGAAATGACAGACGGCTCAGCTTTTGATTGGAGCAATCCTGCCATGAAAGCCAATCCTTATGCGAACCGTGACCCTCGTATGGGAATGACTATCGTTTACAATAATATGAAGTGGCCGGTTAACAATGTTGAAATCTGGGAAGGAGGAGCTAACGGACTTCCGATTGAAAATGCTACAATAACAGGTTATTATTTGCAGAAGTACGTCAATAATTCCATCAGTTTTGAGTCTGGTAGCAAAGTGACTGCTAAAAACCATAACTGGATTCTGTTCCGTTATGCTGAAGTATTGCTGAACTATGCAGAAGCAATGGTGAATGCTTTCCATAATCCGGATTATAAGGATGGTGAACTTCCTTTGAGTGCGCGTGAAGCTGTCAATCAGGTGCGTGCCCGTGCAGATGTAAATATGCCCGAACTGCCGAGCGGAATGAGTGAAGCAGATTTCGTAAAGCGTCTGAAGAATGAACGTCGTGTAGAGTTGGCTTTCGAAGGTCATCGCTTTTGGGATGTTCGTCGTTGGAAGGATCTGGACGAGACAGCTGATATTTATGGCGTTAAGGTAGTGAAGAATGGTGATGACTTTGAATATACCAAATTCTTATTGGAATCACGTACCATAACAGACAATTTATATTTCTATCCGATTGCTAATACAGAACGGTTCAAGAATCCCAATTTGGGACAGAATCCGGGTTGGTAATAATCGTCTGGACAGGTAATAAGATTGTTTAAAGTAGGTTACACAGATGGACATGAATTGAAAAATGGTGTGGAAGTCTGTGTAACCTTATTTTTTATCAGATTTGCAAATTTGTAGTGAGGATTGATACCATGAAAACTTTGAGATTTATTTTAGTTGTCTGCTTTAGTCTGTTTTCTGCCCTAATCCAGGCGCAAACATTGCGGACGGAAGTTTTTGATTTGCTGAATTTGGATTATCCCGGATTGGAGAAAGTGAAAGATGCCTGTGGAAGACAACAATGGAAAGAGGCCGCTGAGCTTTTGCTGGATTATTACAGAAACCGTTCCGGAATAGTTTATCCTGATTTGGACTTAGAACATATCAAAGCCTCGAAAAGAGACTGGCAATGGGCCGATGATGCATTGGAGCATACCTTTTTTGTACACGAAGGATATCAGCCTTCTTTCAATTATGGCAAAGATATAGATTGGCAGTATTGGCCGGTGAAAGATAATGAATTGCGCTGGCAATTGCATCGTCACAAGTGGTTTACACCTATGGGAAAGGTATATCGGGTATCTGGAGATGAGAAATATGCTCGTGAATGGGTGTTTCAATATATGGACTGGATTAAAAAGAATCCTTTAATTGAAATAAACGATGATGATTTTCAGCAAGTCATTGAAGGTAATCTGAAAGGAGATAAAGAGAATATGCGTTATGCCTGGCGACCGCTGGAAGTCAGTCACCGCATACAGGATCAGATACCTCAGTTTTTGATTTTTAATTCGTCTAAGTTCTTTACTCCGGAGTTCCTGACAGAATTTCTGGTGAATTATCATCGTCATGCCGCTCATATATTGAAGCATTACACCAAACAAGGCAATCACTTATTGTTTGAAGCACAGCGTATGGTATATGCAGGTACCTTTTTCCCGGAGCTGAAAGATGCGGAGAAGTGGAGAAAGAGCGGTATTGAGGTGCTGAACCGGGAAATAAAGAAACAGGTATATGCCGATGGAGGACAGTTTGAACTGGATCCTCATTATCATCTGGCGGCCATTAATATCTTTTGTAAAGCACTTCGCATGGCCGATGTAAACGGATTCCGCCAGGAGTTTCCGGAAGAATATGCACAGACAATAAAAAATATGATTGAGTTCTATTCGAATATTTGTTTCCCTGATTATACAAACCCTTGTTTCAGTGATGCCAAGTTGGGGGAACGTTCTGGAGAAATCCGAAACTATAAAGAATGGCTTCAGCTATTTCCCGATTGCGAATGGATTCGTTTTTATGCAACCGAAGGGCGTGAAGGAACTCCTTTACCTTACTTGTCTCATGCGGCAAAGGAATCTGGCTTCTTTACGTTTAGAACTGGTTGGAAACAAGATGCTACGGTAATGGTTGTAAAAGCCGGACCCAAGGGAGAATGGCATTGCCAGCCCGATAATGGCACTTTCGAACTTTGGGTGAATGGTCGTAATCTTTTTCCGGATAGTGGTTCGTATATCTATGCCGGACATGGTGAAGTGATGAAGCTTCGAAACTGGTTCCGACGGACAGCTTCGCACAATACACTGACACTTGACGGCAAGAATCTGGAAACAACGCAGTCGGTTACAAAACTTTGGAAGCCGGAAGGCGATGTGCAGATTCTGGTGACAGAGAATCCAAGTTATGCCGACCTGAAACATCGGCGGACGGTCTTTTTTGTCGATCAGAAGTTTTTTGTGATTGTAGATGAAGCGGTGGGTACAGCCACTGGCACAGTGAATCTGAACTATCATTTGGCTGAAGGAGAAGTTTCTATAAACAAGGCTGATTTTGCGATTACAACGTCTTACGAAGGGGACAGCAATGTAAAGTTACAGTGCTTTCCTGAGCAAAAAGCCGTGATGAACGAAGTGGAAGGATGGCGTTCTACTGCCTATCGGAAGCGGGTACCTCGTAAGGCTGTTGCGCTGGATGTTGAAAAGAAAGGGAAAGATACAGTGCGCTATATCTCTGTCATTTATCCGGTGAAGAACGCTGATAACGCCCCGAAAATATATGCATCTTTTTCGAACAAACATTTTCAGGAGGATGGTGTAGAGGTTACAGTAATGATTGACGGGAAAAAGTTTAACTTAGCTGCCAATTTATAAAAGTGATGAAATAAAACTATGGATGTTTTTTAATAAATAGAAGAATATGGAGTTTTGTTTTGATAAAATAAAATGGGGACTTCCTTTTACATTTGCTGTTGGAGTATTTACGCAGGCATTCGGACAGGAACAACGACCAAACCTGGTGTACATATTTGCAGATCAATATCGGCTGAATGCATTGAGTTTATGGAGCAATCCGGCATATCGTAATGTTTTGAGTACCGTGGGCGATCCTGTTCATACGCCCAATTTGGACCGTTTGGCTAAACAGGGCGTTGTCTTTAGTCGTGCCTGTAGTACTTGCCCTTTAAGCAGTCCTCATCGTGCCATGTTAATGACAGAAATGTTCCCTGAGAAAAATGGGGTAGATACAAATTGTTTTAAAGGGAAAAAGCAAGGCATTCCAGACTGTATTGTTTGTTTTACAGACGTGCTGGCAGCATCGGGATATGAGACTGCTTACGTAGGCAAAACGCATTGGCACCGTACCGAACCTTTATTCGATAAAAAAGGAAATTATGTGGGTACTACAGAAGAGCCAGGAGGACATTATACCTATAATTATGATACTTACATTCCTGAAGGAAGAGGTCGTAAAAGTAATAAGTTCTGGTTCCAGCAGTTGAGGGATAATCATTTCAATGCAGTGGCCTATTCCAACCGTCCGGAATTGGTCGGAGGGAAGAAGGATGGAGAGGCTTATTTTTATCACCGTTTTACTTCGGAAGTTGAGGCTGATGTTGTAATTAAGTATCTGAAAAACCGTGAAGGGGAACGGGATTCGTCTAAACCTTTCAGCCTGTTTTGGAGTTTGAATCCTCCTCATACACCCTATTCCAGTGTAAGTGATTGCCGGGAAGAGGTCTTTAATAAATATTATAAGGACTTAGGTTCTAAGGAATTGTTGCTTCGTCCCAATGTAGAGTATGGCGAAGGCAAACAAGCGAAAAATTTGGAGAGGTTATCACTGGAAGCCAAGGTTTATTTTTCATTGGTTAAATGCATCGATGATGAGATTGGCCGTGTTCTGAATGCTTTGGATGAGGAGGGACTGACTGATAATACATTGGTGATATTTGCTGCCGATCATGGAGAAATGATGGGAAGCCATGGCAGAATGGCCAAAGGTGTGATCTATGATGAGGCTTTGCTGATTCCATTCATAATGCGTTACCCGGCGCAACTGAAACCGCAAATAAATGATTTGATGATAGGAGCACAGGATATTATGCCAACTTTGTTGGGCATGCTGGGACTGGCTGATCGACTTCCTGATACGGTGAAAGGGAAAAATTACTCTCAGGGCATTCTTACCGGTGATTTTGGTAGCGTTCAGAAGCCTCAGTCTTCTTTCTACTTTATGCTGAAAGAGAAAGGAGTGCGTACCGACCGTTATTCTTATGTGGTACAAAAGGATGGCAATTATCTGTTGTTCGATAATATAAAAGATCCTTATCAGCAGACTTCGCTGACACTGGAAGAGATTCCTGAAAAACAGGCTGAGTTTTTAAAAACAGAATTGGGCAATTGGTTAAAAGTATCGGAAGATATATGGGCCAAGGAGAGAAAATTTGCTAATAGGATTAATTATTAATAGGATGGGGCTATGAATTTGAGATCGATATTACGTGTTTTTGTTATTTCCTGCTGTTCACTTTCATTGCATGCACAGTCTGTTTGGGATAGAAATCATCTGACGGATGTCAAGCAGTCGGTGCAGGATGCTTATTATGCCGCTTCGCTGCAGGAACTGAAAACGCAAGCGGATGGATATTTAAAGATCGGAGCCGACACTGTGGATACACAACAACCGTTATCCGGAGTTGAATGTGAATCTTCATGTAAGCGGGTGGATATGATTTCCGATCGAATCACAACATTGGCTTTGGCATACTTTTTTAGTGAGGAAGAAATTTATGCTCAAAAGGCTGTTGAGCTGATACGGACGAATTTCCTGGATAAGAATACCCGGATGACTCCGGACAATTTTGATGTACTCGAAACCTATCCGTTCATTGAAATGCTGGATGCTGTACAGTTGCTCGAAGCTTCCAGCCAGCTGACTTCCAAAGATGCTAAGCGGTTGAAAGCCTGGTTCGCTGATTTACTGGACGGTATGCAAGCCTCTTCACAAGAAGTGGATGCGAAGGCATGGGCCGGCCATCGGGGAACGGCTTACGATGCGCAAGTCATAGCCTATGCCTTATATATAGGTAAAAAGGAAGTGGCTGATAAAGTGATAGAATCAATTCCTGCCAAACGTATTTTCAAGCAGATAGAGCCGTCGGGGAAACAACCTTATGAACTGGACTGTAAACACTCTTTTGATGCTTCACAGCGTAATCTGCATTATTTGATTGATATCTGTCTGATGGCCAAGCATCGGGGATTGCAGATTGATGGCCTTGAGTCGTCGGACGGACGTAGCCTTTACGATGCGATGGATTATCTGGCACAATTTGCCGGAAAAGATGTAAGTGAATGGCCTTATCGACAAGACGATGGATGGGATTGTACGCAACAAAAGTTGTATCAGGACGTGGAGCTGTTGCTTAATGGCAAAGTAGTTTACACATGATTGTACGCAACAAAAGTTGTATCAGGACCTTTATCGGGCAGCCGTATATCTTGACACCAACCGTAGAGGGTACTTGAAGGTATATGACACACATCGGATAATTGACTGGAAAGACCGTTTTAATTTGTTGTATGCGGTTCCTTCGTCCGTGGATAATGCTTTTGCTTTTGCTTGCCGGCAGTTGGATTTTGCTATTGCTGCGACCAACAAGGCAAAGAAACAGAAAGATAATATCTGTAAAAGGAAAGTGATGCCGCGTAGTATTGCCAAGGATGGATCGTTGGCATTGGTATCGCCTTACGACTGGTGCTCAGGGTTCTTTCCGGGCAGTTTGTGGCATGTTTATGCTTATACGAACAACGATTATTGGCGTCAGCAGGCCATCAGTTTCACCTGGCCACTGGAAGAAGTGAAGCGTTATAAGGGTACGCACGATCTGGGCTTTATGGTGAATAACAGTTTCGGAAAGGCTTATCAGTGGACAGGAGAACGTTCTTATAAGGATGTGGTGATACAGGCTGCCAAGACTTTGGTTTCGCGTTACGATGATCGTGTGAAGTGTATACGTTCCTGGGACTTTAACCGGGATCGTTGGAAGTATCCAGTCATTATAGATAATATGATGAATCTGGAAATGCTGTTCAGCGCTACTCAGCTGACAGGTGATTCTCTTTACTGGAGAGTGGCTGTGAACCATGCCAATACAACGATGAAGAACCATTTCCGTAGCGATTATTCTTCCTATCATGTGGTGGATTATGATCCGGCTACAGGTGCAGTCCGTATGAAGTGCACCTATCAGGGCTATTCGGATGATTCGTTCTGGAGTCGTGGACAGGGTTGGGGACTGTATGGATATACTCTGTGCTACCGCTTTACGAAAGAGGCTGCTTATTTACGCCAGGCCGAGGCTATTGCCGATTTCATATTGTCTTGGTCCAATATGCCCGAAGACGGTGTGCCTTACTGGGATATGAAAGCTCCCGGCATTCCGGATGTTCCTCGTGATGCTTCGGCTGCTGCGATCATAGCTTCAGGCTTGTACGAACTTTCGGAGTATGCCGATATGGAGAAAGGCAAGAAGTATAAGGCTGCAGCCGATAAGATAATTGATAGTCTGAACCGATCTTATCAGTCGGAATACGGGGCAAACTATGGCTTCCTGCTTTTGCATTCCACCGGTTCTGCTCCTCACGAGAGCGAAGTGGATGTACCTCTTTCGTACGCCGATTACTATTATTTAGAGGCATTGTGGCGCAAGCGTAGTTTGGACAACTAAAGCTGGCTGCATGCCGTTTTCTTAAAAATCAAAACTTTGGTATTATGTTCTATCCTTCCTTCTTCTATCGTAAACCCTCCCGGGCAGTCTTGCTGGCTGCTTCGTGTCTGTCCGTATCTGCCTTGCAGGCTCAGGAAAAACAAAATGTGCTGTTCATCGTGGTAGATGATTTGCGTCCGGAGTTGGGATGCTATGGTAGCGATGTGGCCATTACACCTCATCTTGACAAGTTGGCAGAGCAGTCGGTAGTCTTCCAGAAGGCTTATTGCAACGTACCGGTGAGCGGAGCTTCCCGCTCCAGTTTGCTGACGGGAGTATATCCCGATATTGTCGAGGGTCGTTTTGTGGATGCTGAAACCCGTTCGGAGAAAGATCTGCCCGGCGTGGTCACTTTGCCGTTGGCGTTTAAGAATGCCGGGTATTATACGCTTTCCCTTGGCAAGGTGTTCCATCATTTCGATGATCGGACAGACAGCTGGAGCGAATCGCCTTGGATTGTGAGTCCGGCCAGTGGCGACTGGGCTTTGTACAACAAGTGGAATGTATGGAAGACGGAAATTCCCGAAGCCGAACTTCATCCGCAAAGTCATCGTGGCCCCTATTGCGAAGCGGCCGATGTGCCCGACAGTTGCTACGAAGACAATCAGATAGCCCGTAAAGCGGTGGCCGAGTTGAATCGTCTGAAAGAGATGGACCGTCCGTTTTTCCTGGCTGTCGGATTCCGTAAGCCTCATTTGCCGTTCATCGCTCCAAAGAAATACTGGGATCTGTATCGGAGGGAGGACATCAAGATTGCCGATAACCGCTACCGTCCCGAGGGCTTGTCCGAGCAGGTGCAAGGTTCCAGGGAGATATTCCAGTATACACGGGTGACCGATACTTCGGCCGAGGACTTCCATCGCGAGGCCTGTCATGCCTATTATGCTTGTGTCAGTTTTGTCGATGCACAAATCGGACTGGTATTGGATGAACTGGAGCGGTTGGGACTGGCCGATAATACGGTTGTGGTGTTGCTGGGCGATCATGGCTGGCACTTGGGCGAACATGACTTTTGGGGAAAGCATACGTTGCTTCAGCAAGCTACTCATGCTCCGCTGATGGTTCGTTGTCCGGACGCAGCATCAGGACAGAGCCGTAGCATTGTGGAGTTTGTAGATATCTATCCTTCTTTGTGCGAGGTTTGCGGCATCACGTTGCCCGAACATCTGCAGGGGCGCAGCTTTCTGCCGGTGCTGAAGAATCCTGAAGCAAAACATCGTGATTGTGCTTTTATTCAGTGGGGAAAGGGAGTGAATGTAGTAACGCCGGAATTCAGTTATGCCGAGTGGTACGACAAGTCGCAGAACCGTGTAGTGGACGAGGCGCTGTTTGACCACAAGCTCGATCCGCAGGAAAATAGAAATGCAGCCGGAGAGAAGAAATACGAGAAGCTGATAAAACGTTTCAAGGATTTCATCGGTCGCAAAAGACAGGAAATCCATTTGCGGTAAATAGGAATACTAACTTTAAATAGAGAACCATGAATCTGAAAAAAATTTTTTTGCTCGGTGGGCTTTTATTCAGCCTGTCGGGTATGTACGCTCAATCCATGGTGTGGATTAGCAGTACCGAAGGAAACGTCTGGAAGGAAGCGAAAGTGAAACTCCAGGCCAAGTGTGAGGAGGCTCCTTTGCTGAAAACGGATGGCACGGATTGCATACAGACCTTCCAGAAGTGGGGAACCTGTTTTAACGAACTAGGCTGGGATGCTTTGAACATGCTGCCGTTGAAAGGCCAGGAAGAAGTGTTGAATCGGATTTTTGCTCCCGATGGTGAGTTGAAGTTTACGATGGGGCGTATCCCCATGAATGCCAACGACTATGCACGCGACTGGTACAGTTGTGACGAAGTGCCGGGCGACTTTACGTTGAAATACTTCAATATCGACCGCGACCGTCAGACGCTTATCCCTTACGTGAAGCGTGCCTTGAAGGTAAATCCCGACCTGACGTTCTGGATATCTCCCTGGTCGCCTCCTTCTTGGATGAAGGTGAACCATTATTATTCCGTCAAGAGCAATGCCAAGGTCAACCGTCTGCCTGCCGAAGCCGAAATAGCCCTTTACGAAGGAGTGGAGAATGTAGACAAGCGTTTCTATCCCAAGCAGGTTACCGAGAACGACTACTTTATCCAGGATCCACGTTATTTGCAAACCTATGCCAATTACTTCTGCAAGTTTGTGTCGGCCTATCGTGAACTGGGGGTTCCTGTCAATCGGGTCATGTTCCAGAACGAGCCGTGGGCTTATTCCATCTATCCTGCTTGTGCCTGGACACCCGAAGGCATCATCCGTTTCAATGTAGAGTATCTGGCACCTACGCTGAAGAAACAGTTGCCCGATGTACAACTTTACCTGGGCACGCTGAATACGAATCGTATCGAGCTGGTCGACCGTGTCTTGTCCGATCCCCGTATGAAAGATGCTGTTGAGGGAATCGGTTTCCAGTGGTGGGGCGGACAGATTTTGCCCGAAATCCGTAAGAAGTATCCCGACTATAAATACATGCAGACCGAAAGTGAATGTGGTTCGGGTACGTTCGACTGGAAAGCTGCCGAGCATACTTTCCATCTGATAAATCACTATCTGGGGAATGGTTGCGAAGAATATACCATCTGGAATGCCATCCTGTGCGATGAAGGTACCAGTGCCTGGGGATGGAAACAGAATGCTTTGATTCGGGTGGATTCGAAGACAGGAGCCGCTACTTATACCCCCGAATACTATGCCGTGAAACACTTCAGCAACAAAGTTGTTGCAGGTACTAAGGTGTTGGCTTATAGAGAAAAAGGTGAGGATGGGCTACCTGCCATGCTGTTGCTTACGCCGGATAACAAATATTTGGTTGTAGCTGCCAATTTCAACGATGATGCCCGTCAGCTGACAGTTCAGTTGGGCGGTAAGTACCTGACTGTAAGTCTACAAGGCCATTCGTTTAATACGTTTTATGCCAAATGATGTCTGACTGAGGACATTGAAAATGAATAGAAGGGCCGGACGGGAAGAGTTTCCCAGTCCGGCTTTTTTTGTTTTGCAAGGCTTGCAAAACTTGTTGTTCTTTTATTGTAGTATCTTTGCTATATTAAGAAATGAGTAAGGATGTTTTGAAAATGTATCGAAAGTAAAGTGAAGATATGCAGTCGTTTAAAATAAATAGTATTGGTAAAAATGGTTACGATGTTGTCGATAATAGGTACATGGATGTTTCTTATGATAATTGCTTTATGTTTTAAAAATTATCGGGCGCATCTGAAGAGTTTCGGAAGGGGTTTTGTATGTGAATGTAACAGTTTATGTAAAGAAACGTGTGGTAAAGAAGCAACTTGCTTGGCGTATTTGTTGATACTGTTTATAGCCTTAATTTTTTTACTTTGCAGCTTGATTTTCCTTTCATTATTGCCTTTCTTCTCTATGTATTTCATTTGGAGAGATTTTAGTAATAACGATGAAAATGATGTATGGTTGAAGAAGGAACGGGAAAGAGAGGAAAGCTATCAGCGAAGGTTGAGTAAATTCAAGAAATTCCATTATCCGGGAATAGTTCCTTTTGATTTTGACGCAGATACTTATATTTATGTTGAAAATTGTTATGACGAAATTCTAAATCAGTGTATCCAAGAAAATTTGCATGAAATAGAGTCTATATTTTATCAAAATGGATTCCGTTTCATTTATTTGCCCCAATGGAAACCTGATACTTCGTTGAATAGATTAACTAACTTGACGGAAAAAGAATGTAAAAGCGTTGAGAAACTATTGAATTCAATGAATACGATAGTATATACAAAGTTGCTTTGTAGAGTACTGCATTTTGATTGGAAGGAGATGGAAAGCGGCATCTTTCATTTTGCAGGCTTTATATATGATTCTATGATTGGTGTACAAGATATAGTAAAAGAGAGTCGCTTTACGCTTTATCCAATGCAAGGAGTGACTAAGGATGATTGGAAGATCTTTTTTTCGGATTATTGTGCTTTCATAAAAGAGGACAGGCAGATACCTCATGGTCCCCCTTGCATGTCTGTTGTATCGAAATTGCATGGAGGAGAGTTTAGTGAGCGTATGGGGAAAGTACAACAAAATTTTGCTGATTTAGAATTTCCTATTGTTATGAAGAATATTGCAGAAAACATTAAAAAGGAGATTGAAATACTGAAAGGTGCAGGTTATTATGAATTATTGTTGCACACAATAGGGACTGATACTTTGAACGAATTGAATAATGTAAAGCTGGTTCCGGATTTGAGCAGGCTTCAGATTACGGATGATTTTAGATTTTGTTTACTTGATTATAATAAAGAGGTACGAATGACCCCTTTGCAGAAGACGTTGTACTTATTTTATCTGCGTCATCCCGAAGGAGTGGAGTTTAAAATGTTATCGGCTTACTATGATGAGTTGTTAGCTATTTATAAAGTACTCTCTAATAGAGAAGATTCTGAAAAGCAGAAAGAATCTATTAGTCGTTTGGTAGATGTAACAGATAATGCAATAAATGAAAAATGTTCACGAATTAAGGAGGCTTTTTTGAAAGTTGCAGATGATTTCATTGCTAAGAATTATTATATCGTATTGGATAAACATACATATAAAGGAGAGGGGGAGAAAAAAAATTATATATATGTGGAACTATTGAAGAAAATAATACTTCCACGTAGTTTGGTTATTTATCCGAAAGAAATTTCTGATATTGAAGTTTTAGCGCCAGAGAAGAAAAAAAAGATTATTAACAGAGATTTGGAAGAAATAGAGGAGCAATATTGTCTATTAAATAGACTGTTCTTCGATAATTCTTATCCTAAAGGGGCATTAATAGAAAAATATACGGCATTCATTAATCTCAATCCGAAATATTATGTTGCTTATCGTGATCGGGCTGTTCTCTATACTCATGTTGGTAAGTATCGTGAGGCTATTGCTGATAACCAGTTGTTGATTACGCATAATGAGCGAGTATGGTCGGATGCTGTTATTAATAAGGCAGAAGCTTTGTTCTTTCTGAAAGACTATGATGAAGCTTTAAGCGTTGCCAACCACTATTTTACGATATGTGATGAGCCGACAGCGGAATGTTATCGTATCAGAGCAGAGATATTCAGAAAGCTTAAAATGAGGGATGAATATAAGATGGATATGAGGGCGTATAAGCATTTGCGGAAAGCAAAAAAATAGAATTTTGCAAATCCGAATGAAATATAAAGAATCATTTGGCAATGGCGTACGGCTGTGATTGCAGCAATAAGCAGATATTAATACAATAGATTGGACAGTGGTTGTAATTGAATCTCAAGAAAATATTGGTAGAGACTAAAAACTCTTTCTCTTTTTTCATATTTGTGAGAGAAATGTTTAAATTTGCGGATGGAGCGCATGGTGATGTCCTTCAATGTTTTTTAGAGATAAAATTGTAAGAAGCGTTGTGCTTGTTCTTGTAACTGAAAACCTGAGAAATTTTCAAGAAAACATAGGAATGGCACAGTATGTTTCCTACGCTGGTTTGGCGTGGGACTGCTGTCCGTCTATTTATGTTTTTGGGTTTTCTCAGGACCTTCAGTTACAGATAGTGGGCATGTAGTTCCACGTTTCTGTTTGTATAAATGTTCATAGGGCCTTGATTATTCAAAAAAACTATAGGCTTACTTAAATAATGTGTGAACTCATTTAAGTAAACTTTAAAATGTTTTCTTAATGCTTTTGAAGGTGGAGAGAAATCAAAATGCCTATTTTTTAAAACGAATTTATAGATTCATTATTTAAATTGTATAATTAATTAACGAATAAATGATGATGTATTATATGAAAAATATTTTTATTAGGATACTAAAGAAATATTGTAATATTGATGTTAATGAAATTCAATTACAAAACCAAATATTATTAGCGAAAAATGTATCGTTAGAAAAAAACAAGAATACTTTGATTGAGCAAATCGGTATTATAAGTCAAAAGGCTGTGGCATTGGAAGAAGAAAGGGACAGTTTAAGTCAAAAGACTGTTGCATTGGAAGAAGAAAGGGACAGTTTAAGTCAAAAGGCTGTCGCATTGGAAGAAGAAAGGGATAGCTTAAGTCAAAAGGCTGTCGCATTGGAAGAAGAAAGGGACAGTTTAAGTCAAAGGGCTGTTGCATTGGAAGAAGAAAGGGATAGCTTAAGTCAAAGGGCTGTTGCATTGGAAGAAGAAAGGGATAGTTTAAGTCAAAAGGCTGTCGCATTGGAAAAAGAAAGGGATAGTTTAAGTCAAAGGGCTGTTGCATTGGAAGAAGAAAAGGATAATATAGTGAGAGAACTACAAGAAAAAAAGCAAATATTAGAATCTGTAGATGAAAATAATAATTTAAAAGTTTCTGACGAACAGGTACAAGATCAAATAGAGAGTCTGAGTAGGCAATATCAAGCTCTTAAAGAGCAATATGATAGTCTTTATAAAGAAAATATGAATTATAAGGCAAGGAACTGTGCAAAAGATGCAACTATTGATGTTTTGAATAAAGATATAATAGAATTGAAAAATGAGAATTTTAGGTTAAAAAAAATAGTTCCCATTGTAGTAAGAGGTACTGAAAATGATGTTTATGAAACAGAAAACACTTCAAATCCGTTGACATTAGATAGTTTGGAGAATAAGCCCAAAACGAATAATGAAGAGCAAAAGATTATAGTCGGTACAGGCCTTATGACGATGATAGCACCGATAGGAAGTGCAAGCTCTAATTCTTATATTGATGACACTAAACGCACTATAGATACTGTCATTGATACTGATACAGGGGTAGAAATAAAGTCGAAAGATTTTTTTGCCCAACCAGAAAACTTGATTTTTAAAGTTAGAACTGAATTGCAAAGATCAATATATTTAAGAAAACCTAAATTTATATGCAAATATTGTCGTCAGGCTGTTAAAATTTCAGGTCGGAAAATAGAGCGGGGAGTTGCTAGTTTCTTTTCACATTTGAGAGATAGTGAGGAATGTGATTATAAAACAACGACTGGAAAAGCCAAAAGAGATATTGAGAGAGAAAAATATGCTCGGTGTAATGAAGGAGAACGCCATAAATTCTTAAAGATTAAAATAGCCAATCTGTTAGAAAAGACTCCTGGGGTTTCAGAAGTAAAAATAGAAAATACTGTTATGGGGAATCATCCCATACTTAAATGGAAGCGCCCTGATGTTTGGACTAGATTTAGAGGAGAAGAAATTGTTTTTGAATTACAACTAAGTACCACCTTTGTTAGTGTAATTGCAGAAAGAGATTTATTTTATCGGCTTAATAAAAAATTCATCATTTGGGTCTTTAATTTTGATGAACAGGAAAATCATGTTGATTTGAACAATATGATGTCAAAAGATATTTATTATAATAATAAGTTGAATATTTTCATTTTTGATAAAGATGCTCAAAGAGAAAGTGAGAAAAGAGGTGAACTTATTTTAAAGTGTAATTGGTTAAAGGCGGATGGAAATTGGGAATACACAAATGGAAATTCTTCGAATGATTTAGGGGGAATATTTATTAGTCTCTCAGAATTAACTTATGACAATACATACAAGCCATATTATTTTGATGCGGAACAAAAATATTTTGAAGCACATCCTGAATTTCGGTTGAAAACTTTAGATGTTGAGGAAGAAAATAAAAGAATTCTTGAAGAGTTGAATACATTATGGTTACAAGAACAAGAAGAATTGAAAGTGGAAAATAAGTTGGAACTTTTGTCAAGAGCATTCGAATTGGATGATGTTGTAAAAAGTACTCAAAAATATGTAATTGGAAGGAAAAATGAGAAATGTGGGTTGATTACGTTTGATGGCGAAATAAGAATCGCTTTTGAATATGAATCAATAATTTCTCGTAGAGGATGGTATGAAGGGAAAAAGGATGGTATGTATGATTTGTTTGATAAGAATAATTTTACTTCTCTAAATACAGGGATAAGAAGGATAGAAGAATTCAATCCTATAGGTGCCAAATATGTAAAAGAGGTAAATGGTGAGCTACTTTGGGGGATTATGACTAAAACTGGTACTCCTTTAACTACTGCTTGTTATTCTCATTTGGCAATGTGGTCTCCAGACAAAATTATAGCTATACATAATGGATTATATTGTATAGTAGATTTTCAAGGGAATGAGATTTTAAGTAATTATGAATACATCAGTGAGTTAAGCTCTGATAATGTTGCAACAGTGAAATATGATGGTCGTAATGGCCTTATTGATAGTAATTGTAAGAGTTTGAAGGAAGAGAGAAAAAATTAAATAATGACTTTGTGAAATTTTCTCAGATGGGCAAATGGGGTATTGAGCGTATTGATGGTTCAACAGTTGTTTCTTGTAAGTATGATGAGATAGGTTCTTATAAAGATAGACTTGTTGGAATTAATGATGTTTCTTTCTCTATTATTGATGAAAAAATGGACATAGATTGTCCTGTAAAGGTCAAATATGTATATAAAAATGATAGAAAGATGCTGATTTTTAAACTTGGTAAACGTGAAGCATTTATGAATGTTCGTCAACAGAAGAAGGCTTTAAGATTGGGATTGCAACCTCAGGAGATGAAAGAATTGTATTTATCATTTGTTAACACTGAAAGGTCATTATTGTATCTAAGTGCTATACCTATAAAGAAAGAAAAACAACAAATGGAAATTGAAGATAGAACTATTCCGTTAGGAACAATTTGTATAGGAAAACTTCTTGATAAAAAAAAGAATGGTGTTATCATACAAACGTTAGAAGGAGAGACAATATTTTTGCATAATTCAACTTTAGGTAAATATACGTTGGAAGAGCTTGAAAATAGTAAATCGATAACGCTTAAAAAGATAGGTTATAATCAATATTTTAGTAAACATATTTGGAAAATAACATCAGTATTGTCGTGAAAAATAAAAAATGGAGTCGCTATAATTGGGGGAGTATTCAGAGAGTAGATTTAAGAATAAACTAAAGTGGAAATAATAGCTAAATATAAGATTAGGAAGCTAAAAAGCAAATGAAAATCTAATTTTGGGAGATCTAATTGTATTAATGAAAATAGGAGATATAAAAATGGAAAAAGAGAAATTAACTATGGGTATGGATGATGAAATAGCAATGCATGAGATTATTAATCAAACTTCTATTGATAAACAAGAAGATGTGCATGATGCACTTGCAGGGTATAATAACGTAGAAGAGGTAGTCGAACAAGATTTGCTAAGGATGCAATTTGATAGGGTAGATGAAGATTTTGAAATACATGAAGTATTTGCTGTCGATTCAGTTGACGTAGGGGATATGGTGGAAAATTCAGGAGATAATATAATGGAGAAAAATTGTACTGAAAAGAATGACTTTATTGATTGGAGAAACACAGATGATAGTCTTTATTATAATGATAATTTGGATATAGATCAACAATGTTCGGAAATCTAAGCAATTTTAATGCCTTAAATAGGTTCTAATGGAAAAAGCTAAAATAGCCAATATCAGCAGGCACCGCTTATCGGACGGGAAAGGCATTACAACGTTAGTCGCTTTTCAAGGCTGCATGTTGCATTGCCGATATTGCCTTAATCCGAATGCAATAGATTTTATGGGGGATGCTTCGGAGTTCACTTGCATGAGTCTTTATGAGGCTGTGAAAATAGATGACCTTTATTTTAAAGCTACTGGAGGCGGGATTACCTTTGGTGGAGGCGAACCGCTGCTTTATAGTTCGTTTATACGGGAGTTTAAAGAGGTTTGTGAGGCTGACTGGCAGTTGAATTTAGAAACATCGCTCAATGTGCCACGAAATAAGGTAGAAGAAATCATTTCTGTAATAGACGAATATTTTATTGATATCAAAGATATGAACGCAAATATCTATGAGCAATATACGGGTAAAGGAAATGAAAATGTGATTGAGAATCTTGAATGGATGGTAGGGCAGGGCTTGGCCGACAAGATGGTAATACGTGTTCCTTCCATTCCTGATTTCAATGGGGTGGCAGATATAGAGAATAGTTTGGCTATATTAAAGTCTTTAGGTATATCACGTGTTGACCGTTTTACTTATATTAAGTAGAATACTATGGAAGGAGGAAAGTTGATTTGTAATATATTAAAAGAAGTCAGGCTGAAAATTGCCGATGCCAATGGTATTGAATATATTCCTGCAAAATGTGATCATCAAGGTGATTGTATGGGGACATGTCCGATGTGTGAGGCGGAACTGCAATATTTAGAGCAAGAATTAGAAAAGAAAAGGTTGGCAAAAGAACTTGTTAATGTTGTCGGAGTTGCCGAATTTGGTAAAGATATGCTTCTGAGTAGTCAGCTTAAGCAATACTTGAATCGTGTAGCTTTTGAAAACCCAAAGGGAGGTCGGCGGCTAATGGGAAAAACTGTGGAAGAATACGTGCCACAGCTGCAAGGGAAGTTGGTATCTAAAAAGAAGAAAAGTTGGATTCAGCGTTTGTTTGGCAGATTTCTGGGGAGTTTTTGAGGTAGAGATAGCTGATGATGAATTTTTAATTTATCGGGTGAGATATGAGAAATCTGATATATATTATCGATATTCATGTTAATCAGAATTTGAAATTTATTGCTCCGCTTAAGGTGGAATAAGTCTGTGAGCCACACTTGCACGGCTCGCGAGAAACACTTGCACGGCTCGCGAGCCATGCAAGCAATACTCGTGGGAGTTGCAGGCAAAACCCGTGGCAATTGCAAGTAAAACCCGAGGCATTTGTGTGTAAAACTCGTGGACTTTTCAGGCAAAACCCGTCGGCATTTTGTTCAAATCACGCCGGCTGATTACCGATGTTGCGTGGCCAAAGTTGGTAGTTACGTCCGCCATGCAGGACTTTAGTGGGTGAAAGATGGATACGCAGACGCCTCTGACTGTGTGGATATACACGTATAAAAACAGAATGCAGGGAATTGCCTTCACGCTTTCACCGGTAATTTTGGGCCTGAAAATCAGTAGAATATGGTGAAAGATAAAGTTTCACCTTGATTCAGTGGAAAGCCGAAAAAAATGGATAAATCCGCGTTCGTCCGCCTTCATTCGCGTAGTCCGCGTATCTATCCTTCACCACAAACGGTTTATCTTCAGGGCGTTACGGTGAAACTTCACTTGGGAAATGCTGAAAAATGCATCACGGATTACTCAGATTATCACAGATTGATCATTCGGTTGCTGGTTGTATATGTATGTGGACACTACCTGCATAGGGGAACGTTTGAGGTGGATGAAAGTAAGTTTGTTGTTCGTTTTAGAGTTTAATAATATGTATAAAAATGAATATGAAATATGGATAGCAAGTCCATCTGATAGGGAATATCTGGTTGCAGAAGTTTATCATAAGTTGTTGTTCGCTGAAATAAATCAAGAACATGGTTATCTGGAAATACAGATATATCCAACTTCTGACCGGAAAATCATGGTATCCTTAAACGATTTTGTTGAGGCACTCCATGCTGCCAAGGAACATCTTCAGGCCAAACATGTTCACGCGGCTGCCGAGGATCGGATAACAATAAGGCAAAAAGACAGTAATGAGGTTTGTTTACTTAGTGAAAACAGGATGTTTGCCACAATATCAAACGGCTTGTTAGAGCTAAATATTCCCCAAGGAAGCCTCCTGAAATTACCGTTGGATCGGTTTGTAGAGATCCTAAGCAGTTACATTATTGGATGACTTTCAGATGTGTCTGTACCTTTATGGGGCGTGGGTATGTTCTTCTCCTGCAGTTCCCTGGTGTAATTCCTGTGAAAGCATGGAACGGAGTATTTTGCCCGATTGGCTGACAGCCGTTGGAATATTTAGCCCGCAGATGCCGATTTTCCGGATAAAATACTGTAACTTTGCCGTCCGATTATAAATGTAACTGATACGAATATGGCAGCAAAACCTTGTATTCCGAAAGGAACCCGTGACTTTTCGCCGGTAGAAATGGCGAAACGCAACTATATATTCAACACCATCCGCGACGTGTATCACCTCTATGGCTTCCAGCAGATAGAAACACCCGCCATGGAGATGCTTTCCACGCTGATGGGCAAGTATGGCGAGGAAGGCGACAAGCTCCTGTTCAAGATACAGAACTCGGGCGACTACTTCTCTGGCCTGACCGATGACGAACTGCTGAGCCGCAACGCCGCCAAGCTGGCCTGCAAATTCTGCGAGAAAGGCTTGCGCTACGACCTGACGGTGCCTTTTGCACGCTACGTGGTGATGCATCGTGACGAAATTACTTTCCCTTTCAAACGCTATCAGATTCAACCCGTATGGCGTGCCGACCGTCCGCAGAAAGGACGTTACCGCGAGTTCTATCAGTGCGATGCCGACGTGGTGGGCAGTGATTCGTTGCTGAACGAAGTGGAACTGATGCAGATTGTTGACACGGTGTTCAGCCGTTTCGGCATACGGGTGTGCATCAAAATCAACAACCGCAAGATTCTGACCGGTATTGCCGAAATCATCGGCGAGGCAGACAAGATAGTGGATATTACCGTAGCCATTGACAAGTTGGACAAAATAGGGCTGGACAACGTGAACGCCGAACTGCGCGAAAAAGGCATCGGCGACGAAGCCATCGCCAAGCTGCAACCTATCATCCTGCTGAGCGGGTCGAACGAAGAGAAACTGGCCACGCTGAAGCAGGTACTGGCCGCCAGCGAAACCGGACTGAAGGGAGTGGAAGAGAGCGAATTCATCCTTTCGACCCTGAAGGGACTGGGACTGAAGAACGAATTAGAGCTTGACCTGACCCTGGCACGCGGACTGAACTACTATACGGGTGCCATCTTCGAGGTGAAGGCACTGGACGTTCAGATAGGCAGCATCACCGGCGGCGGACGCTATGACAACCTGACAGGCGTCTTCGGCATGGCAGGTGTGAGCGGTGTGGGCATCTCGTTCGGTGCCGACCGCATCTTCGACGTGCTCAATCAGCTGGATCTTTATCCGAAGGAAGCCGTGAACGGTACCCAGCTGCTCTTCATCAACTTTGGCGAGAAGGAAGCAGCCTTTGCCATGCAAGTACTGGCCTGGGTACGCGGTGCAGGCATTCGTGCCGAGATATTCCCGGATTGCTGCAAGATGAAAAAACAGATGAGCTACGCCAACGCCAAAGGTATTCCGTTCGTAGCGCTGGTGGGCGAGAACGAGATGAACGAAGGCAAAGTGACCCTGAAAAATATGGAGACCGGCGAACAGCGGTTAGTGACTCCCGATGAACTGGTGGCAGAGCTGAGCAAATAAATAAAAGATAAAATACTATTAAAAAGGAGCATTTTCTGCTCCTTTTTTCGTATATTTGTGGGGTATAGGAGAGCTTTGGGTGGAAAAGTTCAAGCAAATCGGACTTTTTACTGTCACTTTCGCTATATTGTCATATTGTTGCAAAGAGAATGTAACCAATGCAGGTTACCTTTGCGTCGGACTTATAAAAAAGGAGGTTATTATGGTTTCCATTCAGTTGAACGAGAACAGGCACAATCTATTGATTGGTGTGGTGATGGTTATTGTGGCAATTCTGTTTCTTTTGTATATGGGAAGCTCCATGGTCAGTTCGACTAAAGCTTTCTGGAGCATCTGACGGATGAAGATGGCGTCGTAAAAAACGATAGGAACCTTATATTGACTTGATTCCCTGACCATGGAAGTTCGCTTCCGTAGTCAGGGAATTCTTTTTCCCTACTTAGGGAATTCTTTTTTCCCAGTTAGGTAATTTTAGTGTCTTGCTTGACGGCGCTGGCCTGTAATTATAGCACAGGCCTGTCCGACATAACGTCAAATTGGCAGGCGGCTTCTGCCAATTTGTGCATCCGCCCGTTTGGCACACTTTTCGTATATCCTTTTTCGCTTGCATCAAAGCAGGCAGAAACAAGAAAAATAAGTATAACATATAAAAACAAAAAGAACTATGAACATTAGACCATTGGCAGACAGAGTTCTGATACTCCCTGCACCTGCAGAAGAGAAGACAATCGGTGGTATCATCATTCCTGATACAGCTAAAGAGAAACCTTTGAGAGGCGAAGTGATTGCAGCCGGTAACGGTACGAAGGACGAAGAAATGGTACTGAAAGCTGGTGACCACGTACTCTACGGTAAATACGCCGGTACGGAAATAGAACTCGACGGTACTAAATATCTGATCATGCGTCAGAGCGATGTACTCGCCATTCTGGGATAAATTATAAATTTTCAATTATCAATTTTTAATTAGACGAAATTATGGCAAAAGAAATATTATTCAATATTGATGCCCGCGACCAACTGAAGAAGGGTATCGACACACTGGCTAACGCCGTGAAAGTAACACTGGGCCCGAAAGGACGTAACGTGATTATCGAAAAGAAATTCGGTGCTCCTCACATCACTAAGGACGGTGTGACGGTAGCCAAGGAAGTAGAACTGGCCGACGCTTACCAGAACACCGGTGCACAGCTGGTTAAGGAAGTTGCTTCGAAGACCGGTGACGATGCAGGTGACGGTACGACAACCGCTACCGTACTGGCTCAGGCAATTGTAGCCGAAGGCTTGAAGAACGTTACTGCCGGTGCAAGCCCGATGGACATCAAACGTGGTATCGACAAGGCCGTTGCCAAGGTGGTTGAGTCGATCAAGTCACAAGCCGAAATGGTTGGTGACAACTACGACAAGATTGAACAGGTAGGTACCGTTTCTGCCAACAACGATCCGGTTATCGGTAAACTGATTGCAGATGCCATGCGTAAGGTTTCGAAGGACGGTGTCATCACCATCGAAGAGGCCAAGGGTACGGATACGACGATCGGGGTGGTAGAAGGTATGCAGTTCGACCGCGGCTACCTGTCAGCTTACTTCGTGACGAATACGGAAAAGATGGAATGTGAGATGGAGAAACCTTACATCCTGATCTATGATAAGAAGATTTCTAACCTGAAAGACTTCTTGCCTATTCTGGAACCCGCCGTACAGACCGGCCGTCCGTTGCTGGTCATTGCCGAGGATGTGGACAGCGAGGCTCTGACTACGTTGGTTGTTAACCGTCTGCGCAGCCAGTTGAAGATCTGTGCTGTGAAGGCTCCGGGCTTCGGCGACCGTCGTAAGGAAATGCTGGAAGATATTGCCGTACTGACCGGTGGTGTAGTAATCAGCGAAGAGAAGGGCTTGAAACTGGAACAGGCTACTATCGAAATGCTGGGTAGCGCCGAGAAGGTAACCATTACGAAGGATAACACAACCATCGTAAACGGTGCCGGTGCTAAAGAAAACATCAAGGAACGTTGCGAACAGATCAAGGCTCAGATTGCCGCTACCAAGAGCGACTACGACCGTGAGAAGTTGCAGGAACGTCTGGCCAAGTTGTCAGGTGGTGTGGCAGTGCTCTACGTAGGTGCCGCTTCCGAAGTCGAGATGAAGGAAAAGAAAGACCGTGTAGATGATGCCTTGCGTGCCACACGTGCCGCTATCGAAGAAGGTATCGTTCCGGGTGGTGGCGTAGCTTACATCCGTGCCCTCGATTCACTCGAAGGTCTGGAAGGCGACAATGCCGACGAGACAACCGGTATCCACATCATCAAGCGTGCCATCGAAGAACCGCTCCGTCAGATCTGTGCCAATGCAGGTAAGGAAGGTGCTGTCGTTGTTCAGAAGGTTCGCGAAGGCAAAGGCGACTTCGGTTACAATGCACGTACCGATGTTTACGAGAACTTGCATGCCGCAGGTGTAGTCGATCCGGCTAAGGTTACTCGTGTAGCTTTGGAGAATGCCGCTTCTATTGCCGGTATGTTCCTGACTACCGAATGTGTAATCGTAGAGAAGAAGGAAGACAAACCCGAAATGCCGATGAACGCCGGTATGGGTGGCATGGGCGGCATGATGTAATCGGTCGATTTCCCCTGATTAAATTAGTATAAAAGCAGCCGCGGTGTCTTGCCTTGTGAAGATGCCGCGGCTTTTTTAATGAAGATAATTTAAGTTTCGCAAGTGCTCAACTTATTGGTTGACAAAGCTACAGTCAACAAGTTTACAAGGCCGAAGTGCTCACTGCAAACGCCTCGTCAACTCGTTAACTCGTCAACTTGAGCTTGCGGAAATTGAGAAAATAAGAGTATGAGAAGTTTTGCATCAGACAATAATTCGGGCGTGCATCCGTTGGTGATGGAGGCCTTGAACAGGGCGAATCAGGACCATGCATTGGGGTATGGCGACGATCCCTGGACGGAAGAAGCCGTAGGCAAGATACGCGAAGCCTTTACGGCCGATTGCGAGCCGCTGTTTGTGTTTAACGGAACAGGCAGCAACGCCGTTGCCCTGCAACTGTGCACACGTCCCTACAACCTGATACTGTGTGCCGAGACTGCCCACATCTATGTGGATGAGTGTGGCGCTCCTGCCCGTATGACAGGCTGTCAGATCAGACCGATAGCTACTCCTGACGGAAAGCTGACGCCTGAACTGTTGCGCCCCTATCTGTGTAATTTCGGCGAGCAGCATCATTCGCAACCGGGAGCCATCTATCTGTCGCAGTGTACGGAGCTGGGTACGATATACAAGCCTGATGAGTTGCGTGCCATTACGGAACTGGCTCACAGTCACGGTATGTATGTCCACATGGACGGTGCCCGCTTGGCCAATGCGTGTGCGGCCTTGGGGCTTACCTTGAGGCAGCTGACGGTGGACTGCGGCATTGACATCCTCAGTTTCGGCGGAACGAAGAACGGGCTGATGATGGGCGAGAGTGTCATAGTCTTCCATCCCGCGTTGCAGAAGGAAGCGCGCTTTGTCAGGAAACAGTCGGCGCAGCTGGCATCGAAGTTGCGTTATCTTTCCTGTCAGTTCACCGCTTATCTGAAGGATGACTTGTGGCTCGCGAATGCCCGCCATGCCAACCGGATGGCCTTGCTGTTGCGCGACGGACTGGAGAAGTTGCCCGATGTCAGATTCACTCAGCAGGTGGAGAGCAATCAGTTGTTCCTGACCATGCCTCGCCGGGTGATAGACAGGCTGTTGCAATCTTATTTCTTTTATTTCTGGGATGAACCGGCCAATGAGATCAGATTGGTAACCTCTTTCGACACGACGGAAGAGGATATCCGCGAACTGCTTGCGACGGCGAAGAGTTGTTATTGATTCCCGTCAGCAGAAAAGGGGCGGGATGACATGCAGGCCTCTTTGCAAGGAACGGGTGGAGAAACGGTATTGTTTGAAATATAAAAATTGACAGAATATGGCTTTTATAGATTATTATCAAGTACTGGGAGTGGACAAGACGGCGTCGCAGGATGACATCAAGAAAGCGTACCGGAAGTTGGCACGTAAGTTTCATCCTGACCTGAACCCGAATGATCCTACTGCCAAGGACAAGTTTCAGGCGATCAACGAAGCTAACGAAGTGTTGAGCGACCCTGAAAAGCGAAAGAAGTACGATGAGTACGGCGAGCATTGGAAGCATGCCGACGAATTCGAGGCTCAGAAGCGGGCCCGTCAGCAGGCCGGTGGTGCCGGATTCGGAGGCTTCGGAACGGGCGGATTCAGTACGGACGGCAACGGTACGTATTGGTATTCGTCCGACGGACAGGAGTTTACCGGAAAGAATGCCGGAGGCTTTTCCGACTTTTTCGAAGAACTCTTCGGCCATCGGGGCCGTGGTGGCAGAAGCCAGAGCGGTTTCCGCGGGCAGGATTATCAGGCCGAACTGGATTTGTCGTTGCGCGAAGCTGCGCAGACGCACAAACAGGTGCTGACGGTGGGCGACAAACAGGTACGTATCACCATTCCGGCAGGTGTGGCCAATGGTCAGGTCATTAAGCTGAAAGGTTATGGCGCTCCGGGCATGAACGGCGGACCTGCCGGTGACTTGTACATTACGTTCGTCATTCCCGACGATCCGGTGTTCAAGCGTTTGGGCGATGATTTGTATGTGGATGTTAATACCGACCTCTATACAGCTCTGCTGGGTGGTGACTTACTGGTCGATACTTTGGACGGACAAGTGAAACTGAAAGTAAAACCGGGTACGCAGAATGGTACCAAGGTGCGCCTGAAAGGCAAAGGCTTCCCTGTCTATAAGAAAGAAGGTGAATTTGGCGACCTGATCGTGACTTATCACGTTGTGTTGCCTACCAACCTGACGGAACAGCAGAAAGAAATGCTCCGTAAAATTCAAAGTATGAACTAAAAAAGAACCATTATGCAGAACGAATTGATTATTGTCAGCGATTATTGCGACAAATGCCATATAGAGCCGTCGTTTATCGACCTCCTGCAGGAGAATGGACTGATTGACATCTTGTTTGACGAAGGAAAGCCGTGTCTGACTTTCTCGCAACTGCCCGATGTGGAGCGGTACAGCCGTATGTATTACGACCTTTCCATCAATATGGAGGGAATTGATGCCATTCATCATCTGCTGGAGCAGATGGAGGACATGAAGCGTGAAATACGTGACTTACGCAACCGGCTGAAGATGTACGGTGAAGTGTTTTGAAAAAGCCGGTTACGGCCGGAATGAAGCAAGCGGACGGAAAGTAATCCTATGTGTGAAGGGGTTGCTTGCCGTCCGCTTTTTTGTTTAAGGCCTGCTGACAGTTTTTACAGGGCGCAGGCGTTTCCTCCGCAGTACTCCTGGCTGGGAGTACCGTTGTATTCGGGATGCCGCTGTAGCCAACGGACTGCGTAGGAACATGTTGCTACACATCGATAACCTTGTTGAAGGGCATAGTCGTAGGCCGCTTTGACTAACGCAGAGGCTATGCCTTGGCCTCCGAGTGGGGCGGGGACAATGGTGTGGCGTATGTCGAGTGCGCCGTTTTCTATGAGGTAGGCTACATGGGCTGTTTCACCGTTTTGGGTCAGGGTGAAACGATGTTGTTCGGGATGGTGCTGGATATCCATGACAGTTGCTTTTTTGAAGTTTCGTTTTTATAGAGGCAAAGATACGGAAATGTTTGATTATCGGAAATGTATTTGGACAGAAAGATCCCTGCAAAAGCTGATTTGCAGGGATCACAGGTTTAGGTTAAATTGAAGAATAGAGAGAGTTTTGCCAGTTCTTAACTACACATGGACGAACGGAATGCGCCCATCTGCTGTTTGCAGAGCCGGATGTGTTGATGGACAGTTTTGCCATTGCTCCTGTAGATGCAGAATTGGTTGGTTTCCGTTTCATCAACCGCGACGATTGCGGTGAAGGTGATGATCCGCATTCCGCTACTTTTCCCTCTTCCTTTCTGGGGGATGGTCATACATATTATGTTGTCTTTGCCGCAAACGTTTTCCGGCAGATTGGGAACGGTTTGTGTACGAAGTTGCTGTAGATTTACCATATTTTTCCTAATATTGCAAACTGAAAAATAAAGACACAACTTATATCAACAAAAGCTATGAAACATCGTTTTCTTACTCTGTTGGCCGTGCCTGTACTGATGTCATGCGGGTCGGCAGACAAAACTCCTTCTATTCCTGCACTGACAGTTGATGAACTGGGCGTGGAGGTCGCTCCTGAAGCAAACCGTGAATATTCGTATACCGACAAGAAGGCGGGATACTGGTATGGACGCACACATCAGGACGAGCCTACCGATTGGTATGCCGGATGGAATCAGGCTAAACGCCGTATTTTCTCAGACTACGCTTTGACAGTGGATGGTAAGCCTCTGTTAAGGAGCAAATCGCAAGTGTGTGTTTACCCCGACCGACTGGTACGTCGTTGGCCTGTCGCAATCGAAACACTGGCCATGGTGGACAACCGGGAATTGCTTAGTATTGTAGTGGACAAGGTGCAGGGCGACAGCATCGCCATTACACTGAACGAAACGCTGCTGAAGGATGCCAACCGACAGACTGACGCATTGTGTTACACACCACAGGAGGCAGAGAATAACCGGTTGAAGGTAGTCCCTTTGAATCCCGTTGGCATCAGCTTCAATGGTAACTGTATGCAGGCACCCGCATCTGCCGGAGGCTTCCTCATTGCTTATGGCACAGAAGCACATTGCGACTCGCTCATCGCCGGTTATCGGCAGGAAGGTGCGGAATGGCTGGCTCAGCGCAAGGCACGCATGAACGACTTGGTTACTGAGAACAATCCGCTGCACACCAACTTGCCCGAACTGGACAAGGCGCTGGCTTGGATTACCCTGACCATGGACGAACTGATTACCGAGCAGCAAGGTAAGGGCATTTATGCCGGTTTGCCATGGTTCAACGAATATTGGGGGCGCGATATGTTTATCGCCATGCCGGGTGCTACACTTGTTACGGGCCAGTTTGAAGTAACGAAAGATATTCTGAAGGATTTTGCCAAGTTGCAGGATCGCGATACCACTTCAGTGACTTGCGGCCGCATTCCCAATCGCGCCAATCTGGAGGGGATTCTCTACAATACTGCCGACGGTACGCCGCGCTACGTCATCGAGGCTGAAGAACTCCTTCGCTATTCGGGCGACCGCAGTTTCCTTCGTGATATTTATCCTTCCGTTGTCCTCAGCATCGACCAGAGCTTGCGCCATCACACGGACGAGAAAGGTTACCTGCTGCATGCCGATGCCGACACGTGGATGGACGTGAAACGTAATGGCATCCCTGGTTCACCTCGCGGCAATCGTGCCAATGATATCCAGTATTTGTGGTACAAACAGCTGGAGGCCGGTGCTCACTTGGCTCGTCTGATGGATGATGCACCTCATGCCGAAACCTGGCACGAAGCAGCCGTTCGCCTGGCTCGCAACTTCGAGGCTGATTATTGCAACAAGGATAGCCTTCTTATCTACGACCACCTGAATGCTGACGGCACTCCTGACTTGCAATACCGTCCCAATCAGCTTTATTGTTTCGACCTGATAGCCGACGAGGATTTCAAGCAACGCGTCACCCGTCGTGTGTGGGAAGAACTGGTTTATCCGTGGGGTGTGGCTTCGCTGGCCCAGTGGGATCTTCAGTTTCATCCGCAGCACGAGAACTGGCACTACTACCATAAAGATGATGCTTATCACAATGGTACCGTCTGGCTGTGGAATAACGGCATCGCCATGCAACGCATTATAGAGTATGGCCAGCAGGAGACTGCTTGGAAACTCTTCCAAAACATGAACCGCCAGGCCTTGTACGAAGGTGCAGTGGGCAGTCTTAGCGAAAACGCCGATGCCCATCCGCGTGAAGGACACTCGTGGGCAGGCCGTTCGGGTACTTTCCTGCAAGCGTGGAGCAACTCCGAACAACTGCGTGTATGGTACCAGTATTTCCTTGGCATCCGTCCCGACCTGATGAGTGGCACGGTGACTGTCGAGCCCAAGTTACCGGCTGATATCACAGAATTGCAGACTTCGGTCAAGATAGGCCGTGGTACATTATATTATACGTATAAGAATGGAAAGTTCGATGTACGTCTCGAAGGTGAGGATGCCAAGGTCAATCTCATCCTGCCTCAGGCTGCTGCTCCCAATCCGATATTCGACGGCATAGACTTCTGTCAGCCTCGTCCGTTGGAACATTATCCGTGTTTTGACACGTATCATGAAGAGGCGTTGACATACTAAAGGAATTACTTTACAAGTCATATAGTATTACCCGGATTTTCACAGATTAATGCACTGTGATAGTCCGGGTAATGTCGTTTCTGTATTTCCTTTTATTTCAGCAGATACCAGCAGGAGGTGGAGAAGAAACCGCGCAGTATGGGAAAACGGCTGAGCGGCTTCCACAGTTTGCGGGGGTACAGGTGGAATTTGGTTTCGTAGTGCGGATTGATGAACCACAGCTGTCGGTCGGCAATCCGGTAGTGCTGGCGGGCCAGTTTCTCGAATTGTTCGATGGTAGTACGTGTACGACGGATGTTCATCAGTTCGTTGATGCCACCTTGGGGTTCACCAGCCAGACGGAGTAGTCCTCGATAGGCTACTCGTGGCAACAGATGGATGAAGGGCAAGTGGGCAAGCAAGGTATGATGGCAAATCTGCTGGTGGCCGCCGAAGGGCATCTGCCAGGCAGGAAAGGCGATGAAAAGGAGGCCGCCGGGCGACAGGAGATGCTTGATAGCGGCGAGCAACTGCCCTTTGTCTGCAATGTGCTCGATGACGTCGTGCATCAGGATAAGGTCGAAGGTCTCTTTTGTCACTGGTGCATATTGCAAGATGTCGGCAGCGAGGAAAGTACCTTTTGCTTCGGCCTGACAGAAGAAACGGCGTGCCTCTTCAATACGCGTGGTAGCCAGGTCGATGCCTGTCACCCGGCAACCGGCTTGTGCGAAAGGTAGAAGGTTGCCACCTTCGCCGCATCCTATTTCCAATACACGAGTTTGGGACGTGATGCGGATAAAGGATTGCACATAGGGAATGTAGTGAAGGCGGCAGGTCTGTACCTGCTCGCGGAAGTAGAGTTCTCTGTTTTGATGTCTTTGCTGCATGTTGTTTTTGGTTTTGATGATGCAGCAAAGTTACGGGCTAATCTATGGCAGACGAAAAGAAACGGATGACATGATGGTTTTACTAAGTGTTGTATTTCAGTGTATTATGGATTATTTGCATGACATTTCGTTTTCGGCTTCCTCCATGCGTAGCTTCATGCGTCGTTTGCGCTGGGCCACGATGCCTGTATCCGTATTGCCAAAGCAGAGGGCAATGGCAAACGTTCCGAAGCCTGCCGATGCCAGACAGTGATAGAGCAGGTCGCCTTCGGTAAGGCGCGGATAGCGTTCTTTCAGGCGGGCGGTTTCATCGGCGTAGATGTCGGTTACGGCTTTTCGCAATTCGGCCTGTTCTTTCTCGGTCAGTACGCGAACATTGCGCTTGTCTTTGCTGTCTTGTTCGGCCAGCAGGATGACGCGGCGGCCAATAGCAGTGCGTTTCAGGGTCACGGATCGCAGGTGAGCAATCTGTTCCTCGGTGTGTTGCAGCAGTGCTTCGCGTTCGCGGTCGTTTGCGTTCAGGTTATCCTTCAGCAAAGCTATTTTTTCGTTGAGTCCTTGTAGGGCAGCTTCGTACTTCAGTTGTTCTTTCCGTTTCTTGCGCCGCTGGTTTTGCAGGGCGAGGAGGAAAGCACTTGCGGCCACAGTCAGTGCAAGTATGCCCAAACCGATGTAGAGCCGGTGGCGCTCTTCTACCTGACGGATTTTCAGTTCGGCTTCGTGCTGGTAGGCCAGTTTTTCTATTTCGAGAGTCTTTTGTTGGGCGTATAGAGTGTCGGCAGATAGGGTATAGGTCAGTAGTTGGTTATAGGCTGTCGAGTCGTTTCCCAGGTGATGTTCCAGTTGGGCGCTCAGCATCAGACTGGTCATACGGTCCTTGGTGTCGGGTGCATGGATGCCTAAGTTGAAGTAATAACGGGCAGAATCTACGTCGAACCGATGTCGGTGGATTTCGGCCAGTGTGGCATAGAGTTTGGCCGGCTTTTGGCTGAAGTCCATGCTGAGGCGGGTATAAAAGGCTGCCGAGTCGAAATTGTTTTTCTCCAGAAAGTGCCAGCCGTGCAGACGATAGATTTCGGCTAAGTTGACCGAGTCCTTAATCAGTCGGGCCAGGTGGATAGCACGGTTATATAAGCGGATATTTCCGATGCTGTCTCCTAAGATATGTCGTATGGTGCCAAGGGCTTCCAATGTCTTGACCATGTCCGACGTGTCACACAATAGCGAATCCCGTTGGTAAGCCTGGGTATAAGCATCGGCGGCTTTATCGAAAACTCTGTCCCACAAATAAATGCTTCCCAAGTTATAATAACTGCGTGATTGGATGTGTGGATCGTCTGTCCGGCTCAGTACCTCGTAGTACAGGGCCATTGCTTCGGTCGGACGTTTGTTTCTCTGCATTTCGGTAGCTTGTTCGAATATGTCTTCTACATCGGGGCGTGGACGCAAGTTGCAGGCTTGTGTCAGCAGAAGCAGAAACAAAACGAGGATAATTGCAGGCTTGCAGTTCTTGATTTTCATGTTAAGGTGTTGTTGGTGTGAATGGAAGTATTGCCTAGAGGAACAGAGCTACAGTCCACATCCGGAAGTAGTCGAGACTCATGTACATCAGTCCGTGGTAGCGGTTGTTCGTTCCCCAAGAGTTCTGTGCTACGAAGTAGGGACGGCCTTCGTTATCCGTTGCCCATCCTACAAGCAGCAGCGTGTGGTTGTCGTCCAAATGGCCACGACGGTAATTGTTTTCGCGGTCGTCGGGACTGACGGGTGCATCGTGCCAGATGGCCAATCCTTCGCGCCAGTAGAAGCCGTTGTTGCTTGTGTCGCCTTCCCATACTACGGTGCCGCCTTTCTTCACTGTCTGTTCGGCTATGCGGCAGAGTGAGTCGAGGGGCAGGTTCATGAAGCTTTTCCGTTCGTAGTTGTCAGGATAGTCCAGCACCAGTTCTTGGTTATAAGGCGTGTATTGGAAACTGGTCAGGCGTTTTACGTCGGGCATGCCGGCGGTCAGTCGGTGGTAATATTCCAGTGGCGACAAAGAGAGACTGTCTCTCCCTACTCGTTCGGGCAGTGTACCCATGTAGCGGTCGAGTATGGCGTTGACTTCTTGCAGGAACTGTTTACCGCTGTCCGTATCTTTGCGGTGTTGTTTCAGTAAGTCAGCCAGTTCGCGGTTCATATCTTTCAGTCGGGTACGCGGGCGGCAGGGATATTCGTCTTGCGGAACAATGCCATAGCGTCCGGCCAGTGATAGAAAGGTATGTCCCATTCCGCGGATAGAAACCTTGCGGGCTTTGTCCTGCCAGGCGCGGAGGGCAGCTTCTTCGTAGGCTTTCCGTGTGATGAACCAAGGGGAAAGTGCGATTGTATCACCGCATAACATCAGCCGATTTTCCAGACGGGCGGTCATAGAGTATCCCCAGCAACTTTCTGCTTGTCCCTGATTGCGGGGCGGAGCGGGCAGTGGGCTGAGACATTCGTTGTGGAAAGTCAGTTCGGGCGCAGCCGGTTTGGAAGTCCATTGACAACCGGTTGTCATCAGCATACTGATTAAGACATAGAGCAGAAGATAGTGAGTTTTCATGGTGCTGTATCGACTTTATTCTTTTGGGTAAATGTTTTTGGGTGCAAATATCGCCTTTTTAAAGGATTCTCAGGTTAGTTTCGGGTTACTATTTTTGTGAATCGTTAAGTTGGAAAAGAGAAAGAGACTATTCCCTTTGGGCAGGAATAGCCTCTTTCTTATAGTATTTGGTATACTTTCCGCTTACTTGCGATAGCTTTCCAGCTCTTCAGCCTTGAACTTGCGGATGAAGTTGAAGTGTTTCTCAACTTCGGCTTCAGCGTAGTTGACGTACACTTGTGCTGACTGAGCGAAGAGTTCGGGAGCCTTTGTAGCATCCTGAATAATGAGTTGCGACATCACGCAGTCGGCAGCCATCTCGTAGAGGCGGCGTGCGGTGAAGTCGAGCAATTCCTGGTTCTGGGCTTCCTTTACGGCAGCAGTGCAGGCTTCGAGTTTGTTGGTCATTTCCTTCACGCGGTCCATCAGGGGTTGCATGGCCTCGCTGCACGGGATTTGTTCGTACTCGTGCAGGATGGAGGCGTAAGTGCCGTTTGTCACGTAGCGGATGGCGGCCACCGTCTGCAACTGGGTGGTACCTTCGTAGATGCTGGTGATGCGGGCATCGCGGTAAATGCGTTGGCAGGCATACTCCATCATGAAGCCCGAACCGCCGTGAATCTGGATACAGTCGTAAGCGTTCTGGTTGGCATATTCGGAGTTCATACCCTTGGCCAGCGGAGTAAAGGCATCGGCCATCTTGGCGAAGCGCTTCTGTTCCTGACGTTCTTCGGGAGTCAGCTTGCGTTCGCGGGCGATGTCGTCCAGGGCCTTGTAGATATCGACGTAGCGCGATGTCTGGTAGAGCAGCGAGCGGCCGGCATCAAGCTTGGCTTTCATTGTGGACAGCATGTCGTAAACGGCAGGGAACTCGATGATGGCTTTGCCAAACTGCTTGCGGTCCTTGGCGTAGGCCAGACCTTCGTCGTAGGCTGCCTGACTGAGTCCGACTGACTGTGCGGCGATACCCAGACGGGCACCGTTCATCAGCGCCATCACATACTTGATCAAACCCAGCTTGCGGTCGCCGCAAAGTTCGGCCTTGGCATTCTTGTAAACCAATTCGCAGGTGGGGGAACCGTGGATACCGAGCTTGTTTTCGATGCGGCGTACGTCCACACCGCCGTCGCGTTTGTCGTAGATGAACATGGAGAGGCCGCGGCCGTCATGTGTACCTTCTTCGGAGCGGGCCAGTACGAGGTGCAGGTCAGCGTCGCCGTTGGTGATGAATCGCTTCACGCCGTTCAGACGCCAGCACTGATTGGCTTCGTCGTAAGTAGCTTTCAGCATGACGCTCTGCAGGTCGGAGCCGGCATCGGGCTCGGTCAGGTCCATGGACATGGTTTCGCCGGCGCAGATGCGGGGGATGAAACGGCTGTGCTGGTCTTCATTGCCGAATTCGTACAGTGTTTCGATACAGTCCTGCAACGACCAGATGTTGCCGAAACCGGCATCGGCCTGAGCCACGATCTCCGCACACATGGTGTAGGGAGTGATGGGGAAGTTGAGACCACCGTAGCGGCGGGGCATGGTCATACCGTTCAGGCCAGCCTTCACCATGGCGTCGAGGTTCTGTTTCGTACCGCTGGCATATTCCACACGGCCGCCTCCGCAATGAGGACCTTCCTGGTCCACGCCTTCGGCATTGGCCGCAATTACTTCACCGGTAATCTCGCCGGTGATTTCCAATACTTTGTCGTATGAGTCCATAGCGTCGGCATAGTCCTGCGGCGCGTAGTCGTACTCATCTTTATCTCTATAATTGCGCTCTTTAAGTTCGCAAATGCGTTCCATCAATGGATTGTTCAGATGGAAGCGCAATTCCGGATGTTCAGTATAAAAATTGGGCATAACTTTTTACTTTTAGGAAGTTAGAGAAGTTAAAGAAGTTATCCATTCACTTCGTTCATGTAGAAGTTAAAGCCAAATGATTTGCTTATGAATCTTCTATCGTATCGGTAAACTTACTGCTTTGAACAGCCTTGCAATAGGCATTCAGTAAGCGACTGACATTCTCTATTCTTTCAGTTAATATTAAACTAATTTCTTCAGTAATGTATTTCAGGTCTTTAGAAAGAAGTATATAGTATCTGCACTCTTCTAAACTGCCTTGTGCAATATTCATTAATCGAAGTTTATCTGATTTGCCAGTCTTTTTATATCCTTCGGCAATGTTTGCGGCAATGGAAACCGCAGCACGTTGGAATTGTGACATTAATCCAAAGCGTTCATGGTTGGGGAAAGTATTGGTAAACTTGTACACTGATAGTACAAATTCATGCGCTTTTTGCCAAGCAATCAGATCCTTGAAACTTTGTGTCATAGCAAAACTATTGGCTTTAACTTCTATAACTTCATTAACTTCTATAACTTCTGAATAAAAACTACTTACTGTTCTTCTTATAATACTTAATCATTTTAGGAATTACCTCTTCCACCGTTCCGTTGATGACATAGTCGGCGATGGCGTTGATGGGGGCATTCTCGTCGTTGTTGATGGAGATGATGATACCCGCATCCTGCATGCCGGCGATGTGCTGAATCTGGCCGGAGATACCGCAGGCGATGTACAGCTTGGGATGAACCGTTACGCCGGTCTGGCCAATCTGACGGTCGTGGTCGGCAAAGCCGGCATCGACGGCGGCACGGCTGGCACCTACTTCGGCGTGGAGTTCCTTGGCCAGTTCGAACAGCATGTCGAAGCCTTCCTTCGAACCCATGCCATAACCTCCGGCCACTACGATGGGAGCACCCTTCAGGTTGTGTTTGGCCTTTTCTACGTGGCGGTCGATGACCTTGACTACGTAGTCCGTTTCGGGCACGTACTTGGCCACGTCGTGACGGATCACTTCACCCTGATAGTCGGGGTCGAGGATTTCTTTCTTCATCACGCCTTCGCGGACGGTAGCCATCTGCGGGCGGTGTTCGGGATTGACGATGGTGGCCACGATGTTGCCGCCGAAAGCAGGACGGATCTGGTAGAGCAGGTTCTCGTACGTCTTGCCTACTTTCTTGTCCTCGTGGCTGCCGATTTCCAGCTGCGTACAGTCGGCGGTCAGTCCGCTGGTCAGGGCCGAAGATACACGCGGGCCGAGGTCACGGCCGATGACAGTGGCACCCATCAGACAGATCTGTGGCTTTTCTTCCTTGAACAGGTTGACAAGGATGGACGTGTGGGGCAGGGAAGTATAGGGGAAGAGGCCCGGAGCGTCGAACACGTGTACGCGGTCCACGCCGAAAGGCAACACTTGTTTTTCCACACCTTCGAGGCCGGTGCTGGCGCAGATGGCTTCTAATTGGCAGCCCAGCTCGTTGGCCAGCTTGCGGCCTTTGGTCAAAAGTTCGAGACTGACGTCGGCAACATGGCAGCCGTCCATCTCACAATATACAAATACGTTGTTCATAGTCTTATTATCCAATCGTATGATTTGCAATCAGTTCTACAATCAGGTTCTCTACATCTGCGTCGTTGCCTGTCAGGGTCTTGCTCTCCTTGGCCTGGAAGACGATGTTCTCGATCTTCTTCACCTTGGTGGGCGAGCCGCTGAGGCCGCATTGCTTGGTGTCGCCGTTGACGTCGGCCACGCTCCACTCCGTAATGTTCAGGTAGGGGCGTTGCTCGTAGAGCGAAGCATAGGGCAGTGTGTTGCCGTCTTTGGTCAGGGCTGCTTTCTCCTGTCCGCCCATGGCGCGTTTGTACTTCTGCACTAACTTGGCGTTGCGCGGACGGCAGGGGGCGGCGCTACCGTTCACGGTGAGGACGATGGGCAGCGGGCCTTCTACGGTCTCCACGCCGCCGTCGATGTGGCGTTTCACGCGGATGTGTCCGTCTTTCACTTCTTCGATTTCCTCGACATAGGTCACTTGCGGCAGGCCCAGCTTTTCGGCTACCTGCGGTCCTACCTGTGCCGTATCGCCGTCGATGGCCTGGCGACCGCCGATGATGATGTCGTACTCGCCGATTTTGCGGATGGCCGTGGCCAGGGCATACGAGGTGGCCAGTGTGTCGGCACCGGCAAAGGCGCGGTCGGTCAGCAGATAACCGCCGTCGGCACCGCGGTAAAGTCCTTCACGAATGATTTCGGCTGCACGTCCCGGTCCCATGGTGAGCATGGTGACGGTCGATCCCGGGTGTGCGTCTTTCAGACGTAGCGCCTGCTCCAGCGCATTGAGGTCTTCCGGGTTGAAGATGGCCGGAAGTGCCGCACGGTTGATGGTACCGTCGGCGTTCATGGCATCCTTGCCTACACAGCGTGTGTCGGGCACTTGTTTTGCCAATACTACGATTTTCAAACTCATGATATTAAATAAATAATTAGTATAAATATTTATCTTTCGTCGGAGCCAATGCCGGCGGGAGGGCCTGAGGCGTGTTCCCGTCAGGATATGCAATTGGCTATCAGCTTGCAAATTTACTGAAAGTGTCGGGTTTGGCAAGGAATAGGAGCAGAAAATGCACAAAGCAGATGGAACTGAGCAATTTCGTTGGTCGGTTGTAGCACTTTGCTTGGTACATTGCCAGTGTTTGGCTTTCGTCTTGGCTGCCGGGTTGTACATCCCGGCACGTGAGATGAATATCCCGGCACGCAGGATGTACATCTCGCGCCGCGAGATGAAACGTAAGTAAGGGAAAGGACAAAGAAAGACCGTACATAGATGCTACGTACGTCGGTAGTATGGGGAAGGCGGTACGGACTTCTGACATGCAAAAAGCCCGCCTTCCTCTTGTGCAGAAGAAGTGCGGGCATTGCTCTATAGGAATCTATTACAGGTTTGAAACTGTCGGAACCAATGGTCAGAAGATGACACCGAGGCGGAAGCCGGCATTGCTTTGGCCGTCGATGTCGCCGGTCAGTGTTGCCGTATGGTTGGTGGCATAGCTGTAGAATCCGGCTATGTGGAATCCCCAGTACTTATGCTTTGAAGGATAAATCTTCAGACCGATTTCGGGCGAAGCGTAGAAGCCCCATGACTTGTCGTAGAGGCCGCGTGTGCCGAAATACGTGGTGTAGCGGGCAAACATGGCTCCTAATTTGGCTCCTATGTAGGGGCTGACCTGCGAGCGGGGGCAGAGTGTGTAGTCGATGGCGGCTCCGAAAGGCAACTGGAAGGCCGACCGCTGCTGGTCGGTGGTAAGGCTTTCGGTTGGCGATAACACGAGTGTCTGCCGATCGACGTACTGGTGGTTCGTGTGGTACGATACAAAGGCTCCTGCCGAAAGGCGGGGCGTGATGTCGTACATGCCTTCGAAGTTCATGCCCCATCCGCTGAGTTTGTCGGCAAAGTCGGTGTTCAGCGGGGCGTTCATTTGCCAGTCTATCGTGAGGTGAAACTTGCGTTCAGGGTGATGGGGGCGTGCTTGCGCTTGCAGGGCGATGCCCAAAAGCATGCAGCCGGCCACGGTCACGGTCTTTATCAGTGTATGTATAGATGTTTTCATTGCTTACCTCCGTTTCTTATTTGTTGGTTTGGATATAGGGTGATTGCTCGAAAGCCTGACCGATGGCTTCGGTCATCAGTTGGATGTTGTACTTGGAGCTGTACTGGTAGCCCGAAGCGTCGGCATACCATACGACGGGCAGTTGAGCATTCTCGGTACCGCTGTGCGACAGGTCAACCATTTCCATGATCAAGGTATTGGTGTTGTAGCTGTAGCTGACGGTGTAGGGATAGTACCATCCTCCCCACCACGGGCCCCAGTAGGCATAGTCCCACCATCCGCCCCAGTAGCCTCCGCTGACGACGTGGGTGGTCTCTGCGACGTACGACAGTTGTACGCCCAGGTCGGCCTGGTCTTTCAGTTCAGGGTCGGTGATGCGCTGGTAGCCGCGGCTGTTCATCTCGGTCTCTACGGCTTTGATCAGCCTCTGGGCATTCTCGTCTTTCCAATAAGTAGCGCGGTAGCTTCCGGCTTCCAAGATGCTGTCGGGCAGGAAGTAGGTCTGAAACTGGCCGAAGTCGGTTTCGTCGTCATGGTCGGTATAGACCACCATATCACTGTCCAGTTGATTCATGTCCGGATCTTTTTCGCACGACATGATGGCAAATGCCATGCATGCCAATAACAAAATCTTTTTCATAATTTTCTGGTTTGGTTTATTAAAATGAAGGAAAGCGCTGTACGGTCAGGCTTTCCCGGATGTGTTTGTTTTGTCTCTTTCCGTATCAGAGGGAGCGGCCTTTGAATATGCTGCTTTTTTCCAGCGGGACGATGACGCCGCTCAGTGTCATGCGGTTGGAATTGAAGTTGGGGGTGATGTTTACCGTAGCCTTGTTGTTGCCGTTGTAGAGGGTGATATCGACCCGTGCAGAGATGCCGGCACCGACCACGTTGAGGGTAAGCATCATGTTGCCCTTCTTGTCTGTCTTCAGGTCATAATCCGAGAAGCTGCCTTCTACGGTGACGCCTCCCAGTCCGTTAGGGCCGCTAACGGGAATGTTGAAGGCTACTTGTACGACGGCATGGTTGTCCTTGACGGATACGAAGTTGGTGTTGGAAGTCACATAGGCTGTTTGCCCGTATTTGAAGATTACTCTGTCTGCTTCCAGCGTAAAGGCCCGGTTGTTGAGGGCGCGTGCGGCTTCGGCAAATTGCAAACTGTCTATTTCGGCCTGTAGGGCTTTCTTTTCTTCACGGGTCAGTTCCCGGGTTTCTTCTTGTGCGGCTGCGCTTCCTGTCAGCATAAGCAGGAACAGCGTCAGCATGAATGTCAGTCTTTTCATTGTTCAATACATTGTTTAGTTTCGGCGAGGTGGTCATGGGGCGGCTTGTGGGTGCAGGCCCCATTCGGCTTCCCGCTTCTGATTATAAAAACAAATAACTCCCGTTTTTACTGCTTATGTTTTGATTAATAATGCTTAAAGATGTGTTTGTTTATCTTTCGTTTATACTTCCGGCTTCAGAAATAAAAAAAGGAGAGCTCGTTGACGGCTCTCCTTTTTGATTATGAGATTGGTTCAGGGGATTACTTGATTCCCAGTTTGGCTTTGATTTCGGCAGGTATAGCATCCTTGTGTACCAGGATGTTCATCGTCTTGTATGCCACGAAAGCTTTCGATGCATACCAGATGCCTTTGTACTTGCCGCTCAGTCCCCAGGAGTTCTTCACCATGAAGTATTCTTTTCCGTTCTGGTCCTTGGCAATGCCGTAGATCACCATGCCGTGGTCGTCGGTCGTTTCCCAGTTGTCGAAAGCAATCTGGCGTATTTCCTGAGTGACGTTGACCTCGGGCAGCGGTTTGCTGGTCAGTTCCTTGCGCTTGTCGGCAGCTGTCATGCCTGTCCAGCGTGCCATGTCCGAACCGGTCAGTTCGGCGCCGCGTGCAGCGTCGGGCATTACGGCAATACCGTCGCGGGTAAAGCCTTGTTCGCTGACGTCGCTACCCCAGGCAAAGGTGTATCCTGTGCGGATGGCGTTGTCCATAACGGCCATCAGTTCGTCAATCGGCAGGTTGTAGGACAGGCCGTTGCGCCAGTTGTCCTGGATTTCGATGGCAAACTGCGTGTAGAACGGATGGTGTGTATATGACGTCAACGATACATAGTCGTCCGGATTGATGCCTAAACTTTCGGCGAAGCTCTTCGGAGTGTATTGCTTGCCCTGATAAGTAAACGTTTCGGGGCATTTGCCTAAGTAAGTATCGTAAATGGCGCTGATGCCATTCTTCCAGACCGGAGTCAGCTTGCTGAACTTGCCTTTGCCGATGGCTTGTACATAAGCGCCGGCTACGGCGTCGAGTTCGTTGTGTACGGGCAGCGAGTCGCCATACATGATGCCCGGCATGGCTTCCTGAGGTACAAGGCCGTAATTCTTCATGCAGTACATGATGTCGTAAAAGCTTCCGCCCGGCGAGAAGGATGCATCGCCGTGATAGCGTACGTAGTTGACGGCACGGTCAACCATCGTATGGTGAACCACGAACATTTCAGACAGGTCGTACGTACCTTTGCCCAAACGCAACAGTTCGCTTTCGAGGAATCCGAGGCTGGAGAAGCTCCAGCATGTGCTCGAACGGTTCTGGTTCTTGATACTGGTGATGGGATTTTCTTTCACTGTGGTGAACACGAAACCCTCTTCTTTGGGTTCGGTCTTCTTCTTGGCCGACATGTCGAAGGCCACGAGAGCCAGTGCGGCAATGAGGATAGTTTTTTTCATCATGATTAATTTATTTGGAAATTTCTGTTACCGTTGGCAAATATAGTGAGAATATCACTAACAAAAGCTATCTTTGACCGTTAATTCGATAGAAGATATGAAAACAACCATACAAATAGACTCCCATACCGGTCTGGTACTTGAAGGTGGAGGCATGCGAGGGGTGTTTACCTGCGGTGTGCTCGACAGCTTTATGGATCGGGGCATCCGTTTCCCGTATGTCATCGGAGTCAGTGCAGGAGCCTGTAACGGGCTTTCCTATATGTCGGGACAACGTGGAAGGGCCAAATTCAGCAACATCGAAATGCTGGAGAAATATCATTATATCGGCCTGAAGTACTTGTGGACCAAGCACAATATCATGGACTTTGACCTGTTGTTCCACGAATTTCCCGAACACATCGTTCCTTATGATTATCAGGCATATTTCGACAATCCGGCCCGCTACGTCATGGTGACAACCAATTGCCTGACGGGTGAGGCCTGCTATTTGGAGGAGAAGCACAGTAAGGAGAGGGTAGTGGACATTGCCCGGGCTTCGAGCAGCTTGCCTTTTGTCTATCCCATTACGTGGGTGGACGGCATTCCGATGCTTGATGGAGGCATCGTGGACAGCATTCCGCTGGCACATGCACTGTCCGACGGGTGTACGAAGGCTGTGGTGGTGCTTACCCGTAACTATGGGTATCGCAAGAAGATCCAGGGTACGCGTGTCCCTTCTTTTATATATAGGAAATATCCGTTGTTGCGTCAGGTCATCAATCGCCGCAGTGTGGTTTACAACGAGCAGTTGGCATTGGCCGAACAGTTGGAAACGGAGGGTAAGGCAGTCGTTATCCGTCCGCAACAGCCAGTGCAGGTGGACCGCATCGAGCGTGACGTGAACAAACTCAAGGAGTTGTACGACGAGGGTTATCGCTGTGGAATGGAGTTGGATGTCCTTTATTCATAGCGCGTTATTGCCCAATCAGAATAGGACTGAATTCCCCGGTACAGATCCTATCATTTTTAAAGTGATATAGATAAAGAGCATGAAGAGAGATGTCGGAAACTGACCGGGGAATGGCTGTGGGTAGTTTTGTCGTGGGCATTATCGTATCTGGCCGCCGCCCAGAGCCTGGTAAAGATTGATAAGGCTTTGGATTTCCTTGAATTGGTTGGCGGTTTGGGACAACTGTGCCGACAACAGGCTTTGACGTGCGGTAAGCACTTCCAAATATGTGGTATTACCGTTTTCCATCAGAAGCGATGTTCCGGTATAGGCACGTTGCAGGGCATCTATCTGTTGTCGGTAGTTATCTTTTTTTCGTTTGCTGGTCTGGTAGGAAACAAGGGCATCGTTGACCTCTGTTCCAGCCGTGAGCAGTTGTTGTCTGAAGGCCAGTAGGGCCTCTTCCTGTTGCGCTTTTGCGATGCGGCGTTTGGCTATGAGGGTTCCGCGATTGAACAGCGGTTCGGTCAGTGAAGCCAGTGCCGATGTGATGAACTTGCCCGGATTTGTTATGAGACCGCCAATCGAGTTGGTCCATCCGGCACTTCCGCTAAGCGTGATGGAAGGGTAGAAGGCAGCATTGGCCTGATTGGTCACGTAAAAGGCTTGCTCTAACTGTCGTTCGGCCATACGTACATCGGGGCGTTTCGACAGCATTTGCAAGGGAATGCCGGTATTAAGCTGTGACGTAAACTGTTGTTCGGACAGTTTGCCGCGACGATAGCTTTGCGGTGTTTCGGCCAGTAACAGTGCAAGGCTGTTTTCTACCTGATTGATTTGCTCTTCGAGGTCGATGACCGAGTTCTTCACCTCAAGGCAAGTGGCCTGCATTTGCGAAACGGCAGTTTCGTCAGTCAGTCCGGCATCCATTAATGCTTGTGTGGACGATACGGTTTCTTCCCAGCTGAGGGCTGTCTGGCGGGATATGTCCAGTTGTTCGTCAAGCATCAGCAGTGTGTAATAGGTATTGGCGATGTTGGCTATCAGGTTGGAGTAAACGGCTTGTCTGTAGTCTTCGCTTTGTGCATAGGCGGCCTGTGCCTGTTTTTTTGCATTTCGCAGTTTGCCGAAGATGTCCAGTTCCCAACTTGCCGTAACTGGTAACGTATAGGTTCGTGAAACCTGGCTCTCTACGGTGCTCAATGAACCTTGAGGGGCAATGGCAAAGGATGGCAGGAAAGCCAGTTTAGCCGAAAGCAGGGAAGCTTTGGCTTCTTCAATACGCAATCCGGCGGTCAGCACGTCGGTATTTTGTGCCAGTCCTCTTTCGATAAGTTCCTGCAGATAGGGATCTTTGAAGAAGTCGCGCCAATTGATATTGGCTATATTGGCCGTATCTGCCGATAGATTGTCTGCCTCTTCGCCATACAACCCCTCGGGGACAGATGTTTGGGGCTCGTATTTGGTGTATATGCCACAACCGCCCAGCAGGATGGTTGCGCTTAGTATAAGGATTTTCTGTTGTATATTCATAATATGTTCTCTGTTTACTTTTCTGTATTAAAGGCGCTTTTTTCTATCAGTGTCTTTTCTTTTTCATAGATGATTTGTGCATCGGGTTCTTTGTGCATCGGGCCTCGCAGTTTTTCCTGCAAGTATTCGAAGACAACGAAGAATACAGGCACTACGAATAGCAGGGCCAGCGTTCCGATAAGGATACCGCCTACCACACCGGTTGCTAACGAACTGTTCCCATTGGCGCCGGCACCGGTTGAGAACATCAGTGGAAGCATACCGAATATCATACAGAGTACGGTCATGATGATGGGGCGGAATCGGGCCTGGGCAGCCGAATAAGCTGAAGAGATAATGCCCATGCCTGCACGGCGGCGGTCGATGGCATATTCTGTAATCAGAATTGCTGTTTTAGCCAACAGACCGATTAGCATGATGGCACCGGTTTGCAGGTAGATGTTGTTTTCCAGTCCGGCTACGCGGGCGAAAAGAAAACTTCCCATCATTCCGAACGGTACGGAAAGGATGACGGCTAATGGCACTAAGAAGCTTTCGTACAGACACGATAGAATCAGGTAGATAAGTATGACGCACAAAGTATAGACGAATACGGTCTGTGCGCCTCCACTTCCTGCTTCCTCACGTGCCATGCCGCCATATTCGTAACCATAGCCCGAAGGTAACATCTGTTCGGCCACTTCTTTGATTGCTTGTTGTGCTTCGCCGGTGGAGTAGCCTTCTGCCACGTTGACATTGACATTGATTGTATTGTACAAGTTAAAACGTTTGGCTACTTCAGCACCTTGAATAGAGCGAAGAGTCACGTACTGGCTGACAGGAGCCATTTCATTGCCGTTGCGAACGAACATATTGTCCAAGGCATGTTGGTCCAGACGGTTCTGTGGAGAGGCTTGCAGCATGACACGGTACACTTTGCCAAACTTGTTGTAATTGGATACGTAAGCACCACCACAGTAAGCACCTACCGCATTGAGAACATCATTGGGGCTGATACCTGCACGTTTGCACTTGGCTGCATCCACATCAACGGCTATTTGTGGAAAGTTCATGGCGTAGGAACTGTAGGCCATTGCGATTTCGGGACGTTGGTTCAGTGTGCCGATAAATTTGTTTATAGAATTGTAGAAGGGTTCCATTTCGCCTCCAGTTTTATCCTCCATATAGAGTTCGATGGAGTTACCCGTACCATAACCGGGAATCATGGCTGGCTGGAAACAGAATACTTGTGCCTCTTTGATGTTGCTGAACTGTGCGTTCAAACGTTTCATGACAGCATCCACAGTATGTTCTTTTCCTTTGCGTTTGTCCCAATGATACAGACGGATGATGACAGAACCGTAGGATGTTCCTTGGCCGGATATCAGTCCGAAACCGCTGGTACGTGAATAATTTTGTATTTCTGGAGTATTCTTGAGGATTTTCTCTACCTTGTCCATTACTTTATTGGTCTCTATCAACGAACTACCCGGCGACGTACTGATGTTGACCATCATGGTACCCTGGTCTTCCTGTGGAACAAGTCCGGTTTTGGTGGTCATCATCAGATAGACTAACAGTACGCAGGAGATGCCCAATGCTGTCCATACTATCCAACGACGGCGGAAAAAGAACATCAATCCTTTCTTGTATTTGTTCATTAAGGCATTGAACGAAACATTGTATGCAGCACGGATACGTCCGTTGAAGCTTTTAGGATTCTTTTCACTGTCCGAGGGTTTCATCATGGTCGCGCACAAAGCGGGGCAAAGTGTAAGGGCATTCAGGCAAGAAATGCCGACGGCTACCGCCATTGTAACACCAAACTGGGTATAGAAAACACCTGATGTACCACCCATGAACGTAACCGGGATAAATACGGCCATGAACACACACGTACATGAAAATACGGCCATGGTAACATCGCTCATGGCATCTTTGGTAGCTATGTAGGACGAACGGTAACCTACATCGAATTTGGCCTGTACGGCTTCCACTACGATAATGGCATCATCGACCACCGTACCAATGGCAAGAACAAGTGCAAACAGTGTCAGAATGTTGATACTGAACCCGGCTATTGACAAGAAGGCGAAAGTTCCAATCAATGAAATGATGATTGATATAGAAGGAATCAATGTGCTCTTGAGGTCGTGCAGGAATAGATACACAATGAGAATAACCAACAAGATGGCAATTACCAGAGTCTCAACCACGTTGTCGATAGAAGCGAAAAGGAAGTCGTTGACACTCATCATGGAGAGGAATTGCATGCCTTCGGGCAGGTCTTTGGAAAGGTTGTCAAGCAGTTGACTGATTTCCTCGTTGACGGCAGTCGCGTTGGCACCGGCTACTTGGTAAACCATGAACATAACGCCCGGTACTCCATCGGCTTCACCGTGGAAGCCGTAAGATTCACGTCCCAACTCTACATCGGCAACGTCTTTTACGCGAAGTACAGAACCATCCTGTTCCGAACGTATGACCATATTTTCAAATTCTTCGACCTCTTTCAGTCGTCCCTTATACTTCATGGTGTATTGGAATACATGGTCCGAATTTTCACCCAATGATCCGGTTGGAGCTTCGATGTTCTGTTCGCTCAGTACGGCCGTGATGTCCGAAGGAACCAGCCCATATTGTGCCATCTTATCGGGCTTCATCCAGATACGCAGGCTATAGGTATTTCCTAAAAGTTGCACATCGCCTACTCCCTGAATACGCTTGATTTGCGGAATAACGTTAATATCGAGATAATTTGACAGGAAGTTCTCGTCGTAACGTCCGTCCGGACTGATAAGACTGTTGATTTGCAGGTAACTGTTCTGGCGTTTCATGGTGCTTACACCAATGGCTGTTACTTCAGATGGTAGCAGGCCTTGTGCTTCGGAAACGCGGTTTTGAACGTTGACTGCAGCCATATCGGGGTTGGTCCCCTGTTTGAAGTAAACTAAGATTTCGGCTGTACCCGCATTGGTAGCAGTGGAAGTGATGTAAATCATGTCCTCCACACCGTTGATACTTTCCTCCAAGGGCATGATAACACTGTTCATCACAGCATCGGCATCGGCTCCCGTATAAGTAGCATCTACTTTGACGGTAGGCGGAGCTATATCTGGATATTGCTCTACAGGCAGTATGTAAAGTGAAATGAATCCAACAATCAATATCAGGATGGATATGGATAAGGCCATGACTGGCCGTTTAATGAATATATTTCCTTTCATAAACGTCTGTTATTTTATTTGCGTTCCTTCGCGGACCATACCTGCCCCGTTGGAGATAATTTCATCGCCCGATTTCAGGCCTTCCAATACAATATAATCTTTTCCGTCGTTGATCGGTGCCACTTTGATAAGAGTGGATACTGCTTTCCCATCTACGACTTTATATACCAATAATTGGTCCTGCAGTTGCATAGTCGCTACTTGTGGAATAACGATACAGTTACTATAGGTGCTGGGGATGAGTACATTGCCCGATGCACCACTGTGTAGCAGACGGTCGGGATTTGGAAAGACTGCACGTACGCCTACTGTGCCGGTAGCTTTATCTATGACTCCACTGATAGATTCTATTTTTCCACTTTCTTCATAAGTGGAGCCATCATTTAGTTGTAATTTGATGGCGGGCATTTCCTGCAGGGCTTTGCTGATGGTGCCATATTGGCGGGCGAGTGACAGCAATTGGTTTTCGGTCATGGAAAAATAGACGTACATATTAGAGTTATCGGATACGGTTGTCAGTGGTTGAGGCATGCTTGGGCTGACTAATGTCCCTACCCGATAGGGCAACATGCCTACTACGCCGTTACTTGGGCTTTTTACTTCGGTATAAGACAGATTGTTGCGTGCATTTACCTCTTGTGCTTCGGCTTGTGCCAGTTGTGCTTTGGCTGTCAGGTAGGCGTTTTTATTAGTTTGCAGATTAAAGTCGGAAACAACCTTTTGTTCGTGCAGCTTCTGGGTGCTTTTATAAGTCAGTTCGGCAGTGGCAAGGCTGGCCTTGGCTACTTCTACATTGGCGATGGCTGTTTGCAAAGCTGCTTTGTAAGGCACTTGGTCGATGATGAACAGCACTTGTCCCTTTCGTACGATATCACCTTCGGCCACATTGAGTTTTTCGATATAGCCGGATATTTGTGGATAAATGTCAATATCCTGCATGCCTTCAATGGCTGCGGAATAGGACGTTGTTATTTCTTTTTGCGCATCTGCACTAATGACGGTTGTCTCATAAGTTTGATGGGGCTGTGCCTGCTGTTCCGAATGACAGGCGGTAAGGCCGGTTAAGCTGCCAGCCAGAACGGTCAGCCACATACGATCCTGAATTTTTTTTATTGTCATATTTGCTCGTTTTTAAAATTTGCGCAAAAGTACTCTCTTGTATTTTATGGGCGGCAACGAATTTTCTTGCAGAAGTGTTGTACTTTCTACTTAGAGAGTCCCAAAAAAAGTAAATATGGAAAATAAGATATATCTGGTGGAAAATGGAATATTGGATATATGACATAAATTTCCATCTTTGCCGAAAAAATCAGATGGAAGAAGATATTAAGCTTATCGATATTAAGAGTCTTAAGTTGTATGGTGGACAGGGGGATTGTGTAGATGATTATCTTTTTATGACCGAGCATTTGGATGCTATATTACAAGGTTGCAAAACTGTCAAGTTGAAGGTATTTCTGATGCTCTATTGTATAGAAGGGGAGCTGAAGTTGGATTTAAACAGTATGACCTGTCATATAAAAGCTGATGATTTGCTGGTAAGCCTTTCGAATATGGTAATGGGCGCGATAGAGTCATCGGCTGATTGCAGATTGAAGATTTTCTGTTTTTCAGGACGTTTTATACAAAGACTTACGCAGATAGAGAAATATACGTGGAAGTCATTTCACTATTTGCACCGGACTCCGGTCAAACATTTCGATAGAAATGAAAAAGATTTGTTCGGCAGATATTTGGAAATGATTGAAAACAAAATGGGTTTGAGTAGTAATCCCTATCAGAAAGATATTCTGTTATATTTGTCTTCTGCGTTTTTTACCGAACTTATAGCAGCAGTCAACCAGAAAATTCTACAGCCGGAAGATGGTGTGTGTAGGAGTATTAATCAACCGGATTTTATCTTCAAACGGTTTATGGAGGCTTTGGCTGCAGATAGCGGCAGACATAGAACGCTGGAGTATTATGCCGAGCAGTTCTGTTATTCTCCAAAATATCTTTCGCGTATCATTAAACGTATTAGTGGGAAGAATGCTCTGAAACTGATTCACGAAAATGCGATAGAGCACATCATACAAGAACTGAAATATTCCAGTAAAAGTATCAAGGAGATAGCAGCTGATTTCGAGTTTTCCAATGTCTCGTTTTTTGCCCAATATGTGAAAAAACATTTAGGGACTACTCCTACCGAGTATCGGAACAATAATTCTGTCCGTGAATCCGATACGATGCATGAATCTTAGTCCCGAGACACATGTAAGAGCTGTGGACAACTGACAACTAAGTCAGAACGGCATTTGACAAAGTGTATAGTTAAACAGGAGCAGTTCCCGGGAACTGCCTACTGATATCGTTTATAAGAACAAAAAGCGTCTGACTAAATCAGGAAAAGTCAGATGGTAATAGGAAAAAGTAGTGCAGTAGTTATTGCACACTCAGTGCAGCAGTTATTGCACTTGCAGTGCAGTAGTTATTGCACTCGCAGTGCAGTAGTTATTGCACTGATGATGCATAGTCTGCTGACTTCTATTATATAGCAATCCCCTGTAAGGTCGTTGTGCCTTACAGGGGATTGTCTATATTATCAGAAAGAAGTGGGACACGTCTGGTCCCCTTCTTTCTTTTTCTGAGCATTTGGCTTATTCAGCAACTTCTGTTCCCCAGTTTTCGCGGGCCAGACGCTTGTAGCTGTTGTAACGCCACTTAGCGTTGTCCTCAGCAGCCTGGAAGAGTTGTTCAGCTTCTGCAGGATATTGCTTCATTACAGATGCGTAACGAACCTCACCCTTCAGGAAGTCTTTGAAGCCTTCCCATTCGGGTTCCTTGCTATCCAGTGTGAACGGATTCTTGCCTTCAGCTTCCAAAGCCGGGTTGTAACGCCACAAGTGCCAGTAACCACACTTAACAGCTTTTTCTTCCTCAGCCTGGCTCTTACCCATACCAGCCTTCAGACCGTGGTTGATACACGGAGCGTAAGCGATGATGAGTGACGGACCGGGATATGCTTCAGCTTCGCGCAGAGCCTTCAGAGTCTGAGCCTGATCGGCACCCATAGCGATTTGAGCTACGTAAACGTAACCGTAAGTAGTAGCCATCAGACCGAGGTCTTTCTTACGTACGCGCTTACCGGCAGCAGCAAACTTAGCAATAGCACCTACCGGAGTAGCCTTAGAAGACTGACCACCCGTGTTAGAGTAAACCTCTGTATCGAGTACGAGGATGTTAACGTCCTTACCGCTGGCGATAACGTGGTCGAGACCACCGTAACCGATATCGTAAGAAGCACCGTCGCCACCGATAATCCACTGGCTGCGTTTTACGATGTATTGTTTCAGGTTGTAGATACCTGCGCAAACCGGACACTTGTCTTTAGCAGCTTCCAACATCGGAACGATGCGTTCGTAGATGTCTTTCGTCTTGTCAGCATCCAAAGCGTTGTCCAACCATTCCTGGAAGATAGCTTTGTATTCAGCCGGAGTAGCTTCGTTTTCGATGCCTTCCTGCATCAGTTTGGCAATGCGGGCACGCATCTTTTCGTTGGCCAGTTCCATACCCAGACCGAATTCGCAGAAGTCTTCGAACAGAGAGTTAGCCCATGCCGGACCGTGACCCTTCTCGTTCTTGGTGTAAGGAGTAGAAGGAACAGAGCCAGAGTAGATAGAAGAACATCCTGTAGCGTTGGCTACCATTTCGCGGTCGCCGAAGAGCTGAGAAATCAGTTTCACGTACGGAGTTTCG